>CAIOZS010000279.1 GCA_903862845.1 uncultured Thermoleophilia bacterium
GAAGACTCTGCGTCCCCGAAGCTCGTCCCAGAGCCCCTCCGTGTGGAGCATGACGTGCCGCATGTCCGACCCCAGCGGATGATGGCTATCACTCATGTGGGCGAGATCCGGGAGACGGCATTCAATGAGTCCTTCGGTGGCCGCACGAGCAGTGACCGTATCACCTCCTGTGGGCACGAGATACGGTGGAGCCGAGACGTGGAAGACGCCGCAACGTGAGTGTAGGAGAGCGTACTCGCCCATTCACCGCGGTGCGGCTATCATTGCGGACGCCGGGTTCTCACGACGTGGCTGGTGGTGAGGAGCGCGCGCGGTCTTTGAGAAACGACGAGATCGCGCACGGGCCTTCGCCTCATCGCGGAGCCACCGTGCCAGGTGAGCGAGAGGGTCGGACCAGTAGCGACTTTGTCAGAGAAGAGAGGTCCAGCGGAACGGCGCGGTGGAGCCGCGGCCGTCGTGTTTGCGGCCGTCGCCATCGGAGTCGCCGCGGCGGCCCTCGTCCTCAGTTGGCTGCGGCTCTTCCAGGGCATGGATCTCCGCGACGAGAGCTTCTACATCCTGGTCCCGTGGCGCATGGTGCTGGGCGATCGGCCTTTCAGTCTCGACCAAAGCGCTTTTCAAGCCCCGGCTCTGCTGGAATACCCGTTTCTGAAACTCTTCGGGCTGCTTCGCGCCAACGACCCGACGGGCCTCGTCATCTACACTCGGCACTTGTACCTGCTCCTGACGATCGGCGTGGCGCTGGCCGTGTTCTTCTTGCTCCGGCGCTTGGTGCGCTGGCAGCTCGCGTTGCTTATCGCGACCGTGTTCGTGACGTACATCTTCTGGGCCACGCCCCAGTTGAGCTACAACACGATGGGCCTGGCGTTCCTCACGCTGGGCGCCGCACTCGGGTCACGGGTCGTGGTCGACGGCAAGGGCCGCGGCTTCGCGATGGGCGCGGGCGCGGCCCTGGGGTTAGCCGTCGTCGCCTACCCCTCGCTGCTGTTTGTCGTGCCCTTCTTCGCCGTCTTCTTTGTGTTTGCGCAGGGCCGACGCGCCACCGCCATGCTCGCCCAGGGCGCCTTTGTGCATCCGCCCGACCCGGAGGGTCCGCCCACTGGGCTTGGTGCATGGCGGGCGCTCAGCGCCTGGGTGCTCGGGGGCGCGCTTGTGCTCGTGCCCATCGGCGCCGTGATGCTGAGCTTCGGGCCGCGCAACCTGGTGCGTAGCTGGCAGCTCTCGATTGCGGGCGCGCACCTGTCGAATCAGCTCGGAGGAGCCTCGAAGGCCCTTGCGATTGCGCGGGGTTTCTGGCTCTTGACCACGTGGCGCCCATACCTCATCGTCGCTGCGCTCCTCATCTATTTGGTGTTCCAACGCTGGCCACGGGTGGGGCGCATGTTGCTGGCGACTGTGCCCGTGGCGCTCTGGCTGGCCGCCCAGCGCCCCCTGCTCTGGGCTTCCGGCTACGTGCAGATCTACGCGTTTATGACGCCGTACCTGTTCCTGTTTATCCCCCGGGAGAGGCGGGAGACCGGCGCCAAGCTGCTCATCTGGATCTGGGCGCCGGCGATGATCGCGGGGGCCATGACCGCCTACACCAGCGCCGCCGGCTATGTGAGCTCCGCCGTCGGCCTTGCCCCAGCGCTCATCGCCAGCGGGCTCTTCCTCGCCTGGGCGCTCGAGGCGGTCGCAACGTCCACCGCGCCGCCGGGATTCGCGACACCCCCAGTCCGGTCTGAGGATGACGCGGGTGGTCTTCCGCCCGCCGCTTCCCGCAGCGCAGGAGTCCCGTGGCTCGCGCTGGCGGTTCTCATCGCCGCTGTCGGCGTCACTGTTGCGTTCCAGTTCCAGTTTCAGCAGCGCGACGTTCCGTATGCGCAGCTGACGAGCCGTTTCGACTCGGGCCCGTGGTGGGGCATCAAGGTGACCCCGGAGCGGCGGCTCCTCCTTGATGGCTACTCCGCCGACCTGCGCGAGCAGGCGCGCCCCGACGACGAGCTGCTCGTCATGTACGAGGGGTCCGGGTACTACCTGTACTGGACAGGCGGCATCGCCGCCAACACGTACTGGTTGTCTTCGGATGCCTCCGGGAACTTGACCCAGGCGACGATCAGCTACTACCGCCGTCACCGCATCGTGCCGACGCTCGTCGTCAACTTGATTGGGACCGCAGGCATGACCGATGCCGAGCTGCAGGCAGCCTCCGGCGGCCTCGACTACCCGCCCGTGCTGGTGCGCCCCAAATACGCTTTCCAGCGCAAGCCGGCGGACGAGAGCACGGCGCAGGTGCTCGCAAGGCTCCCACGCGAGTGAACGTCCAGGCCGCGTGACGGGGCTCGGCCCTGCGCCCGTCGAGCGTCTCCCGTGCTCAACGTCCAACCGTCGACGGCCATTCGGTATACTCGCCGCTCCTTCCCAAGACCCGGCTTCGCCCCGGTGGGGAGCCGCGTCGCACCCGGCCATTCGCCAAGGAGATGCGAGTCAAATGACCGACAGCGCTCACGAGGACAGTCGCCGGGTCGCGATCGCTCCTAGACTGTCCACTTCGCCAAGGCCGCTCACGCGCAGGGAGCTTTGGCTGTTGTTCGCCGCTGCAGCCGCCCTGCAGTTCGTGGCCTGGGCTTTCGTGCTCTCGGTCCTCCGCCGCATCGTGCCCCTTCTGTGGGAGTCGGCATCTCCCGATGTGGCTCGCTACGCCTTCATCGCCGCGTCGATCCGTCGCGGCGCTTGGCCTTATGCGCAGTTCCAGTTCGAATACCCGCCGCTCACGCTGGTCCCACTCCTGATCCCTTTCCATACGGCAACGGTCGCCGGCTACGCGCGCGAGTTCAAGATCGAGATGCTGGCGGTGTTCACACTGACTGCGCTGACTACGACCTGGGCAGCGGTGAGGTTGTGGGGCACGCTCGGCCGTTCCTTGGCCGCGGCTGTGGCGTTCGCGGCCGCCGTGGTCGCGAACGGCATGATCGGGCTGAACCGCTTCGACGGCACCGTCGCCTTGGTGGTCGCGCTCAGTGTTCTTTGCCTGGCATACCGGCGCTGGGCGCTGGCCGGCCTGATGGTCGGCCTGGGTTTCAGCCTCAAGCTCATGCCGATCGTCCTTCTTCCGCTTGTCCTTGTGCTCGCACGGCGTTGGCGTCTGGTCTGGTGGGCGACGCTGGCCGCCGCGGCCGGCGCCGTCATCCCCTTTCTCCCCTTCGTGGCCCGGGACCCCGGCCGCTTCTGGGCGAGTCTCGTCGGCGGGCAGACTGCCCGAGGCCTGCAGATCGAGAGCGTCGCGGCCAGCCCGTTCTTGCTGCGCGACGTCCTGCAACCAGGCAGCGTGACCGTCGTTGTGCCGCCGGGGGGCTCGATGAGCATCCTCGCGGCCGGCGCCCAAGTCGTGAACACCATGGCCCCACTGACCGTGCTGACGCTGACGATCGTCGTCTATCTTGTGATCTGGAGGGTCCGCCGAGCGCTCCGCGCGGATGCGGAGGCGGTGCCGGTGGCAGTGCTCGCGCTGATGCTCGCCGCGATGTGCGGCAACAAGGTGCTTTCGCCGCAGCACATGATCTGGGTGCTGCCCGTGGTCGCGCTGGCGTTGGTCGCGAAGCGGCCGGCGTTCCGGGTGCCTGCCGCCATCGTGTTGGTTGCCACCATCCTCACCCAACTCGAGTACCCCGGGATGTATGTGAGCATGATGCACCTGGAGCACACGGCCATTCTCGTGATAGCCGCGCGCAATCTGCTGCTCGTGGGTGCGCTCGTTGCGGCTCTGGTCGTGCTGTGGAGACTGCAACGTGATGATCAGGCGGTGGCCGCCGCCCCGGCTGCAGACACGCCTGCGTGACGGTTTTCGGGCTGCTGTGTTCCTTGCGACGCCCACCAAGGTTGCTCCAATGTGATTGGCACCGGCCGGCCGGCCAACGCTGTTCTGCCGGAAACGGTCTGCCGCCGGCGCCGTGGCAGGCTGTCGGGCAGGGTGAGAAGCTCTGTTCGCTGAGCACCAAACCGCCGCCGGCTTCGCGGCGGATGCCAGGTGTGCGGAGGACATCCGGCCGACCGACGCAGGCAGCGCATGCGGCTCCCGCCACCCGCGGTTGCAGAGCCGGCACCGTGGTACCCTTGCCTCGATGACCGGCTCCGCGCATCGACACCTGCTAATCCTCGGCTCCACCGGCTCGATCGGCCGCCAGGCCCTGGAGGTGCTCGCGGCCGTCCCGAGCTGCCAGCTCGTCGGCTTGGCAGCCGGCTCGAACAGCGAGCTTCTGCTCGAGCAGGCGGCGCTTCACGGCGTGAAGGTCGTTTGCCTGCGCGATGCGAAGGCCGCGGCCGACGCGGCCGC
The DNA here is from genome assembly GCA_903862845.1 of uncultured Thermoleophilia bacterium. Classification (GTDB taxonomy): domain Bacteria; phylum Actinomycetota; class Thermoleophilia; order UBA2241; family UBA2241; genus CAIXSE01. The sequence goes on from CAIOZS010000279.1 coordinate 4,313, forward strand.
GCGGGCGCCCAAGCTCGAAGTGCTCGCCGGCGAAGCCGGCGTGCAGGAGCTCGTCTCGCGCGCGGCCGCCGACGCGGCCGCGGCCGGCGTGCCGCTCACCGTGCTCAACGGCATCGTCGGCGCGGCCGGGCTGCGCGCCACGATGGCGGCGCTCGAAGCCGGCGCCACTCTGGCTTTGGCGAACAAGGAGAGCATGGTCGCCGGCGGCCCGTTCGTGCTCGACGCGGCACGCCGCAGCGGCTCGCTGATCCTGCCCGTCGACAGCGAGCACAGCGCCCTGTTCCAGTGCATCGCGGCGGGGGGCGGGGGGGCCGGGCCGGCTTCGCCCGCCGGCCCTGCCGCCGCGCCCGCCGGCGCAGCCGGCCCCCCCGGCGGCCCTGTCGCGCCCGCCCTCGAAGAGCTCCTCCTCACCGGCTCGGGCGGCCCCTTCCGCGGCCTGTCGGCCGCGGAGTTGGCTGCCGTCACGCCCGCGCAGGCGCTCAAGCATCCCAACTGGTCGATGGGCGCGAAGATCACCATCGACTCCGCCACGCTCATGAACAAGGGCCTCGAGGTGATCGAGGCGCACTATCTGTTCGGCGTGCCGTACGATCACATCACCGTGGTGATCAGCCCTCAGAGCACGGTGCACAGCATGGCGCGCTTCGCCGACGGCGCCATCCTTGCGCACCTTGGCGCTCCCGACATGCGCACGCCAATCGGCTGGGCGCTCGCCTACCCCGAGCGCCCGGTGCTGCCGATGGTCAAGCGCCTCGACCTGTTCGCCACCGAGCTGACCTTCCACAAGCCCGACACCGAGACGTTTCGCTGCCTGGCGCTGGCCGAGGAGGCTGGGCGCAAGGCCGCCATCGTCGCTTGCGATGCAGAGGCCGCCGGCTGCGCCCCGCGCACCGTGGCGGCGCCGATCGTGCTCAACGCCGCCAACGAGATCGCCGTGCAGGAGTTTCTGGGCGGCCGCATCGCCTTTCTCGCCATCCCCGAGATCGTGGAGAAATGCCTCACCTGGCTCGGCGACGAGCCCGTGGAGAGCCTCGATGACGTCTACGCCTGCGACGAGGAGGCGCGCCGCTTCGCCCGCGAGGCCGCCGGCCGGCCGGGCTGAGCGCGCCCAGCCCGCGCCCGGCCGGCCGGCGGCCTCGTCCACACGGGAGTTAACCCGGCCTCAACATCGGTCGGATATCCTGTTGGCAGCGACTGCGCCATCACACACGAAAGAGACTGCATGACCGAGCTTGACGAGCGAAGCGACACAGACTCACGGGCCACCGACGAGCCCGCTGCCGGCGTCACCGGCGCGACCGGCGCCACTGAGACCGCAGGCGCCCCCGGAGCCCCTGAGACGGTAGGCGCCGCAGACGCCCCCGCGTCCCGCGCCGACGTCCCGAACCCCAAGCGCGCACTCAGCCCCTGGTCGCTGCTTCTCGGCGGCGCCATCCTCGTCACCCTTCTGCTCGGCCAGTGGGTGTGGCTGGTCGCCATCCTCGGGCTCGCGCTGCTCATCACCGTGCACGAGCTCGGGCACTTCATCGCCGCCAAGTCGTTCGGCATGCGTGTCGAGAAGTTCTACATCGGCTTCCCGCCGGCCGCCCTGCGCCGCACCTGGGGCGAGACCGAGTACGGCATCGGCATCATCCCGCTGGGCGGCTTCTGCAAGATCAGCGGCATGCTGCCCGAAGAGGAGCTGCCCGAGGGCACCGGCGACCGTGTGTACTACAAGAAGGCGGTCTGGAAACGCAACATCACCATCGCTGCCGGGCCGCTCATGAACTTTCTCGCGGCAGCCGTCATCATGATCCTCTTCATCGGCATCCAGGGCGTGCCCACGGCGACCCTCACGCTCGACCAGGTCGTCAAGGATGCGCCGGCCGCCAAAGCCGGGCTCGTGGCCGGCGACACGCTGGTCGGCGCCAACGGGCAGCGCTGGACCACCTGGGATCAGGCGTCAGCCTTCTTCCGCGCCAATATGGGCAAGACGATCAGCCTCACGTACCGGCCCGCCGCGAGCGGCTCCGGCGGCGCATCCGCGGAGAAGACCGTCAAGGTGACCCTCATCGAGAACCCGCAGTCTCCCGGCAACGGCTATCTCGGGGTCGCCGCCGGCGTGGTGCGCAACCGCCCGGGGCCGATCCGCGCGGTCGGGCTGGGCCTGGCCGGCTTCAAGGACGTCGTCGTCGGCACGTTCAGCGGCTTCTGGATGCTGATCAGCGGGAAGATCAGCGCCACGGGGCCCGACGGCGCCGTGGGGCCGGTGGGCATCATCAACGTGAGTCAGCAGGCGGTGCGGCAGAGCTGGTATCCCATCCTGCTCGCCTTCCTGAGCTTCAACCTGGGACTCATCAACCTGCTGCCGATCCTGCCGTTCGACGGTGGGCACATCGCCCTCAACCTCGTCGAGCGCGTGCGCGGCAGGCGCCTCAACGCCAAGCTGCTCGAGCGCATGATCGCCTTCGGCACGGTGCTGCTTGTGATGTTGTTCATCTTCCTCACGTTCCACGACGTGAAGCGACTCTTCGGCGGGTAGCGGCGGGGACCGATGGCCGGCCAGAGCCCCGGCTGGCGGGGTAGTGCGAAAGGGGAAGACAAGGATTCCTCGACTGTCGCGCCGCGCACGGCCGTCCGCAGGCTCGCTGGTGAGGGGGAAGACAAGGATCGGCCGACATCCCTTATCTTCCCTCGCAGCACTACCCCGCCGCGGCGGGTGTGGCTGCCCGCGCGCCCGCAGGGCGCGCCCGAACGCGAGTCTCCCGCACGGATCGGCGCGTCAGTCGGTGAGGCGTGCCGCCCAATACAGCGGCACGCGCACCATGCGGCGCGTGGCGTCCACGGCATAGGGTTCCATGGACACGATGTGGCCGACGGGCACTCCGGGGTACTTTTCGAGAAGGCGACGCAGGCTGCTCATGCCCCGCGGACGGGACGCCTTGACCTCGATCGCGGAGATTCGTTCGCCGGTGGCCGCAAGATAGTCCACCTCCGCGGTGCTCCCCCGCTCTTCACCCGCCCAGTAGAAGAGCTCGGGGTCCACGGAGCCACCGCGGGACAGCCCGGCGAGAAGCTCCTGTCCGACGTACTGCTCCGCCAGGGCTCCGGCGTAGATGTCGAGCAGGTCTGCACGCGCGATCTCCCGCGACAGCGGCAGACCGCAGAGCGCGTGAAGAAACGCGAGGTCGGCGAGAATCGCCTTGAAGCGATGAACGCCGCGGCTCGCCCCCAGCGGCAGGCCCGCCGGGCTGGCGGCATGGATGGGCTGCACGAGACCGGCGCGCACCAGCACACGAAATGCCGTGCTGACGGTGGGCCGCGTGCGGTCTCGAGCCAGCCGCGTGAACAACAGCTGGCCGCCGACACCGCGGGCGACGTTGCCGAGGACCTCGTCGAGCAGGTCGGGGTCGCTGGCCGGGCGGTACTTGGGGAAGTCGTCGCGATACACGCGGACCAGTTCCCTCTGCTGCTCCAGCGCGGCGCTGCGCCGACCTTCCGCCGCGTATGCGGCGACGGCCGCGGGCATGCCGCCGACGACCAGGTAGTCGCGCAGCGCCTGCAGCAACGCTTCGTGTGACGCCGCGCTGATGTCGTGCGGCGTGGACGCCACGATCTCCGCGGCGACGTCCTTGCCGATGGCGCGGAGAAACTCGAAGAACGAGAGCGGCCGCACGGTGACGGGCGTGATGCGGCCGACCGGGAACGAGACGCCGTCGCGGCCGAGCGCGAACTCCAGCAAGGAGCCGGCGGCGATGACGTGGAGCTCCGGGAGCTCCTCCTTGAAATAGCGCAGGGAGGTGAGGGCACGGGGACACGCCTGGATCTCGTCGAGGACCAGGAGATCCCGTCCGGGCACCAGGGCGCCGCCGCGACGCAGGCCGATCTCGTCGAGAATACGGCGCGGGTCGAGGTCGGCGGCGAACACCGTCGCGAACCCTGGGTCACGCTCGAGGTCGACGACGTGCGCGCCGCCAGGAAACGCCCGCCTACCGAGCTCGCGCGCCGCGTACGTTTTGCCGACCTGGCGCACCCCGCGCAGCAGCAGGGGTTTGCGGGCGGGCGAGTTTCGCCAGCGCTGGAGAAAGCCGTCAAGGGCGCGTTCCACGCCGTCCAACCCGTCGTCCGATTTACAGAATCACCTGATAGTGTAAAGCGTCGCTTTCGATAATCAAGGTGAACAATGGCCTGGGATGAGCGCGTGGCTGCGACAACGCTGCGCGTTGCGGGTCATCCCGCGACGCCTCGGACTGACCAGGATCTTGCCCCGATCGTGCCTGTCTTCCCGGGCTTACTGCTCACCCGGGGAAGAACGCTTACGCCCTTTGCTCCGGCCGGCAGAAGTGGGAGCCGGAGCCCCTGATGCCCTTTCGAGCAGCCGGTCGCCCGCTGCTTCGCGTTCTTCCCGCAGCCACTCGGCGCTGTCACCGGCGAGCAGGCCGGCGGCCACCCCCGGAACGTCCAGAGGAGAGCGTTCCTGCGTCGCCGGCTGCAGCACAAACAACTGTCCATCCCGGCGGCGGATCTGGACCCGTCCCGAGCGTCGTGCTTCATCGAGCAACGCGGCGAACTGCTGCCGAGCCTCGGAGTAGGTGTAGGTCTTCA
>CAIOZS010000280.1 GCA_903862845.1 uncultured Thermoleophilia bacterium
CGGCGGCAGGCGGCGCGCCCGCGCGGAGGCGCTGCCGCGAGCGCTGGGCCGGGCGCTGGGCCGGGCGCTGGGCCGGGCGCTGGGCCGGGCGACAGTACGCGACAGCGCGTTGAACAGGGAGCGATTGGCCCTGCCTTTTCCCGGCTGTCGAGAGCGGCGGATGGCCACCGGAAAGCGTGCCTCACTTCCCTTCGTGCTCACCCGCCAGTTTGAGCACCGCCGTTCTGGTCTGTGCTGCCAGGCGAAAGCCGCGAAGCTGCAACTGGTCCAGGCACGGCTCAACGGCAGAGATCAAACCAGCTCGTTTGGCATCAAGAAGGAGTCCCAGCGTGCCGATCGCCGGGATGTGTCGCAGTTCCGCCACACGGCGCGCCCGAGCATCGTCGAGCACGACCACTGCCCCAGGCATCTCAAACGCAAGCAGCAGCACTTGTGTCTCACCCGGTCCCAGACCGGTTATCAGCGACGTTGGCGGCGCACTGACCGGCGTCCGAACAGTGACCCACGCCAGACCGGGGAGGTTGGGCAGATCCACGCCTCTTGATCGTCCCTCCGAAAGCTCGGAGAGGACGGCGGGAGGAACGATGACATGTCTCGCCACCTCAGGCAGAAGACCCAGCTGTCCAATCTGATGAAGATACTGAAGTGGTGATGTGTCGCAGATGACCTCAGGCAAGCCGCGACTCTGCCTGCAAGTCAACCTCGCTCAAACGAAACGTGTCGATGCCATAGTCGGCAAGCCTGGAGAGGAAGACAGTACGAGGTATGCCTGCCAACTGCGCCGCCGCGCCGGATGACAGTTCGCCCATTTCGTAGAGCTTCGCCGCTGCCGCCATTTGCAGCTTGCGTCCCACTTCTTCGCGCGACACGTGCAGAAGCAAAGCTGTTTCCTCCGGTATGCGTATGACGATCTCGGGCATTGCCCCGACTCCTTCCGCTTCTTGACGCCTTCTGCCGCCTTCCTGGCGACCGTCGCACCGCCTGCCTGGAGGGTAGACGGCTGCCTTGAGTATCGCACGCTCGTTCATCCCGGTCGATTCACCCTGCTGACCACGCGCGCTGGAAGGGCCAAGGCAGACGGGGGAGTGAAGGCACGCGGCCGCGGTAGGTGGCGCATCCGCGCCGCCCCGGGCGCGAGGCCGCGGAACCTGGAACGGCCGGCGGATTCGCGGGGGCCGCAACGCCGAAGGGCCGAGCGCGCCGCATGGCGCGCCCGGCCCCCCGACTGCCGTTCGGCTTGGAGCCGGCTCACACGTCGATATCGAACCCGCCCTCGTGGATCCAGCTCATCATGCCGCGCAGCTCCTTGCCGACGGTCTCGATGAGATGCTCCTTGCCCTGGCGCTGCAGGGCGTTGAACACGGGGCGATTGGCCATGTTCTCGAGGATCCACTCGCGCGCGAACTCGCCGCTCTGGATCTCGGCGAGCAGCTCGCGCATGGTATCGCGCACGTTCTCGTCGATGATGCGCGGGCCGCGCGTGAGGTCGCCGTACTCGGCGGTGTCGCTGATGCTGTAGCGCATCCCGGCGATGCCCTTCTCCTGCATGAGGTCGACGATGAGCTTGAGCTCGTGGAGGCACTCGAAGTAGGCGATCTCGGGCTGGTAGCCCGCGTCGACCAGGGTATCGAAGCCGGCCGTGACCAGCTCGGTGACGCCGCCGCAGAGCACGGCCTGCTCGCCGAAGAGGTCGGTCTCGGTCTCTTCCGCGAACGTGGTCTCGAGGCCGCCGGCGCGCAGGCCGCCGATGCCGCTGGCGTAGGCCAGCGCCTGGGCCTGCGCGTGGCCGCTGGCGTCCTGCTCCACGGCGATCAGCACGGGCACGCCTTTGCCCTCTTCATACTGGCGCCGCACGAGGTGGCCGGGGCCCTTGGGGGCGACCATGCTCACGTCCACCGTCTGCGGCGGCACGATCTGGCCGAAGTGAATGTTGAAGCCGTGCGCGAACATCAGGGTGGCGCCGTCCTTGAGATTGGGACCGACGTCGTTCTTGTAGACGATCGCCTGCGTCTGGTCGGGGACCAGCATCATGACGACGTCGGCGCGCTTCGTGGCCTCGGCGGCGCTGAGCACCTCAAAGCCGGCCTTCTCGGCGCGCGCTGCGTTGGGCGTGCCGGGCACGTCGCTGACGACCACGGTGACGCCCGAGTCGCGGAGGTTCTGGGCGTGCGCGTGGCCCTGGCTGCCGAAGCCGATGATGGCCACGGTCTTGGCCTTGATCAGGGAAAGGTCGGCGTCTTTGTCGTAGAACATGCGGTGTCCTCCTCGGGACGACCCTGTGGGCCGGATGCACTCGGAACGATAAACTGTACTAAGTCTCGGCGGATGCGGCAACGTGCGCCGCCTCCCGCTCGTCTACTGGTACGTCTTCCCGTCGTGACGCAGCCACCCCGCCGCGTGCCGCCCGTCCGGGTCGCGGTGGGTCCAGTGGATGGTGCCTCCCTCGGCGTTCCACTCGTAGACCCCGCCGAACGCGACCGCGTCACCGACTGCCAGGCCCTCGACGCGCGGCGCCACGTCGATGTTGTGCGCCACGAGCAGCGTCTGCCCCGACTCCAGGCGGATGAGGAAACGCTGGTGCCGGTCACCGTCGGTGTCGTCGGCGAGCAGCTTCACGACAATGCCGCTGCCCTGCACCTGCAGGTCGCCGGCGCGATCCCTCAAGGCTGCCGCCAGGATCGCGTCGC
>CAIOZS010000281.1 GCA_903862845.1 uncultured Thermoleophilia bacterium
CGGCGGCAGGCCGAAGGACCGCAGCCGCCGAGCATCCGCCGGTGAGCGGGCCATCGTCCCCTTCAGCCCGGCCGCCGCTCCACCTCATCGTCGTTGCGCCTGCCGATCGCGATGACGCGCAGCACGCCGTCTTGCACGTCGATGACGATGCGGTACTCCCCGGCCGTCGCGCGGAAGTACTCGTCACCCTTGAGACGTTCGACGTCCGCAGGCCGCTGATCGGCCATCAGTATGTTAGCCACGGCCGCGCCGGAAGGCCTTTGTCGAGCGACGCATGAGGCGTATCATCGAACCATGACCATGCCGGCAATCAATATTGAGACGCTCGCCCCGGAGGAACGCCTGCAGCTCATCGAGGACCTTTGGGAGAGTCTCCGTTCGCAGCCCGAGACCGTTCGTCTGACGAGCGCCCAGCAGGCCGAGCTCGATCGACGCCTTGACGAGCTCGATCGTGGTGAGGCGCAGGTCATCTCCTGGGACGAGGTCAAGCGGCGCATCCGCAGTCGTCTCGAGTGAGCGACGTTTGGTTCCTGCGGCAGGCCCTCGCCGATCTGAGGGCGGCGCACAGTTGGTACGAGGAGCAGCGCCCCGGTCTGGGTGATGAGTTCGCTGACGTTGTCCACGACGCAGTAGAGTCGATCATCGCCTTCCCGGCTGCACGCCCCGTCGCCTACCGTGAGACGCGCAGGCTTCTCCTCGAGCGCTTCCCCTACTGCCTCTACTATCGAATCCATGGTGACAAAACGCTCATCGTCGTGGCGTGCCTGCATGTCGCGCTTGACCCGAAGCGGCATCAATCGCGGTTGCGTGGCTAACAAGCGGATCAACGCAGACGCCGCTGCGCGACGCAGGCTATCCGCCTCGAGGCGGCCGGCCACGGCCTGAACGGCGCTTGCCGCTCAGTCGCCGCCTACAGCTCGTAGCTCCAGACGGCGCCGATGTCGCGGAGCGGCACCACCATGACGTTCTCCGCCAGCCAATACGCACTGCGCCCGGGGTAGACGACCCACAGGGCGGCCAGCTCCAGATCCTCCATGGCCGCCCTCATCGAGCGAGTCATTCGCGGCGCGTCCTGGTACTTGATCTCCGCGCCCCAGTTGCGACCGCCCCATTGCCAGAGCAGGTCGAGCTCGGCGCCGTTGTGCGTGCGCCAGAAGTAGAGCTCGCTGTCATCCCTGTCGAGAGTCCTGACGATCATCTCCAGGGCGAACCCCTCCCACGACGCGCCGAGCTTGGGCGACGTCAGTACCTGCTGCGGCGTGTCCAGCGAGAGCAGCGAGTGCAGCAGGCCGGTGTCCCGCAGATACAACTTGGGGCGGCGCACCAGCCGCTTCCCGACGTTCGCCGCCCACGGGGCCAGCAGCCGGATCATGAACGCACCCTCGAGGATGTCGCAGTATTTGCGCACCGTCATGTCGGACACCCCGAACGACCGTCCCAGCTCCGAGAAGTTCAGGATCTGCCCGTGGTAATGGCTGAGCATCGTCCAGAAGCGCCGCAGCGTGCGCGCGGGGATCGTGATGCCGAGCTGCGGGATGTCCCGCTCGAGGAAAGTGGAGATGTACTGCCGGCGCCACATCAGGCTCTCGTCCTCCGACGCCGCCAGGAACGACCGCGGCAGCCCGCCGCGAATCCAGAGGTCGGTCACGCTGTCGGGGCCCAGGTCGCTCAGGCGAAAGCCGCCCAGCTCATGAAAGGCGATGCGACCGGCAAGCGTCTCCGAGCCGCGCTGGACCAGGTCCCGGGACGCGCTGCCGAGGATCAGGTATCTCTGCCCCGCCTCGCGGTCGATGAGGTAGCGCATCAGGGGAAAGAGGTCCGGCAGGCGCTGGATCTCGTCGATCACGATGAGCCCCGTCAGGTCCTCCAGGGCGAGCTGCGGCTGCTCGAGCCTCGCCACGTCGCGCGGGTTCTCGAGGTCGAACGAGTGGTCGGCCTTGAAGGCCCGGGCCAAGGTGGTCTTGCCGCACTGCCGTGGCCCGAGGATGGCCGTGACGGGGAAGGTGGCCAGCAGGCTCTCGACGGCGCGCAGATCCTGCGTTCTGGTGACGAGATCCATGAGCGTAAAGTAGTCCTCTTGCCATGAAAAATCAAAGGTGACATTGGAGATTGCATGCGATATGGCCATCCCCTTCCGTCCGGCTGCGCGTGCAGCCTTCGGATCGACGAGTGGCGAGAAGGCGGTCATGGCGGGCTCCGCGTGCCGGAGCCGCCGCGGCGGGGTAGTGCTGCGAGGGAAGATAAGGAATGCCGCCGGATCCTTATCTTCCCCCTCACCAGCGAGCCTGCGGATGGCCGCGGGCGACGCGACAGTCAAGGAATCCTTGTCTTCCCCTTTCGCACTACCCCGCGCCGCGGCCGCCCGCGTGCCCGCCGGGAGCGCTGCCGGCTGTTCATCCGCCGGGCGCCCACTCGTGGCTCATCGGCGCTCGAGCGACGGGGATGGTCATTTCGCGCGAATCGTTTGTCACCCGGTCCGGCATCGACTCAGAGCAGATGCTTGAGCTCCTCCACCGTCAGACCCGCCTGTCTCA
>CAIOZS010000282.1 GCA_903862845.1 uncultured Thermoleophilia bacterium
CTTTCACGGCGCCGCGTGTGACCAGCTGGAAGGCATGCTCGCACGAACGGCACTTGAGGTCGACGATGGCCATCAGATGACTCCTACCTCTTCGCGTACCAGGGAGAACACCCGGCAGGCTTTGGTGCAGGCACCGCAGTCGGTGCAGAGCTCGTGATCGATGCGCGGCGCCGAGAAGATGTCGTCCTGGATGATGGCGCCCACAGGGCAGCTGCGGACGGCGGGGCAAGGATGATTCTGGGGACAGGCGTGGACGTTGACCTCGATCATGCGGACTCTCCCGTTGACGTTACGTTTATGTGGCGATGCCGGCCGGCTCAAGGGCATGCGCGCGTTGAGCGAGCTCGTGGCCGAGGATCTCGTCGATGAGGGCGCAGGCCTCGGACAGGCGCGGGTCGAGGACTTCCCAGAGGACGCGCCCGCCCTGCCGTGATCGTTTGACCAGGCCGTCGCGCTGCAAAACTGCGAGATGCTGTGAGACGTTCGGGCGGCTCACCTCGAGCAGCTCCGCCAGCTCGCTGGGCGTGCGTGGCGCGTCGCAGAGATGGTGCATGAGCTCGTGCCGCGTGGGGTTGGCGAGTGCGGCGAACACGGCGGCGTGGATGGCGTATCGTTGGCGGTCATCATTCATGACGCCATTGTATCCAAGTTTCGCAATTTCGCAACATGGAAATTACCTGGACAGGCGATGCTCCGGTCGTGGAGGCTGGGGCTGTGGAAAGGAATCAAGCATGGAGATGAACATCTACTTCCCCGGCGGCAAGCGCGTGTACGCGGACTACGGGGGGTTCACCATCGAGACCGACCAGCCGGCGCGCGGTGGCGGCGACGACTCCGCGCCGGCGCCCTTCGACCTCTTCCTCGCCTCCATCGGTACCTGCGCGGGCATCTTCGCCCTCGGCTTCATGCAGCAGCGCGGCATCGACCCCAAGGGCTCCAAGCTCACGATGCGCCCTCAGTTCGACCCGGAGGTCGGCCTCATCACGAACATCGACCTCGAGCTTGAACTGCCCGCCGGCTTCCCTGAGAAGTATCAGGCCGCCATCGTCAACGCGATGAACCTCTGCTCCGTGAAGAAGCATCTGCACCAGCCGCCGGCGTTCAACGTCACGACGGTCACCGCCTGATGGCCGACGCCTTCGACCCACAGCACGCCGAACGCCTCGGGGATCCGGCCCGTCTGGAGGCTCTCCCCCGAAGCGCCGTAGTGTCACTGCTCCGCCTGGACGGCGCCGAGACCGTGGTGGACTACGGCGCCGGCACCGGCGTCTACACGATCGGTGTGGCGCAAGCGGTGCCCGGCGGCCGCGTCGTGGCCGTCGAGGCGCTGCCGCGGCTGGCGCAGATGCTGCGCGAGAAGATCACGCCGGACCTCGCCGGCAGGCTCGAGGTCGTCGAGACCGACGCGAACGCCGTGCCGCTCGCCGACGGCGCTGCCGACCGCGTAGTCATGGTCGACGTGCTCCACCACCTGTACGACCAGCCGGGCGCCCTGGACGAGGTCGTCCGCCTTCTGCGCCCCGGCGGGCTCTTCGTAGTCCTCGACTGGGGCGACCGTGAGCGGCCCGTCGGCCCCCCGCTCGACCATGTCCTTGGGCTCGCTGCGGTCCGCGGCATCATCACGGAGATGGGACTCGAGGAGGTCGAGGCACACGAGCCGGGCACGGATCTCCCGTACCACCTGGCGCTGGTGGCATCCAAAAGGTAGCCGCCGCTGGGCACCAGGCGGCACGCGCGCCGGCGCCCCGCGTCCGGGTTCGCCCGCTGCACTCTCGTGCGCTGGGGACAACCGCGGCAAAGCGTGGCGGGCAGCTCGGCGCTCGCTAGCGAGAGCCCCCGCTCGGCTCGCCGGAGTCGGATCCAGCGCCGCCAGGCCCTCCGGAGCCGCCTGCGCCCGTGGAACCGGTGCCCGTGGAACCGGTGCCCGCGCCACCGCTCGAGCTCCCGGGGGCGGATGAGTTGCCCGAGCCGCCGGTTGCTGCCCCGCCGGCGTTTCCGCTGCTCGTGTCGCCACCGGCACCTCCGGACGGGGATGAGTCCGCGTTCGCTCCGTCTTGGGCGTCGGACTGGCCGGACGGTTTAGGGCCGGGCCCTGCCGCGTCGGCGCTCGCTCTCGGACCGCTGCCCCACCTGCCGGCGTCTGCTCCGAGCTGCCTTCTCGCAGTCTGGTCGCGCTGCCCCTGTGGGCTGCCCATGAGAGGCGAGCCTTGGCTCAGACCGTGCCCCTGGTCGGCGCCGCCGCCCCTGGCGGGCGCCTGGATGGCGGACGTCTCC
>CAIOZS010000283.1 GCA_903862845.1 uncultured Thermoleophilia bacterium
AGCGGCGTGATCATGAGGCCGCCGGTCTCGGTCTGCCACCACGTGTCGCAGAGCGGGATGCGGCCCTTGCCGACCTTGTTGTAATACCAGAGCCAGCTGTTGGGATCGATGGGCTCACCGACGGAGCACATCACGCGAAGCGTCGACATGTCGTGCTTGTCGACCCACTCGTCACCCTGGCCCATGAGGCTGCGGATGACGGTCGGGGCGGTGTAGATCGTGGTGGCCTTGTGCTTCTCGACGACCTGCCAGTAGCGGTCCGGCTCGGGGTACGTCGGCAGACCCTCGAAGAGGAGGCTCGTCGCGCCGCACGCCAGGGGGCCATACACGATGAAGCTGTGCCCGGTGATCCAGCCGATGTCGGCCGTGCAGAAGTGGATGTCGTCGTCGTGCAGGTTGAACACGTACTTGGCCGAGTCGTGGGCGAAGAGCAGGTACCCACCGGTGCTGTGGAGCACGCCCTTGGGGGTGCCGGTGGAACCGGAGGTGTAGAGGATGAAGAGGGGATGCTCGGCGTCGACCGGCACCGGCGGGCAGTCGGCCGTGATGTCGGGGGCGGCCATCTCGTCGTGGTACCAGACGTCGCGGCCTTCGACCATGGGCACATCGCCATCGACACGCTTGATAACGACGACCGTCTCGACCGTCGTCTCGCCGGCGATGGCGATGTCGGCGTTGGTCTTGCTGGCGGTGTTCTTCTTGCCGCGCCAGCCCTTGTCGGCGCAGACGAGCACCTTGGCACCGCAGTTGTCGATGCGGGCCTTGAGGGCCTCGGCGCTGAAGCCGCCGAATACCATCATGTGGATGGCGCCGAGGCGCGCGCAGGCCAGCATGACGACCGGCAGCTCGGCGATCATGGGCAGGTACAGGGCGACGCGGTCACCCTTCTTCACGCCGTGCTTCTTGAGCACGTTCGCGAACTTGCTGACCTCGTCGAGAAGCTCCTTGTAGGTCTTCGTGCTCGTGTCGCCGGGGTCGCCCTCGAAGATGATGGCGGGCTTGTCGCCCTTGCCGGCCTCGACCCAGCGATCCAGGCAGTTGTAGCTCGCGTTGAGCTCGCCGCCCTGGAACCATTTGATGCTCGGCGTGGGCTCAAAGCTCCACTCGAGGACCTTGTCCCACGGCTTCGTCCAGACCAGCGCATCTTCGGCGCGCTCGGCCCAGTACCCCTCGGGGTCCTCGACGGAACGCTTGTACTCGGCCTCGTACTCGGCCTCGCTCTTGAAGTAGGTGCTCTTCGAGAGCTCGGGCGACGGTGGGAAAAGCTTCGGCTCGTCAGCCACCTTGTTCACCTCCCGTGGACCATTCACTGGTCCGCTTGCTGGATAGATTCTCCCGCGCCGGTGCCCGGTGGTAGGGCGTGGGGGACTCGTCCGCAGCCGGCGGGCTACCAGGTTTCCGCGCGGCGGGACCAGCCAGCGGTGTGTCCACAGTCATCGCTCCAGTGCGCCCTTTGGTCCTGGACCACGCGGGCTGGACGACGGCAACGTGCACCTCGCTCCTTGGGCTAGGCCAATCGCTAACGCTAGACAGAAACGGGCGGGAAAGCAAGCCGCCGCGGCGAGGTTCATCAGGATGGATGAACGGGTCCGTGATGGGTGGCAGATACGGCCTGTGGCGGCGTCCATGAAGCGCTGGGGAGGGGTGGTGTGGTGGGCGATGTTGGGTTTGAACCAACGACCTCCCGCGTGTGAGGCGGGCGCTCTCCCGCTGAGCTAATCGCCCACTGGTGCGGGGCCGCGGTGCTTGGTCTGCGACGTCCGCGCCGGTAACCCGGCCCGTCGGAAGGCCCCCGCGGGAGGCAGAGGATACCACAGCGGCAAAGGCTGGGAAAATGACGCCATGGGCGCGGAGGAGACGAGCGCAGTAGGGTACCGCGCGTGTGGGCAATGAGTATCATGCTCCTCGAGCCATGGAATCCCGCTGAGGAGGAGAGCATGAGACTGCGGAGCATCGCGCCGGTCGTCGCCCTGGCAATCGTCGTCGCCGCGTGCCTCGTGACGCCGGGTGCCTTCGGCGGACAGCCGAGGGGGCGGCTCGACCAAGGGGTCGTGGCCGCCGCCGAACGGGGTCAGGCGTGCTCGCTGTCGGCCGGCGAGGTGGCGGTGCTCCGCGGCGCGGACGGCGCGGCGCCGTCGCGGGTGGCGGCGCGCACAGGGATTGTCGGCAAGGTCGTCGCCGGCGGTGAGCGCTTCGCCATCGTGGAGGTGGGGCACGACGCCGCGGGAGTCGATTTCGACGACCCGTCGATCGCCCCCGTGTTCCGCTCCGGGAGCAGTCCGCACGCCCCCTTCCTCTTCCCGACCGGCGAAGTCATGGTCAAGTTCGAAGTGCGCCACACCGAGCAGCAGGCGGCGTCATGGGCGGGCGCCTACGGCCTCACGCTCGTGCGCCCGCTGGCGCTTGCCGACACGTTTCTCCTCAAGGCGGCGAGCCCGGCGAAGAGCCTGGCTGCCGCCTCCACCGCGGCCGCCTCGAACCAGGTCGTCTTCTGCGTGCCGAACTGGATGCGGCAGCGGTCGCTGCGCCAGGAGGACCCCCTCTACCCCTTCGAGTGGCACCTCAAGAACACCGGGGCGGTGGAGGGCACGGTCGCCGGCAACGACATCGAGGTCGAGTCCGTCTGGGCCACGTACAGGGGCAGCGCGCAGCAGACCATCTGCATCGTAGACGACGGTCTCGAGATCGCGCACAAGGACCTTGCGGCCAACATCGTCGATGGGCTGAGCTGGGACTACGTCAGAAGACAGGCCGACCCGACGGCCGGCGACCACGGCACGGCGTGCGGCGGCGTCGCGGCGGCCCGCGGCTTCAACGGCATCGGCGTCAGGGGTGTCGCCCCGGAGGCGGGGCTCTGCGGCTTTCGCATCATGGCCGACGGCCAGACCAGCAGCGACGCCGACGAGGCCGATGCCTCAACGAGGTCCAGCGACAGGATCAGCGTCTACAGCAACAGCTGGGGCCCCTTTGACGGCGGCCAGGAGCTCGAGGGGCCGCAGGCCCCCATGCGGGCGGCCATGACCGAGGGCGTCGCGCAGGGCCGCGGCGGCAAGGGCGTCATCTACGTCCGCGCGGGCGGCAACGGCCTGCAGAACGGCGACAACTCCAACTACGACGGCTACGCGAACTGGCGCTACACCATCGCCGTGGGGGCCTCGAGCAGCGCCGGCATCCAGGCTCCCTACTCCGAGAGTGGTGCCAATCTGAGCGTCAATGCGCCGTCGAACGGCGGCGCCGACACGGGGATCACGACGGTCGATCGCAGCGGCTCGAGCGGCTACAACAGCACCGGCGAGGCTCAGGGCAACTACGCCGACCTCGACTTCACCAACGACTTCGGCGGCACCTCATCCGCCTGTCCCGCCGTCTCCGGCGTCTGCGCGCTCGTGCTGCAGGCGAACCCGGACCTCGGGTGGCGCGACGTGAAGAAGATCCTCATGACCAGCGCCGCGAAGAACGATCCCTCCGACGCCGACTGGACGACGAATGCCGCGGGCTACCATGTCAACCACAAGTACGGGTTCGGCAGGGTGGACGCGGCCGCGGCGGTCGCGGCGGCCGCCACCTGGACGAACCTCGGCGCCGAGGTGAGCGCCGAGGGCTCCGCCGCGCCGCGACAGGCGATCCCCCTCGGCAGCCGGGGCGTCTCGAGCACGATCACGCTGAGCAGCAGCATCGTCGTCGAGAGCGTGGAGGTCTACTTCACCGCCGACCACGGCAACTGGGGCGACCTCAGCGTCGTCCTGACCGCGCCCTCCGGCACCGCGAGCGTGCTCGCCGAGAAGCACGCCACCACGGGCACCGACTCCCGCTACGACAACTGGCGCTTCGGCTCCGTGCGGCACCTCGGCGAGATGTCGGCGGGCAACTGGACGCTCACGGTCAGGGATCTCGGAGAGACCACGAAGGGCGGCACGTTCACGAGCTGGAGGCTCGTCGTCTACGGCACCGAGCCCGGCGCCAGTGCCGCGTCTCTGACAACGCGGGCCTCGTCGGCGGAAGAGGGAAGCGTCTCGCCCAGCGGGACCACCCGGCTGCAGCGGGGCGTGGCGGCAGGCATCACCGCGACGGCCGCCGCCGGCCGGCACTTCACAGAGTGGGTCGCCAGCCCCGCGGAGAATGTCACGTTCGGCCCCGGCGGCCCGAAGTCTCCGCAGACCACGGTCAAGCTTACCGGCGACGCCACGCTCACGGCGGCGTTCTCCACTACTCCGCCGCCGACGGCGCGCGTCGCTTTCTCCGTGTTCCCGATGGCGGGGGCGCTCACGGACCCCGGCGAGCAGACCGTGGTGAACGCCGGCGCGGGACTGGCGATCACGGCTCTGCTCTCCACCGGCTACAGCTTTGTCGAATGGACTGCCGACCCCGCGGCGCACGCCGTGTTCGCCGACGCCGCGAGCATGAGCACGAGCGCGCTGATTCAAGGCGACGTCACGATAACCGCCCGCCTCAGAGCGCCGGACATCTACCTGACGCAGGGATCCGTCGTCCGGGTCCCCGCCGCCTACCTCGGGATCGCGGCCTTCACGAAGGCACCGACCGTGAGGGGGGCGATCGCGCGCAAGTCCTACGCCATGAAGGTCATCGGGGGATTTCCGTCGGCGACCGTCACCGCGCGGTGGCCGGGCAAGCCGAGGATCTACGATCCCGCCGACTACGGCGATCCGGCCCACGGCCTGGGCGTGCTCCTGGAAGAGCAGCCGGTGGCTCCTCTCAGCCTGCGGGCGCTCGTCGTGGACGCCGCCAGGGCCGATGGCGCCAGGCTGGATCTTGTCGACATGGGCGCCTGCGCGGTGGCCCCGCCCGTGATCGAGCTGGTGAACGGCGAGTCGAAGGAGGGCGCGGAGCTGCGACTTCTCGGGACCCATTTCGGCACCGACCCGCCGAAGGTCTCGGTCGAGTACCTCAAGAACGGTGAGTACGGGACCAAAGCCTGCAAGCTGGTCAAGGAGTTCCAGTACAAAGACGCGTCCGGCAGGCCGTCGTGCATGGACCCGCTGGTGGGGGAGAGCCTGGTGAGCGTCGTCTATCCCGCGCTGCCATCCGGGGCGGAGCCGACCGGCTACGTGATCCTTGCCAATCCCGTCGGCATGTGCTCCTTCTATCGGGCGCCTCCCTCGACGCAGCCCTGAGGTGCTCTGCGAAGCGCGGGACGCCGCGCAGGCCCGGCGTCTGCGCGGGCTGCCGGCGGCTGCGGTCGCAGGCCGCTAGAGCAGCCCGCGCCCCTCGGCCAGGCCTCCGTCCTTCCAGCTCCACCACCTGGTGAGCTCGAGCTCGGGGCGCGTCTGGCCGGCGAAGTACACGGAGCTGCGAAAGACGTAGAGCACGCGGCGGTCGACGTGGTGCCCAACGCGGCCTTCGAGCTCGCGATAGAGCTGCTCGGGGTCGCGGCCGCGAAGGTCCGCGACCTTCTCGATGCCGAGCAGCCGCAGGTCGCCGGCGAGCGCGGGTCCGACGCCGGGGATGATCTGCAGCTCGTCGCCGCGGTCGCGCCGCGCGCGCCTCACGGTACGACCTCACCGTCGGCGCCGGCCTCTGCGCGTTGGCGGCGGGTCTCTGCGGCCTGGTCGTCCGCGAAGATCCCGGCAGCCCGGAGCTGCCGCACGGCGTCGAGCGAGATGGCTACGAGGGGCGCCGCCATGGCGCTCGCGATGGCGCCGCCGAGGACGCCGCCGATGGTGGTCGCCAGCAGCACCCCGAGCGGGTGCAGCTTGAGCGTGGCCCCCAGGGCGAGCTGCTGGATCACGGTCTGGAAGACGCTGTTGGCGAGGATCACGATGAGGAGCATCCAGAGGCCGTCGCTGAGGCCGCCGCCGGCGATCGCCAGCAGTACCGCGATGGCGCCGCCGACGACGGCGCCGATGTACGGGATGTAGGAGAAGAAGAAGTTGATCAGCCCGATGACCACGGCCAGAGGCGTGCCGAGGATCACGGCACCGAGGCCGATGGCCACGCCGTTGAACAGCGCCACGATGGTGGTCCCGATGAAGTACATCTGGACGGACCGGACGGCGTTGCGCAGGAGCGGGACGCCGAGCTCGGCCGGCAGGCCGATGTGACCGCCGACCCAGCGCCCGACCCGGCGTCCGTCGGCCAGCAGGTAGTACAGGATGTTGAGGCCGATGAACGCCGAGAACGCGATCGTCGCAAGCGAGCCGATGCCCTTCAAGAGGAACGGCAGGAAGCCCTGAAGCAGCTTCTGCCAGTTGTCCTGGAGTGACGTAGCGAGCGTGTCGAGGGCGCCGGAGACCTGCTCTCCGACGACGCTGCTCGTCAGTCCGTCGAGCCCGGCCGTGAGCTGCTTCTCGATCTGCTGGGCCTGATCCAGAAGCTGGACGCTCACCAGGAGGCCGAGCGCCACCGTGAGTACGACGATGAGGGTGAGCACGACCAGCGCCGAGACCCAGCGGGGCACGCGTCGGGCGTGCAGCCAGTCCACCGCGGGCGAGCACACGGCGGCGACGACCACCGCGAGCAGCAGCGGCAGCGTGATGGTGCGCGTCGCCGCGCACAGCCAGACGACGACGACCACGGCGAGCGCCAGGCCCAGGGCGAGCCAGCTCGCGCGTCCCAGTCGTTCGAGCCAGATGGGGACGACCCATTGAGGTAGCTTCGGCATGCGCGCAGAATAGCAGGCGGGCGGCGGGTCTGCGGCGGGCAGAGCCCGCCCGCGCCCGCGCCGCCCGCCCTCTTCTAGGCCTCGGCGCGCTCCTTGACCGCGCGGGCCATGAGCTCGAACCCCTGTTGCGACGCCGCCATCACCTTGCCGGCGAACGGCAGGAGGATGCCGGTCACGTCCTCGTGGGTCGTGAAACGCGAACGCCCGCCGTCCAGCGGGTCGACGATCAGCGCGTGGCGGCCGTCGAACAGCCCCGGGACCTTGAGCTCGCCCTTCCAGCGGATGAGGCGTCCCGGCTCGAGGCTGAGCACGCGCGGCCGAAAGCTCGCGGGCTTCAGGCCCGGGGCCACGATGGTGACGTCCAGGCGCTCGCCGACGCGCGGCGTGCCGGTGGCGCGAACGATGAACGGGTTCCACTCGGGGTAGCTGCGGAAGTCGCTGACGATCTGCCACACGCGCTCCGCGGGAGCGTCGATCTCTACGGCTGCGTGAAGGGACTTCATCGGACCTCCTCTGATTCTCCGCGTGGTAGCTCTACCCACTTGGCGCCGCGGCGGCACATGGACGCGCCGCGCGGCGTTCTCAGATCGTGTGGCGGTGCCCGCGACTCGAGAGCGTCGCGCGCCGCCGCTTCCAGTCGGGCATGACGGCGGCCACGCGTCGCCAGAACCGTGGCCCGTGGTTGGGTTCGTGCAGATGGGACAGCTCGTGCACCACGACGTAGTCGATGATCTCCGGCGGCTGCAGCACGAGCTCCCAGTGGAAGCTGACGATGCGCGTGCGTCCGTCGCAGACGCCCCAGCGGCGGGTGCCGAGGTCGCGCACCACGACGCCTGCGGGGGTCGCGCCGACGAGCGGCGCGTAGTGGGCGACGCGCGCCCCGAGCCGCGCCCGCGCGCGCTCCGTGTACCAGCGCACGAAGGCGGCGCGCGCCTCGCCGTCCAGGCCGCGCGCCATCTCGAAGCGGCCGCCGCGCAGGGCGACCTGGGCGCCGCGGAGCTGGCCGGCGTCGACGAGCGCGAGCCGGTGGGTGCGGCCGAGGTAGGGAAGCCGCTCGCCGGCGACGAAACGCGGACGCTGTGGGGGAGGGCCGAGCGCCGCGAACTCGGCGAGCTTGCTTCGCACCCACGGGAGCTTGGCGCGCACGGCGCTCTCGAGCTTGCGCGCCGGCACCCCGGCGGGCGCCAGCACGCGCAGCCCGCCGTCGCGCGCCACGCTGATGCCGATCGTGCGCCGCCGCCGGCTCCAGCGCACGGCGAAGGTCAGGTCGTCGACCTCGAGCGACTCGATGGGCGCGCGCCTCAGCTTCACGCGGGGCATCTTAGCGCATCGGCGCGGAGGCGCCACGGGGCGCCCCGCGTCGCCGGGTACAGGGGACAGGCCGGCGCGTGGACGCAGCGCCTCGCGTCGGTCTGCGTACGCGCGAAGGGCGGCCCCGACGGGGCCGCCCTTCGGCGCACTCACAGATGTGGTACGGCGTCAGACCTTACGGACGTTGCTCGCCTGCATCTTGCCGTTCTGGCCCTGAGTGACGTCGAACGTGACCTTCTGGCCCTCGTCCAGGGTCTTGAACCCCTCGTCCTGGATCTCGCGGAAGTGAACGAACAGGTCGTCCCCATCCTCGCGCGAGATGAAGCCATAGCCCTTGGCCGCGTTGAACCACTTGACGGTACCTTCTGCCATTTCACAATCCTTTATCCGCCCCGGAGGGGCTATTAACAAAGCAACGCGACCATGTGCCACGTACCGCTGACAACGCCGGCGGTGAAGCAACAGGTCACGCCGCCAACTCACGAGCCACAGATTGGCTCGTGAGCACACTATAGAGCATGTCAAGGCAAAAGTCCCGCGTTCCGGCAAATCGTCCACCCTGCAGGTACGGACGACGACGATCTTGCGCCTGCGAAGACCTGCTACTCGGCCGGCCGCGGGGGCGCGTCACTCGCCGCGACGACGCTCGTCGCCGTGATCTCCGGGCCGGCCATGCGCGTCGACGCGCCTTCGAGTCTGGTGCCCGTCACGATGACTGACAGGCCCTCGAGCTCCGTGAACTGCTGCGCGTAATCGCTCCCGTTGGCGACGACCGCCACGACCTTGCCGGCGTCGCCCTCGGCTTCGGTGCCGCGGGGTTCAGCGCGAGCGCCCGGCGTCCGGCTTGCTCAGGCTGCGGGCGCGGGGAGCACGCCGGCGGCGGTGAGGGCGCGAAGCGCCGCCTGCGCCGCTTCCTCGATCGCCAGAGTGGTCGGCAGGTCGAGATCGGCGCCCAGGTCGCCGCCGTCGCCGCGCCCGATCACGAAGACCTCGTGGGGTGCGGCCAGGGCGCGCAGGCGGTCGAGGTCGAAGCGGTCCATGTCGCCGAGCGCCGCCACGAGCACGATGCCGGCGTCGGTCAGCGCCCAGGCGATCTCGCCGAGGCGCCCGAGCTGCGCCTCGCGGCCGAGCACGTCCTTCTCATCGCCGAGGTCGGTCGCGCTGAGGCAGTAGGAATGGACGCCGAGGCCGAAGATGCGGCGCTCCAGCGAGGCGGCGACGGCGTGCGCGTCCTCCGCCGACTCGCCGACGAACACCACCGCCTTGCCGGCGTGCCCGTAGCGCGCGGCGCGCTGCTCGCCGGTGACGTCACCGACGCTGAAGCGTCTCTCGGCGTCGGCGCTCGCGGCCGCCTCCGGCAGCGCCTCGAGGGCGATGCCGCAGCCGGCGGTGTCGAAGCCGGCGACGACCACGAAGCGCGACGTCGGTTCGAGCGTCTCGGCCGCGTCGAAGGCCACCGGCCGTGTGCTCCTGAACACCACTTCGGCGACGTCGTGGCGCTCGACCTGGGCGGCGCCCGTCACCGACTGCAGCTCTTGCGAGTCGAGCACACTCAATACGGACTCGAGCTCGACGGGCACGCGGGCGGCGCCCATGCGCAGCACGTAGCGCCGCCCGCGCACGAGCGGCGCCGTCGCCATCCAGAAGATGTTGGCGCGCAGCCGGTCGGCGACCAGCGGTGCCGGCTCGTCGGCGCGCACCATGAGCTCGCCGGGCTTGGCGTACACCTGCGCGTCGAGCGTGAGGCCCGTGGCCTGCCCGGCGTAGGCCTCGTCCGGCCGCGGCCCCGAGAGGGCCTCGATGGTCGCGACCTTCGAGCGCTTGCCCGAGGGCAGAAAGACGACCTCGTCGCCGGGCCGGACGCGGCCGCTCTCCACGGTGCCCACGAAGATGCGCCGCTCGTCGCCGGCCGCGGTGAACTTGTAGACGTCCTGCAGCGGCATGCGGAACGGCCGGTCAAGATCGTCGTCGAGGCCCTTGAAGGCTTCGACCTGCTCGAGCACGGTGGGGCCGTCGTACCAGGGCGCCTCCGCGGCGCGCGCGGCGATGTTGGCGCCGTCTCGGGCGCTCACAGGGATGAAGCTGGTGGGCCGCACGCCGAGGCGCGCGAGGAAGTCGGCGTATTCGCGCGTGACCGCGTCGAACGCCGCCTGGTCCCAGGCGAGCAGATCCATCTTGTTGACGAGCACGGCGATCTGGCGGATGCCGAGCATCGAGAGGATGTAGCCGTGGCGCTTGGAGTTCTCGCGCACGCCCTCGTGGGCGTCGATCACGAGCAGCGCCGCCTGGGCGCGCGAGGCGCCGGTGATCATGTTCTTGAGGAACTCCACGTGGCCGGGGGCGTCATGAATGATGTAGTGCCGGTTGGGCGTGTTGAAGAAGCAGCGGGCGGTGTCGATGGTGATGCCCTGCGCCTGCTCGTTCTTGAGCGCGTCGAGCAGAAAGGCATATTCGAACGGCCGCGCGTTGATCTTGCACATCGCCTTGACCTGCTCGAGCTTGCCCTCGGGCAGAGAGCCGGTGTCGGCCATGAGCCTGCCGATGACGGTGCTCTTGCCGTGGTCCACGTGCCCCACGGCGACGATGTCCAGGCGCTCGAGGTCGGGGGACACGAAGACTGGGGCCCGGCGCGCTGCGGAAGCGTTCTCGGCCGGCGCGCAGCGCGGTGCCCCTTCGGCGCCCCGCTCGATAGCAGGCCTGCGGCGGCTATTCACATGTACCCCCCGCGGCGCAGCGACTCCAGGCCGCCGCCGTCGTCCTTGTCCTGGGCGCGGCCACTGCGCTCGGCGATGTTGCTGAACTTGCCGCTGCGCAGCTCCTCGATGATCTCGGGGACGTTCGTGGCGGTGGACCGCACCGGCGTCGTGCACGGCCAGCAGCCCAGCGAGCGGCAGCGGATGCCTTCGCCGTTGTCGAAGTAGAGTGACGTGACGGGGATGCTCTCGCGCTCGATGTACTCCCACACGTTGAGCTCCGTCCAGTCGAGCAGCGGGTGCACGCGCACGTGCGTGCCGGGCTCGAAGTCGGTCTTGAAGTAGCGCCACAGCTCCGGCGGCTGGTCGTCCACGTTCCAGTCGTTCTCGACGTCGCGCGGCGAGAAGTAGCGTTCCTTGGAGCGCGAGCCCTCTTCGTCGGCGCGCACCCCGACGATCACGCCGGTGTACGGAGACAGGTCGGCGTCCTCGACGAGCTCGCCGCGGTCGTGATCCATGCGCAGGCGCGGCCATTCGCCGTCGAGGGTGTGCTTGAGCGCCATCGTCTTGAGGTTGCGGCAGCAGGCGATGCGGTCGACGTTGCCGTCGGGGAAGGTCTGCTTCTCCCTCAGCGCCTCGCGGTTCTGACCAACGACGAGGTTGAGACGCCACTCGAGCGCGAGCTGGTCGCGATACGCGATCATCTCGGGCATCTTGTAGGCGGTGTCGATGTGCACCAGCGGGATCGGCACGTGGCCGAAGAAGGCCTTGCGCGCGAGGTGGAGCAGCACGGTGCTGTCCTTGCCGATCGACCACAGCATGCAGACGTTGCCGAGCGCGCGGTAGGCCTCGCGCAGGATGTGGACGCTCTTGGCTTCGAGGGTCTCGAGCTGGTTCACGAGGCGGCTCCGCCGGCACGCTGGTGCAGCCCGCACTCGCGCTGCGCGGCGCCCTCCCACCACCAGCGCCCGGAGCGCGCGTCCTCACCCGCCGGCACGGCGCGCGTGCAGGGCGCGCAGCCGATGCTCGGGAAGCCCGCGTCGTGCAGCGGGTTGTACGGGACGTCGTGGGCGCGCACGTAGTCCCACACGCGCGCTTCGTCCCACGCCGCCAGCGGGTTGATCTTGACCATGCCGGCGGCGGCGTCCCACTCGGCCGTCTCGACCTTCTGGCGGGTCGCACCCTGGCCGCTGCGCAGGCCGCAGATCCAGGCGTCGAGCTCGATCTGCGCGCGCCGCAGCGGCCTCACCTTGCGGATCTCGCAGCAGCGCTTGCGCGCCTCGATGCTGCCCCTGAAGAGGTTGACGCCGCCCGCGTCGACCATGTCCTCGACGTCGCCGGCGGCGGGGAAGTAGACGTGGATGGTCGCGCCGTAGCGCTCCTTCGTGCGCGCGATCAAATCGTAGGTTTCGGGGTAGAGGCGCCCGGTGTCGAGCGTGAAGATCGGGATGTCAAGCTGCGCTTCGGCGATCATCGCCGTGAGGACCTGGTCTTCGAGCCCCAGCGACGAGGCGAAGGCGACGCGCCCGCCGAAGCGCCCGGCGGCGGCGGCGAGCACCTCTTCGGCGGACGCGCCGTCGAGCTCGGCGAGCAGGGCGGGCACGGTTTCCGGCTGCGGCATGGAGTCACCTCTGATGCAATTGGCGAACTGGAAGGATAACACGATTGCATACTACGGCGGACCGTGCCCGCGTGCAAGTCTGCGCGCGCCGCCTCCTCGGGCCGGCGCGACGCCGGCTGCCGCTGCGTGCCGCTCGCGCCGGGACGCGTCCGCGCGCGCCTGCGCTGCTCCGGCCCGGCTCAAGTTCGCGTCAACGACGGTCGATGACAGGGCCGATGGTAAGCTCAAAAGGACCGTCGCCCGGCGCCACCGTCGCGGTGGATCCGACCGAGGGCGGCGCGCACGATGACCCTCGCGCGGCGCGCGGGGGAGGAGGTGCCCCATGAGGCGTACGCTGCCACTACTGTTCGTGACGACCATCGTCCTGGTGGCCGCCCTGGCGGGCGCCGGGTCCGCCGCGGCGCGCGCCGCCGAAGGCTGGCAGCGCGCCACGGTCGCCGGCGCTTCCCATGCCCTGTTCTTCAGCGACGTCGCCATGCTGGATGGGGCGGTCGGCCTCGCCGTGGGCGACGTTGACGAGCATCTCAAGGTACGGCCGGCCATCTACCGCACCGGCGACGGCGGCGCGACGTGGGCGGAGGTTGCCATCGCCGATCGCTACGGCGTCCTCGACGGAGTCGCTTTCAGCGACGCGCAGCACGCCTGGGCCGTGGGCGCCGACTACGGCAGCGGCGACCGGCAGTCACCGCTGCTGCTGGCCAGCGCGGACGGCGGCCTCACCTGGAAAGACGCCGCTCTCGATGGGCAGCACGGTCTGCTTTCGGTGCAGTTTCCGACCTCGTCGGTGGGCTACGTCACGAGTGATAGCGGCGAGCTGTACTCGACCACCAGCGGCGGCGCCGCCTGGGCAAGGAGCGTCGCCGCTCCGGACGACGTCTACCTCACCGGTCTGAGCTTCACCGACGCCACCCACGGCTGGGTGTGCGGCCCCCAGGGGAACGAGGACTTCTACGGCGGCCGGTGCTATGTCACCGCCGACAGCGGCGCCACCTGGAAGGACGTGACGCCGGATCCCGACGCTCTCTTGTTCGACTGCAGCTTCCTTCCCGGCGGCGCGGGCTGGGTGGTCAGCCAGAACGGCAAGATCTTCCACACCGCCGACGGTGGCACGACTTGGCTGCGGCAGGCCGCCGCGGTCGGCGCGAACGTCGATTTCAGCGGCATCGATTTCGTCGACGCGCAGAACGGCTGGGCGGTCGGCTCGTGCTGGCCGGGCGGGTTCGGCTGGGCGATCATCCTGCACACGACGGACGGCGGGCAGACCTGGACGCAGCAGGACCTCGGCGTGACGTCGGCGGCGGGCCAGATGGCGGCCCGCGACGCGCTCTCCGCCTGGGCGGTCGGCGGCGACGGGCTCGTGCTGCGCACCGGCGACGGTGGCGGCGCCGGGTTCACGCCGACGGCGCGCCCGGTGACGAGCGCGCTGAACGCGCCCAAGGTGCGCAAGGGCGCGGCCGCGACCTTCCGTTTCACGGTCACCGACCCGGGCGTGCCGCGGGCCAGGGTTTCGCTGCTGATCTACGACGCAAAGCACAAGCTGAAGAAGACGGTCGTCGCCGGCTTCAGGCCGACCGGCTCTGCCGAGAAGCACGAGGTGCGGCTGACGCTGCCGGCCGGCCGCTACACGTGGCGCGTGACGTGCATCGACTACGCCGGCCGGATGCAGGCCAAAGCCGGCTCAAGCACGCTGGTCGTGAAGCCGGCAACGCGGTAGGGCAGAGGCGGCCGGCGGCCGGCCCATGTCCGCGGGCGCGACGACCGAGAAGAGCCCCCAAGCCGATCGCTGCCGGCGGGCAGGCGAATCGGCCCAGCCTGCTCGACTCCGCGAGGCGACATGCTCATGCTTGCCACGCGAACCTGCGGGGTATCTCAAGAGGGAGGTGGTATGATTACCACCTCCCTTTATTGCGGGCGTTGACAGTATGGCCGACCGCCATCTGCGTCAGCGTCGAGGCAGGGGCGGCGATGTGAGGGGACGACGCATGCGGACCTCTGAACGCACACTGGCCGACCTGCCGGAACTGCTGGTCACGGTGCTGCCCCAGAAGAAGCTCGCTGACTTCGCCTTCGCCCAGGCTCCCGAGAAGCGGCGCCTCCCGCAGCTCACGGCTCTCCGCATCGACCCTTCCGCCTGATGGCCGGCGCCCGGCTACCGCGCAAGAAGAAGGCCGCGCCGGACGCGGCCGGCGATCTGCGTCGGCGGGCCGAAGAGCAGTACGAGGCGCGCCCCGAAGCCCCCGCCCCCGCGCCCCTCGAAGCCGCCGCTCTTCTCCACGAGCTCGGCGTCCACCAGATCGAGCTCGAGATGCAAAACGAGGAGCTGCGCCGTGCCCAGCTCGAGCTGGAGGCTCAGCGCGCGAAGTACTTCGAGCTCTTCGACCTGGCGCCGGTGGGCTACCTCAACCTGAGCGACAAAGGCATCGTCGACGACGCCAACTTCACCGCCGCGCGCCAGCTGGGCGTGGAGCGGCAGCAGCTCGTCCGGCAGCCGTTCACCGCCTTCGTCCTCGCGGCGGATCAGGACGCGTACTACCGGCACTTCGAGATGCTCAAGCGGACCGGCGAGCCGCAGACCTGCGAGGTGCGCCTGCGGCGCGCCGGCGCAAGAGCGACCGCCGAAGCGGCTCCAGCCCACTTCTGGGCGCGCCTCGAGAGCCGACCGCAGCGCGCCGTCGGCGGCGAGACACTCTCTTACCGGATGACCTTCTCCAACGTCGACGCGCAGGTCGCCGCCGCGGAAGAGATCCGCCGTTTCAACGACGTCCTCGAAGAGCGTGTGCTCGCGCGCACCTCTCAGCTGGCCGAGAGCGAGCAGAACTTCCGCGCCTTCTTCGACGCCGTCGAGGACATCATCGTCGTGGCCGCTCCCGACGGCCGGCTGGTCTCGGCGAACAGCGTCGCCTCGACGAAGCTGGGCTACAGCGCCGCCCAGATCACGACGCTGCAGGTTCTCGACCTGTACCCCGCCGAGAAGCGCGGCGAGGCCGAAGCGATCTTCGCCGCCGTGCTCAGGGGCGAACCGGAGAGCAGCCCCCTGCCGTTGCAGAGCAAGTCCGGGGCGCTGGTCCCGGTCGAGACCCGCGTGTGGCTCGGCCGGTGGGACGGCGCCGCCTGCGTCTTCGGCGTCTCCAAGGACCTCACCACAGAGCGGGAGGCGCTGCAGAAGTTCGAGCGGCTGTTCCACGGCAACCCGGCTGCGATGGCGCTGGGCAGCCTGCCGGAGCGCCGCTTCACCGAGGTCAACGAGGCCTTCGTGAACACGCTCGGCTACTCCCGCGAGGAGGTCCTCGGCCGTACCGCCGATGAGATGAACCTCTTCGCCGAGCCGGAGAAGCAGCCGGAGATAGCCGCGCCGCTGCAGGCCCGGGGCCGCGTCAGGGATGGCCTGCTCAAGGTCAAATGCAAGGACGGCACCATCCTTGACGGCCTCTTCTCCGGGGAGATCATCGAGAGCCAGGGGCGGCAGTATTACCTCAGCGTCATGATCGACCAGACGGAGCGCAAGCGGGCGGAGGAGGCGCTGCGCGAGAGCGACGAGCGACAACGCCTGATCCTCGAGCACGGCGGTGTCGGGGTCGCCTATTGGAGCCTCGACGGCCGCCTGCTGATGCTCAATCGGCGGGCGGTCCAGAATCTTGGCGGAGGCGACGCCGAGGACTTCATCGGCAAGTCCTACACCGAACTGTTCGGCGACGAGGCCGGCGCCTCCTATCTCGCGCGGATCCTTGAGGTCGCGGCCTCGCCTGAGCCGCTCGAGTTTCTGGACCGCGCGGATATGCCCGCCGGGACGCGTTGGTACTCGTCGGTCCACACGCGAACGCTGGACGCCGAGGGCGACGTGGTCGGCGTGCATGTCTACGCCCACGACGTCACCGACCTCAAGCGGGCGGAAGAGGAGCTGTGGGAGAGCCAGGAGCGGCTCCGGGAAGCACATCGTCTGGCGCACATCGGCGTCTGGCAGTGGGCAGCCGACACCGACACCGTCACCTGGACGGACGAACTTTGCCGCATCGCGGGACGTGACCCTATGCTCCCGGCTCCGACCTATGCGGAGCACTCCGGGATCTACGCTCCGGTCAGCTGGAGCCGGCTGCAGACTGCGGTCGAGAAGGCCCTGGAGACCGGCGAACCCTACGAGCTCGAGCTGGAGCTCATCCGCCCGGACGGGGCCACCCGATGGGTGAACGCGTTTGGCGGCGCCGCTCGTGACGACCAGGGACGGGTTGAGGGATTGTACGGAACGATCCAGGACATCACCGAGGGCAAGCGTGCGCAGGAGGAACTGGCCCGCCTGAACGATGAGCTGGTAGTCGAGGCCGCCGCGCTCAAAGAGGCCAACGCCACCATCACGCGCATCGCGGCCACGGATCATCTCACCGGCCTCGCCAACCGACGCTCCTTCTATCAGTCTCTGGAGAAGGCGGTCTCGCTGGCCCGCCGTCACGGCAGCCCCCTGTCTCTCGTGAGCTTCGACCTCGACGGCCTCAAACGCGTCAACGACAGCGCCGGTC
>CAIOZS010000284.1 GCA_903862845.1 uncultured Thermoleophilia bacterium
CATCACGTCGAGCAGCACGAGGGCGGGGTGGTGGTGGTGGGTGAGCTCGAGGGCCTCGGCGGCGGTGGCCCCGGTGACAACGCGAAAGCCTGCTTCTCGCAGGATGAGCTCCGTGGCGCGCAGCACGTCGGCGTCGTCGTCGACAGCGAGAATGGTCAGGGCTGCGTGCGCCGCCATCGCTGCGCCGCCGCTTGGATCCGCGGGGGTGTCAGCCATGCAATAGAACGGGCGCGTGCGGTTCCGGCGTGCAGCTACTCAGGACTTTGTCACTGAACCGTGTGAAGGAAGGGAGAGTCGTGATCGACCTCTCGACGGTGGTGGACGGCAGCATGCCGCGGCCGTTGTTCCGCGGCAGCGCCCGGTTGTCTGGGCCGATCCTTCGCTCACCGGTCAACATCGACCTCCGCTCGCCGGCACTGCGAACCCCGAGAGACCAGGCGTCTCTGTGGGCAGCACCTCCGACAACCGATGGAACCAATCGGCCGACACGTGCTCGGCGGTCCGCATGCATCGCCTTCACACGTCTTCCCCTCTCCCTCGGCCCTGTCGCCGGCTGAAAGCGTCCATCCTGTCAATGCGCCCCTGCGGGGCGCCCATAGGGGGGCAAGCATATCTCCGTTCAGGACACCGCGCCGGATTTATTCCGGCTGTTCTCCAAGCCGCCCACCGCGCGCTGCTCGTCCAGGTACTCCTCGCGCACATCCTTGGGCCCAAACGGCCATGCCCTCACCGAGCGGCCCCAGATCAGAAAGGCCACCACGCCGGCGGCGAGCCAGGCGACCGACATGAGGATCGAGGTCAACCCGGCCGAGTAGTACACGTAGAGCCAGCCCGCCAGCGCAAGCAGGCTGGGCAGCGGATACAGCCACTGCCGATACGGACGGAGCAGGCCCGGTTGGCGGCGGCGCAGGACGGTCAGAGCCACGACCTGAGCGACTGCCTGAACGATGACGATCACGGCGGTCAGCATGCTGATCACCGTGCCCAGGGTGAAGAACGAACCGATGATCGTGATCGCGCCCATCACGAGCAGAGAAACGTGGGGGAAGTGGTAGCGCGGGTGAAGCCGGCCGAAGGCGCGGAAGAACAGCCCGTCCTTGGCAGCGTGGTAGGGCACCCGGGATCCGCCCAGCAGGCCGGTGAAGATCGACGCGAAGGCCGTGATCACGATCAGCACGGTGACGACCTCGGCGGCGGCGTGGCCCCAGGTGCGCTGGATCACCAGCGAGGCCACCGAGCTTGACTTGGCCACCATCTGCCAGGGCACCGCGCCGAGCACGCCGATGTTCAGCGTGAGGTAGAGCACCATCATCGCCAGGATGCTGTAGATGATCGCACGTGGCATCACCCGTCCGGGGTCGCGGAGCTCGTCGCCCATGTAGGCCGTGGTGTCGTAGCCCAGGTAGTCGTAGATGGCCAGCACCAGCGCCGCGCCGAGCCCGGTGAAGAAGCCTTGCGAGAGCGAAAACGCTCCGGCCGGGTAGTGAAAGGCGCGCGCGACAGAGAAGTGGCTGAAGCCGGCGACGATGACGATCACGATGCTCACCAGCATGATGATCCACAGCACGGTGGTCACGCGCGCCACCGAATCGATGCGCCGGTACAGGGCGACCACGACCACGACCACGACGGCGACCGACACCAGGTGCACCTCGGCGTAGCTCATGCCGGGCCACAGGTACCCGAGATACTGGACGAGGCCGATCACCCCCGTCGACATGATCAGCGGAATGAAGAGGACGGCGGTCCACACGAACAGGAAGGGCATCAGCCTTCCCGTACGGTACTGGAATGCCTCGCGAAGGTAGATGTAGGTCCCGCCGGCGCCGGGCATGGCCGCGCCGAGCTCGGCCCAGATCAGGCCATCCGCCAGGGCCAGCACGGCGCCGGCGACCCAGCCGATCACCGCCTGCGGGCCGCCCATCGCAGCGACCACCAGCGGGATCGTGATGAACGGACCGATCCCGCACATCTGCGTCATGTTGGTGGCCACGCCCGCGCGCACGCCGAGGTACCGGACAAAGCCCTGACCACCCGTCGCGGCGCTTGGGGACGCCGCGTCCGCGCCCCCCGGCCTGGCCGATCCGCCGACGACCGTCACTTCTCCGCTTTGTCGAGGTCGGCGCCGGTGTCGCGGCGGAAGTCCCAGGTGAGGTAGTCGAGGCTCATCGGCAGCCCCAGCTCAAGGGTAGAGATGAACTGCACGCCGGCGCGGACCCGGCGCGGCCGGCACTCCAGCAGGTGCCCGCCCTGCGTGCGATCGGCAGAGAGAAAGTGCAGGTGCAGCCCGGGCACGCTCAGCGACTCGAGGAACGCCGGGGTGTAGAAGCCGGCCAGCGTGCCCTCGACCTCCGTGAACGTGAACTCCGGCTGGTCCGCCGCCACCTCCACGAGCGGCCGGTAGTTGTGCTGCCTGGGCACCGACCTGACCCTCACGGCGGCGAAGCTGCCCTCGAGGCGCAGCGCATAGAACAAGTTAGGCGACGGCAGCAGGCGGAGGATCCAGTCCTGGAAGGCGGCGTAGTCGAGCTCCTCGTCCAGGTCGTCGTGGCTGGCCGGCGAGTAGAAGGTGACGCAGGCGAACGGCGTCGCCGCCTCCTCGCCCACCTCGTGGACCTGCCCATCGCCGGTGATCTGGTACACGCGCCCGTCCAGCACGACCATCTCCCCGTCCAGGCTGTCGAAGGTGCCCAGCCCGAAGTCGCCGTGCTGCAGGATCTTCGCGAGCGGGATCTTCTCCTGGTAGATCCCCTCCACGAGCGCGTTGACCGGGGCGCACAGGTAGACCGGGCTCCGCTGCTTCGTCATGCGTCTCCTCCCGCGCCGTGAAGCGCCGGCCGCACGGCCGGCGGCCCGACGGCGACTCGCGCGGTCGCGCTGCGCTGGAGGATACACGAACCGGCACTCGAGGGGAGGTACGCGACGCAGGCTGCGACGCCGCGCGGGAGCCGGGCCGGTGATGACGCTCAAGAAGAGAGGCCGGGACCCCTGCGCTGGTCTCGGCCTCTGCAGGGGTCACCCCCAAAAAGCGGCTTCACGCTCTCTTCGCGCGGCAGGGCGTCAGATGAGCTTTCCCGGGGCGTCGCCCCAGTACTTCAAGAAACCCTCGGAGCCCGCGTGCTCGAAGACGATGCCAGCCGCGGCGACGTCGTCCAGCTGCTCGTCGCTGAGCTCGGCCTTGGCGGCGGCGAGCTCCTCTTCGCTGAATACGAAGCCGGCCGCCTTCACAAGGTCTGCGCATGCTGAGGCGCTCTCGGCCTGCTTGAGCTCTGTGGCGAACGCCTTGTCCGACGCGAGCTTAGCGACGAACGCCTGGGCTGATTCGAGTGACATGTGCGGCTCCTTCTGTCGCGTTGCGGAAGTGCTGAGCGCCGCGGCGCTGCGCCGGCGGCCACGTTTAGAATACTACGATAAGTTACCGGCGTCAAGTGCGCCGGATCGGCGGGGTCCTCCGGCCGTCGAGAACATGTCGACATCGCGCCTCCGGCGGCCGTGCGCGCCTCCGGCGGCCGTGCGCGGCCCCGGCTGCGGTTCGCAGCCCCGGCGGCCACGCTCGATCAGCCGCCGGCGCGCGGGCGATCTACCCGGGTACGTCGGCGGCCAGCGCCGCGGTCAGTGACCCCCGGCGGCGACGCGCGAACCCTCGAGGACGTCGGCGACGCTGAGGCGCTCGCGCCCGGTCTCGTCGCTGATCCAGCCGACCGCCAGCGCCTCGGGCGCCACGTAGTCTAGGCAGGGCGCCTCCAGGGGCAGCGCCACGACTCTGCCGTCGAGGCGCACGACGAGCAGGCGTTCCTCGAGGGCGCCGAGGGCCGCGCGCAGCGCGGCGGGCGCGGCGCCCGGGCCCGCCAGGCGCGCGATGAGCGCTTCCTCACGGGGCGCCTCGTCGGCCGCCAGGAGCAGTTCCTTCTCGAGGCCCGTGAGGCGGTGCTCGGCAGCCACCGCGGCCGGCCGCGTGTCGAGCACGCGGAGCGCGCCGTCCTCCTCGCGCCACTCGAGGCGCGGGCGCGTCGTGGGGTCCGCGAAGGCGGCGCGCCACGCGGCCACCGCGCGCCGCAGAAAGTCGCGCCCCGGGCGCAGCAGAAAGTCCAGCGGGTCGGCGAGCTCCTCCTGCGCCGTGAGCTCCTCGAAGTGAAAGGTGAATCCCTCGGCGGCGGTCCGTACCGGGGCGAAGAGGCGCAAGTACCGCTCCTTGGCGCGGATCCGCAGCCCGTGCTCGGCGGCCTCGCGAAAGTAGCGATTGAAGCGCTCCGCGCGCACCACGCCGACGAAGTTGGGCGGCTGCAGGTGGGTGAGCAGGGGAGCGAGCGCGGCCTGCGCCTCGTCCCACTCATCCTCGCCGCCGGGGATCTTCGTCATGAAGAACCACGAGAGGGTGAGGCCGTACTGCCGCCCCCAGCGCAGGCACTGCAGGTTCTGCCAGGCGGCCACCCCCTTGTGGATGGCCTTGAGGGCCGGGGTGTGCAGGCTCTCGATGCCGGCCTGCACATACGTGACCCCGGCGCGTCGCAGGCTGAGCGCCTGGGCCCTCGTGAGGTCGGGGCGGATCTCGTAGAAGACGGCCGCCCCCGGCTCCTGCGCGAGACCCTGCAGAAAGCCGTCGAAGTACGAGCGGTCGATGACGTTGTCGGTGGCCACGAGGCGCGTGGCGCCGTAGCGCGAGCGCAGCTCGCCGATCTCGGCGAGCGCCTGGGCGGCCGGCTTGCGCCGGTAGGCCGGCCAGGAGCCGCAGTCGCCGCAGAAGGCGCAGGCGTCGTTCTCCTCCGCCCACCAGCAGCCGCGCGAGGTCTCGAACGAGACGCCCGGCACGAGCGCGTCGCGCAGGCCGGGCGCGGCGGCCAGCGCCGCGAAGTACTCGTCGTAGTCGGGCGTCGGCAGCCCGGCGAGCGAAGCCACACGCGCCCGGGGCGACCCGTCCTCCCCGGGCTCAGGGTAGCCGTGCGCGCGGTGCCACGGGGCGAAGACCCCCTCGGGGAGCCCGTCGCCGGCGAGCGCCGCGCCGCGCTCGATGATGCCGCAGAGCAGCGGGGCGATGAGCTCGTCGGCGTCCCCCGAGACGACGTAGTCGACGAAGGGAAAGCCCTCGTGGAGCGAGCGCCCCGGGCCGGCTTCGCAGCCGGGCCCCCCACCGAGCGTCACCGTGCCCGGCGCCAGCTCCTTGACGCGCCGCAGGAGGGCCAGAGAGGCCGTGAGCTGCACCGCAGTGATGGTGCAGCCTACGGCGGTCGGCTCCTCGGCGACGATCTCGGCAGCGAGGTCGTCGAGGAAGCCCTCCGCGCGCAGGCGCGCTGCCTCGGTGAGCTCCTCGAGCCGGCGGCGCTCCGGCGCCGCGATATGGCCCGGGCGCAGGTAGTCACGCACGAAGTCGGCGGCCGGCACCCCGGCGCCCGGGAACAGCGCCCGCTGAAACAGCCAGTCGCCGAGGTACGAGACGTTCCACTGGCGCTCGCCGAGCAGCGTCAGGTCGAGGCCCAGCCGCTCGGCGAAGCGCAGGTTGGCGTAGACGGCGCGGCAGGCG
Organism: uncultured Thermoleophilia bacterium; assembly: GCA_903862845.1. Classification (GTDB taxonomy): domain Bacteria; phylum Actinomycetota; class Thermoleophilia; order UBA2241; family UBA2241; genus CAIXSE01. Next base: position 5,519 of record CAIOZS010000284.1, read on the forward strand.
AAGCCCTCCTGCGTCAGGATCGCCTTGAGCAGGCCGACCGCCAGCGAGGGGAAGCGCACGTGCTGAAAGGGCATCGTGACGAGCACGAGGTCGCAGCGCGGCGAGTCCCCACCGCCGGGCCGCGCGGTCCTCGACACGGGCTGGGCGGCGTCCATCAGATCATCCATAGGTTCCCCTCGCGGCAGGCGCGACCCGCGGCCTCTGAAGACGGGCGCAGATGGCAGGGTCGGCCGCCGCGGCGGGGTAGTGCTGCGAGGGAAGATAAGGAATGTTGGCGAA
>CAIOZS010000285.1 GCA_903862845.1 uncultured Thermoleophilia bacterium
CTAGCGGCGCCCGCCCCGTCCAGGAGCCGCCCCGTGGTCTTTATCACCGAGCAGGAGATCCTCGAGACCGTGAGCATGATCCGGTCGGAGAACCTCGATGTGCGCGCCGTCACGATGGGCATCTCGCTGACCGACTGCGCCGGGCGCGAACCGCACGAGGTCGCCGAGAGAGTGCACGCCAAGATCGTGCAGCGCGCCGGTCGGCTGGTCGCCGTGGCCGACGAGATCGAGCACAAGTACGGCATCCCCATCGTCAACAAGCGCGTCTCGCTGACGCCGATCGCCCACGTGCTGGGCAGCGACGACCCTGCCGCCTACGTCGAGGTGGCGGGCGCCCTCGATGCCGCCGCCGAGCAGATCGGCATCGATTTCGTCGGCGGCTTCAGCTGCCTTGTGCAGAAGGGGTTCACGCACGCCGACAGCGCCCTCATCGAGGCCATCCCCGAGGCGATCAGCAGCACGAAGCGCGTCTGCTCGTCGGTCAATGTGGCGTCCACGCGCGCCGGTATCAACATGGACGCCGTGGTGCGCATGGCCGATGTGCTCAAGTCGGTCTCTCAGAAGACCGCGGCGCAGGACTGCATCGGCTGCGCCAAGATCGTCGTGTTCTGCAACGTGCCCGAGGATAACCCGTTCATGGCCGGCGCCATGCACGGCAGCGGCGAACCGGAGGTGAGCGTCAACGTGGCCATCTCCGGCCCAGGCGTGGTGCGCGGCGCCGTCGCGAGCCACCCCGAAGCCTCGCTCATCGAGCTCGCCGACCTCATCAAGCGCACCGCCTTCAAGATCACCCGCGTCGGCGAGCTCGTGGCCCGCGAGGCCTCGCAGATGCTGGGCGCGCAGATGGGCATCATCGATCTCTCGCTGGCGCCCACCCCCGCCGTCGGCGACTCCATCGCCGAGATCCTCGAGAGCATGGGTCTGGGCCAGGTGGGCGCCCCCGGCACCACCGCCGCCCTGGCGATGCTCAACGACGCGGTCAAGAAGGGCGGCACCATGGCCACATCGTCCACCGGCGGCCTTTCGGGCGCCTTCATCCCGGTGAGCGAGGACGCCGCCATGGCCAAGGCCGCCGCCGACGGCGTCCTCAGTATCGAGAAGCTCGAGGCCATGACCGCGGTCTGCTCGCTCGGCCTTGACATGATCGTCGTGCCCGGCGACATCCCGCGCAACGCCCTCGCCGGCGTGATCGCCGACGTCATGGCGATCGGCATGATCAACTGCAAGACCACGGGCGCGCGCCTCATCCCGGCCTATGGCAAGACGGTCGGCGACTGGGTCACTCTGGGCGGGCTCTTCGGGGAAGCGCCGGTGATGGCCGTGAGCAGGGCCACGAACGATGCGTTCATGGAGCGCGGGGGCCGCATTCCCGCCCCGCTCCAGAGCCTTACGAACTAGCGGGGCTCAGACCTGGCCCCGCAGGTCGTCCATCATCTTGCGGATCGCCGCGGCCGATTCGCGCATGTCGAGAGCTCGCGAGATCTTCTCGGCTTCGGTGAGCTGCAGCACCGCGTCGATAGTCTGCCCCTGCTGCCGGCAGTACGTGGCCTGATCGATCTCGTCCTTGACCAGGTTGGTGAGCATGCGGCGGACCTCCGGGTCCTGCAGGTCGACCATCTTGTTGCTCGTCGTGACGATGATGTCGGAGAGCGGCACCAGGCGGCCGCGGGGGCCGGACGCCGGCCCCGCCTCGGCGGCGGGCCCGCCCTCAGAAGGCCGCGCCGGCGCCGGTCCGTTCGCGGAGACGCCGCCCTCCGTGACGGGGTCTTGCGTCGCCGTGACGGCCGCGGCCGGCCCGGCGGCCGGCAGTTCACCGGTGGTCTCGGCGTCCGGCGGCGCGGCCGGTGACGTGAAGGCGTCGGCCGCTGCCGAGGCCACCGCGAATGCCGGAGCGTCGCCCGAAGGCCCCCAGTCCAGGCCCAGCCCATTGCCTCTTGGCTCCCGCCTTGCCGCGGCGTCAGGGGGCGCGGGCGCCGGGCTTTCGCCTGCGCGCCGGATCTGGCGATGCACGGCGGGGTCGATGGTGATGTCTTCCATGGGCTGCTCGGCCTTGCCGAGGGCAGAGAGAGTATCCTGCGGCGCGTCGTCGAGGAACGAGGCGTGAGTCGCTGCCGCCGGCGCCTCGCCCGCGGAGCCCCGGCGTCGCGTCACCAGTAACGCGATGACGAGCAGAAGGACTATTGTCGCCGCAACGACGATGCCCACGATCTGTACGGTGGTCATGTGGTCTGGGTCCCCTTGCCGGTGGCCTGTGCTTTGCAGCGTAGTTGTTCGTGCGGACGAGCGCCAGTCCTTGCCGCGCGCGAGGGTACAATGGCCTGGTGATCGACCCGCACACCATCGCCGCCGTCATGACCGACCTGGGAGAGCCGCCGTACCGGGCGCGCCAGGTGTACGAGGCCCTTGCGCGAGGTCTCGCCGTCGATTTCGAGGGCATGACCAGCCTTCCCGCGAGCCTGCGGCGGGCGCTGGCGGAGCGCCTTCGCCCGCTCTCTCTCGAGGACATGGAGACGCTTGTCGCGCCGCGCGGCTCCGCCCGCAAGACCCTGTTTGCGACCCTGGACGGGCACCCCGTGGAGGCCGTGCTCATGACCTACGCGAAGCGCGCCACCGTCTGCGTGTCAACGCAGGTCGGTTGCGCCGTGGGCTGCGCCTTCTGCGCGTCCGGCCGTCTCGGCCTGCGCCGTGATCTGACGGCCGAGGAGATGGTCGATCAGGTGCTCCACTTCGCGCGGTCGCTCCGCGATGCCGGCCGGCGCGTCACGAACGTCGTCTTCATGGGCATGGGCGAGCCGTTTCACAACTACGACGAGACGCTGCGTGCCTGCCGTCTTCTCAACGACGAGTCCGGCTTCAATCTGGCGGCGCGGTCCATCTCGGTGTCTACGGTGGGCGTCGTGCCGGGCATTGATCGCTTGGCCGAGGAACCGCTGCAGCTCAACCTCGCGGTGAGCCTCCACGCCGCCACCGACGAGCTGCGCGACCGCCTGGTGCCGCTCAACCGCACTTATCGTCTGGATGAGGTGTTCGCGGCCTGCGCGCGGTACGTGCGGCGCACTCACCGCAAGGTCTTGTTCGAGTACGTGGTCTTGCGGGGGGTGAACGACACCGACGAGCAGGCGCAGATGCTGGCGGCGAGGGTGCGCCCGCCGCACTACCACCTCAATCTGATCGCCTACAACGAGACGGGCGGCGACGGCGAGTTCGCCCGCCCGCGGGCGGACCAGCTCGCCGCCCTGCACGCCCGGCTCGAAGCCGCGGGCGTCAGCTGTACGGTCAGGCGCTCGCCGGGGGCGGAGATCGAGGCGGCCTGCGGGCAGCTCGCGCTGCGCGAAGTGGAGACGGACCCTCAGCCTTGAGGCCACGCGGCGCGCAGCGCCTCCGCCGCGGCCTCGGGGTCGACCGTTACCAGCGCGATGTCGGCGCCGAGCTCCAGCCCGGCGATGCTCGAGAGGCGCGGCGCCACTTCGACGTGCCAGTGGAAGGCGCCGCGAAGCTCCGCCGGAGCCGTGTGCAGCCAGAGGTTGAGCGGCGCGCCGCCCGTCGCGGTGTCCACCGCGATCAGGGCGCGCCGCACGGCGCCGGCCAGCGGCCGCAGGTCGGCGAGCCGCACGTCTGCCTCGTGCTCGCTGGGGGCCAGCCACAGCTCGCCGGGGAAACGCGTCGCCGCCGGCACCCAGGCCGCGACGCCGCCGGCGTGCACGAGGCGCTCGCCGGCGGCGTCGATCTCGGCGCAGAGCACGCAGCCGCCGTAGCGGTTGCGGAAACGCTCGAACTCGAGAAGCTCGTCGAGCAGGAGCGGCGGCACGACCGGCGTGCCGAAGAGCTGCGCGTGAGGGTGCGCGAGTGACGCGCCCGCGCCCGCGCCGCGGTTGACGATCAGTGTCGCGGCCGCCGCCCCGTCGTCGAGCTGCGCGGCGATGCGCCGCCGCCAGACCTCGAGGACCTCGAGCAGACCTTCGTCGCCGAGGTCCTCAAGCTCAGCGTCGTGATCGGGCGAGTGCACGATCACCTCGTGCCTCCCGGCGAGGGCGGCGTACTTGTTGGGCACGACGCGGATTCGCCAGCCGGGGGTGTCGGGGCCGCCGCCGCCGGGCCGCACGGCCTCGACCTCCGGCGGGGTGAGCGCTTCGTTGCCGGTGCAGAATGGGCACGCGCCCGAGGCGCCGGCGGCCGCTGCGGTGCGCAGGTCGCTGGGCCGCGCCGCGCGCCCCGGCGCAATGATCGTCAGCTTTCCGCTGACCGGATTGCGGCGCAGCTCGCCGCCGGAGGTGGAGTGGTCGCCGCTCGTCGTCGCTCCTCGCGTCGCCTGCGGGAAAGGCTACTCCCCGTCGAGCGAGGCGTCGAGCACTGCTCCTTCGTCGTCTCCCTTGGAACGGTAGAGCTGGCGCGCGTCGCGCAGCTTGTCGTACTCGTCGTCCAGCACGGCGCCCATCTCGCGCCACAGGCAGACGTCGTTCTTGAGATGCTTCGTCTTGATCGCCGGCGTGCACTCGTCCTCGAGCGGGCAGGCGTAGCACACCTCGTTGTCCACAACGTTCACGGTCTTGCGCGAGTGCTCTCCCTCGTCGATGCGCCGGTAGGCGTCGAGCAGGAGCTGCTGGACATTGCCCTGGATCGCGACCTGGAAGTGCGGCATCTGTTCGGGCTCGTCGTAGACGAAGACGCCGTTCTGCCAGTGGGCCAGCTCGAACACCTGGTCCAGCGTCTGCCGGCCCATGACCTCGCGGATCTTGTCTTCGCTCGTGAAACCCCTCTCGATGAGGCGCTGCCCCAAAGGCTTGAACTTCTTCTGGTCGTGGGTGAGCGCCGAGTCCTCGATCAGGGCCTCGGCGAGCTGCAGCTCGCTGAGGCAGCCGGCCTTCACGAGGCGCGTGCCCAGCTTCTCGTCGCTGATCGGCAGCGAGATCCCTTCCACGCTGCCGCTCACGAGGTAGATGAACCCGTACTCCTCGAAATCGCGGACCTCGAGCACGCCGCTGGCGGCGTTCTGCGCAAGGAACTGCAGCACGCCCGCCAAGTCGAACCTGTGGATCGATCCCTCGAGTAGCATCGCCTTGTCTCCGTCGTCCATTCGGCGTATCGGCAGCATGCAGGGAAAAGCTTAGGCGGTGGCGGGGAGGAACGTGCGGCGGAGGCCGGCCGAGCAAATTGACCCGGCCTCCGCCGCACGGCTATACTGCACGTTCTGAGTATTGGCAATCGAGCGAGGAAGCTGTGAAGAGGACCTACCAACCGAACACCCGTAAGCGCAGCAAGACCCACGGCTTTCGCAAGCGGATGAGCACGCGCGCGGGTCGGATGGTCATCAAGAAGCGGCGGCAGAAGGGGCGCAAGCGCCTCTCGGCATAGTCGCCCGGCCCATGGCCACCAAGCGCCCCCGCCTTTCGCGTTCCTCCGACTTCCAGCGTATCTACAGGCAGGGGAGCTCGACGGCCTCCCGGTACCTCGTGCTCTACTCTTTCAGGCGCCCTGCCGAAGCGGGCGCCGAGGGGCCGAGGTTGGGGCTGTCGGTCTCAAAGAAGCTGGGCGGAGCCGTAGTTCGCAACCGAGTCAAGCGTCTGCTGCGTGAGGCCTTCCAGGGCTGCGCGGGGCATCTGGCCGAGGAGTACGATCTCGTGGTGATCGCGCGTCCGCACCTGCTCGAGCTCATCGCTCGCGAGAGCGCCGGGGAGAAAGGCGTCGTTGGCGCGGCCGTGCGCGAGCTTCTCGTCCGCGCCGGCATTCTCGACGAGGTCCCAAGCTCGTGAACACGCTGCTCATTGCCTTCATCAAGGTGTACCAATACACTATCTCGCCGCTGCTGGGGCCGCGTTGCAGGTACTACCCGTCGTGTTCCAACTACGCCGTGGAGGCGCTGCGCGAGCACGGCGCCATTCGCGGTTTCGGTCTTGCCACGTGGCGCCTGCTGCGCTGCAATCCATTCAGCAATGGTGGCTACGACCCGGTGCCGCCGTGCCACAAAGGGCGCGAGCACGAACACTGCGAGACGCACGTGAGCGCTCGTGTATAACCTGCCCATCCTCAAGCAGCTGGTCCTGCTGCTGCACTGGATCCTCGTCACGATCAACGACGCCCTGGCTTCACTGGGTCTGGGCCCGAACTGGACCTGGGGCCTCGCCATCATCGGCCTGACCATCCTCGTCCGTCTCGTGCTCTTCCCGCTCACCTGGAAGCAGTTCAGCTCGGCGCAGTCCATGCAGGCCATCCAGCCGCAGCTCAAGGAGCTGCAGAAGAAGTACAAGAGCGACCGCGGCAAGCTCCAGCAGGAGACGATGAAGCTCTATCAGGAGCACCGGGTCAACCCGTTTGCCTCCTGCCTGCCGCTCCTTCTTCAGCTCCCGGTCTTCATCAGCCTGTACGCGGCCATCAAGGGCCTCGGCCCCCTCAGCGCCCCCATCTATCAGCCGTCCGTCTTTGCGCTCAACCACGCCAGCTTCCTCTGGATCCCTCAGCTCGGAAAGCCAGACCCGTACTACATCCTGCTCGTGCTGTACGTCGTCTCTCAGCTCATCTCGACGGAGCTGATGCTCTCCACGCAGACCGACAAGTCGCAGAAGATGATCATGCGGGCCATGCCCATCATGTTCGTGTTCTTCCTCTTCCGCTTCCCGGCCGGCCTGTTCGTCTACTGGGTGACCACCAACATCTGGACCATCGGCCAGCAGCTCCTCATCCGCAAGGTGATGAAGCCCAAAGACCTTGCCACGATGAGCGCCAAGCCGGCCAAGCGCAGCCGCATCATGGAGGCGCTCACGGCGGCCCAGGGCAGTCGCATGGAGACCCGCGAGGAGCTCATCGCCAAGCAGAAGGCCGAGAGGGCAAAGCAGGGGGGCGCCAAGCCGGCCGCCGGCCAGCCGGCGGCCAAGAAGGGCGCCCGCAAGGCCCCGCCCGGCAAGGGCAAGAGCAAGCAGAGCCCGCCGGCGGGTCAGGGTAAGAGCCAGAGCGGCCCGGCGGGCGGCTGAGCGCAGCCGCCCGCGGGGCCGTCGTCACTCCCGCGGGGAGCGGAGGCAGCGATGACAGAGCCTGACGACCTTCAGCCTCTCGACGACGGCGAAGACGACGACACGGAGTTCGCGACGCTCGCCGGCGCGGCCACCATCCAGGAGGCCAAGCGCAAGGCGCTGGACCAGCTGCGCAAGGTCGTCCCCTACGTGAACGAGGCTGACGTCGACTTCGTCGTCATGGAAGAGGGCAGCAAGGGTGGCTTCTTCGGACGCGGCAAGAGCGAGGCCCGGGTGGAGGCGCGTCTGCGCCCCTCGGGCGAGCGCGTCGCCGGCGACCTTCCGTCCGCCGCCGAGGTTCTCCGCGAGTTCGTGCACACCACCGTGGAGCTCATGGGCATCGAGGCTCATGTCGGCGCCAGCGTGGTCGGAGAGGCGCTGAGGGCCGACATCAGCGGCGACGATCTCGGCCTCCTCATCGGGCGGCACGGCGCCACCATCGACGCCCTGCAGTACATCGCTGCCATCGTCGTCAACGGCGACCGTCGCGAGCGGCGCCAGGTGACCGTCGACGCCGAGGGCTATCGCGAGCGCCGCGAGGTCGCGTTGTCGTCGCTGGCCGAGCGCACGGCACAGAAGGTCGTGCGCGAGGGCGCCGCCGTCGCCCTCAAGCCCATGACGGCGGCAGAGCGCAAGGTCATCCACCTGCACCTTAAGGATCATCCCCGCGTCGAGACCGTCTCTGAGGGCAACGAACCTTTTCGGGCGGTGGTCGTCTCTCCCAAACGGCCGCCCGGCTGAGCGCTGGGGTATCCTCCGTTAAGGAGAAGCCCCTGTGCGCCGATAAGAGAAAGTGGTGCCGCCGCGAAGCGGGCGCCGGGGGTCCAACCACGCCAGAGGGAGGCAATCCCATGCGTCGCAAGTCCGTATCAATGTGGACCGTGCTAGCCTTGGTGCTCGCACTGATTCTGCTGGCGGCTGCCGGTTGCGGGGGTGGCAAGTCGTCGTCGAACGGCTCACCGGGAGCCACGACCGTCGCCTCGGGCGTGTCCCCCGACCAGGTCGTCAAGGACAGCGAAGCCAAGATGGCGCAGGTGAAGAGCGCCTCCTTCATCGCCGACATGGGCCTCCAGGTCCAGGGCGATGCGAGCAAGATGACCGACCCCACGCAGAAGGCGCTGCTCTCGCAGGGCCTCTCGCTGCATGTAGAGGGCAAGAGCGCCACCGACCCGATGGCCGCCGACATGAAGCTGAGCGCGGGCGTCGCCGGGCAGACGCTCGACTTCGGGATGATGGCGCAGGGCGACCAGGCGTGGGTCGAGTACCAGGGCCAGTGGTACGTCCTCGACAAGAAGAGCTCGAAGAGCCTCAGCGGCCAGGCGACGATTGGCGCCGCGCCCACCGAGCAGCTCAAGAGCCTGGGCCTCGACCCGTCCTCCTGGGGTACGAGCTACCAGATAGTGGGCACCGAAGACCTGTCTGGGACTCAGGTCTACCACGTCAAGGCCACGGCCGACCCGGCCAAGCTCGCCGCCGACCTCACCACCGCGATGAACGATCCCAGCCTGCTGAACAGGCTCGGCGACAAGAGCACGGCCAAGCAGCTCGAGCAGGCTCTGGCGCAGAACAAGAAGCAGGTCGAGGAGCTCAAGAAGAGCCTTACGAACGTCACGGTGGACTACTGGATCGGCGTCGACGACATGCTCATGCGCAAGGCGGAGCTCACGGCCGATCTGGCCACCAAGGGCCAGCAAGGCATGACTGGCATCGACGGCATGACGCTCAAGATGAGCATGACGATGGCGGACTTCGACCAGCCGGTCACGGTCACTCCGCCGGCCAACGCGCTTCCGTTCAAGAAGCTCATGAACCAGATGTTCGGCGGCGCGCTGGGCAGCGGCTCCGGGCTGAGCTTCTGACGTCGGCGCGAACGGCCGCGGCGCGCCCCGCGGCCTTGAGAAGCGGCGAAGGGCCGGGAGGCGCCGACAAGCGCCTCCCGGCCCTTCGCGCGCGCGGATCCCGTCAGCGGTCCCAGTCGAAGTCGCGGGCCTGTGTCTGCTCCCAGGAGGCGGCCTCGTCGTCGCTGCGCTGCCCGAGCAGCGACTTGCTGAGGATCTCGGGAGGCTTCTGAGCCGCCACGCTGGGTGGCTCGGGCTCGGCCGGAACAGGCGCTTCCTGAGGGGCGGCGGACTGAGGCGCAGGCTGCGATTCGGGCTGCGCGCGCTGCGCGGCGCGGCTGAGCTGCGCGGGAGCGAGCTGGACCGTGCCGTCGGCGCGCACGCCGGCATTGGGCCGCAGGTCGGTGAGCTCGTCGTAGCCGCGGTCGACCATACGCACGTCGCCGCTGTCGGCTTCGACGTGGAACCGATACCAGCCCATCGACCACATGAACGTGACGGCCGTGGCCCGGCCGTCGAAACCGACGTGCACCGACGGCAGGCCCAGCTGCTCGTTGGTCTCGGCGATCTTGCGAGGCACGCGGCTCACGTTGAGTAGATCGACGCCGCGCTGCATGAGGGTCAGGGAGGCCGCTTCGACCTCGAGGTCTGCTGCCGTCGGCGCGGGCGCGGCCGGCTCGTCGGCCGGCAGGGGCGCGACGCGCGCCTCGGCCTCTGCCGGGGTCTGCGCCACCAGCGCCGCCGTCTCCGCCGCGATCGACGAAACCACGGCGCCGGCCGGCGCGGCTGCGTCCGTCGCCGGCTGCGGGGTGAGGGTCGTCGCGGGGTCGCCGGCCTGCTCGGCGCCGATGGCCGGCGTCGGCGCGATCGCGACCTCCGCCAGTTGCTCATCGGTGATCGTCGGGATCGGTTGGGTGTCTTCGAACACCACGGCCGGCACCACGGGCCGGGCCGGCTCGATCGGCGAGACGCCGGGCGGCGGCGTGGCGGGCGAGGTCGCCGCCGCTTCATCGTGCAGTGCCGCCAGCTCGGCGGCGAACTCAGCGGGCGTCTCGCCCCAGGTGCGCTCGCCGGGCTCGGAGGAGTCGCCCGTGGGCGGCAGGGTCGCCGTCGCGGCCATCAGCGAGCCTGTGGCGGATGGAATGAGCGGCTCGGCCGGCAAGGCCGCGCCCTGCGCGCCGGCCGGCCGGCCGGCGCGCTGCTGCATCTCCGCCTCGACCCGCGCGAGCTGGGCCTTCAGGCGCTCGATCTCGGCGTCCTTGTCTTTGAGGGCCTTCCAGAAGGCGTCGCTTTCCGTGCGGGAAGCGCGGGGCTCGCGGACCTCCTCGCGCGACTCACGCACGCGTGCGCTGGTGGCCGGCGTGACGCGTGCGACCACCGGCTCAGCCCCGTTCAGGGCGTGCGTTTGTCCGCAGAGCGAGCAGATGAGCTGCTCCTCGCCGTCGGCGCCGACCACCTTCTGGGTCCATTCGCCGGCGAGGAGCGTGCGACCGCACTCGGCGCAGACCGCCTGGTCGGGCTCGTCCTTGCCGCGGCCGAAGATGCGTCCAAACATCATCGCTCCCCTGTGAGTGAAGCCCCGCGGGGCCGGAAAAGTGCTGCAAGAAGGCACATGATAGCAGAACCGGCCCGACTACTCTTCGTCGTCCCCGTCGTCCGGCGCGGCGTCGTACTGCGCGAGCACGTCGCGGGCGCGGTCCTCGTCCGCCTCGCGCACGAGGACGTGATAGGGGTTCACCATGGGCGTGGGGTACACGTCCTCGGTGCCGGTGCCGCCGATCACGGCCTCGATGCCGGCCTGTTCGAGGACGCCTTTGATGAGGTTGGCGAGACCGGCGTCGCCGACGGTGGTCACGGGCACGAGCTCCATGGCGTCACCTCGTAATCCGGGTCAGGGGCGTCGCGATGCGGCGCACCGGCAGTATACCCGCGCCGCGCCGAGTCCTGCCAGGGCGCCGTCTGTGGAGGCTGCCCTCATGGCGCCTCGGGACCGTCGCTCTCGGCGTGGATGCCCTCGGCGGCGAGGAGCTCGCGCCACATCGTGGCGAGGACGATGCCGGTGGTCGACGCGACCGTGACGATGCGCTCGTTCATGACCTGCCCTCCGTCAGCTCCAGCAGGATCGCCACGTTGCGCGCGTCGGGCCCCTCACCGTCGAAGCCCGGCACCTCGAGGATGCCGGGCACCTCGGCGAAGGCTGGGTGGTTGACGATCGTCCGGAAGCCCTCGCGCCCGATCTCGCCGTCGCCGATGTTCTCGTGGCGGTCGCGGTTTGAGGCCAAGGGCGTCTTGGAGTCGTTGAGGTGGAGCATCGCGAGACGGTCGAGGCCGCAGGCGGCGTCGAGGCGCGCCAGCGCCTCGTCCAGACCTGCGGCCGTGCGCAGGTCGAACCCGGCCTCGAAGATGTGGGCGGTGTCGAGGCACAGCCCCAGTCGCGGGTGCTCGTCGGCGGCGCGGATCAGGGCGCCGAGCTCGTCGAAGTCGACGCCCATCGTGCCACCGGCGCCGGCCGTGTTCTCGAGCAGGATGCGCACCGGCGAGCCTTCACTCTCCGTCAGGGCTCGCCGGAGGGCGGCCTGCACGCGCGTGAGGCCGACGTCGAAGCCCGCGCCTTGATGCGAACCGACGTGCGTGACGATGGCCTCCGCGCCGAGCTGGTCCGCCGCGGCCACGGCGCCCAGCAGCGACGTCACGGACTTCTCGTAGAAGTCCTCGTTGGCGCTCGCCAGATTGATGAGGAAGATCGTGTGGATGACGACGAAGCGGATGGGCGACGCGGCGCGCGCCTCGCGAAACTTCGCCGCGTCCTCGTCCTTGTAGATCGTCGGCGCCCAGGTGCGCGGGCTGCCGGCGAAGAACTGGACCGCCTGACAGCCGATCCGCTCGCCGTTGGCGACGGCGTTCCAGACGCCGCCCGACGACTTGACGTGCGCGCCGATGTACATTCATCCCTCCTCGCTGCTCCGCGCGCTGCCGCGCCGCGCGTCAGACGAAGTCTCGCGGCGCTTCGTGACGCCACGTCTTCACGAAGACCTCTCGCTCGTCCCCGTCTTGGCCCTCGGTGACGCGCACCTCGTCTTCGATGAAGAAGGCGCTCGCGTCGCAGGTCATCTGCCCCAGGGTGACGATGTGGAAACGGCCCTGGTCTCCCCGGCGCAGGACGCTCTCGACGCGCACGTGGACGGTGGCGGACAGCGGGTCGTCTTCGCGCACCTCGTAGGTCACGGTGTTCCACTCCTCGGTCTCCCACCCGTTGGGAAGGACGACGTTGCCGCCGTCGACGTAGTGGTACGTCCACGAGACGCTGTCGGCGACGAGGTCGCGTACATAGGCCCGGTCGCCGGGCCCGCCGCCGATCGTCCGCGCGCCGAGTCCCGGCGGCACCAGAGGTGCCTCGAAGGCAGCCAGCTTGTCGTCCTCGAGGCGCGGCGGCCTCACGGGCAGCTCGAGCCGGCACTCGCCGCCGGCCAGCGTCAGCTCGACCGGCTCGGGCGACGGCCAGGCCAGCGGCCAGTAGGTGGGGGAGACGGCGACGCGCAGACGATGGCCGGCCGGGAAGGCGTGGGCGATGGCGTCGAGGCGCACCGCGACGCAGTACCGGCGTCCGGGCTCGAGGGCTTGCGGGCGCTCGTGACCGTCGCGGTGCGTCAGGTTGAAGACCTGCTGGGCGACCAGCGCGGAGACGCCGGCCGGGGAGACGTCGTCAAGGCGCGCGGCGACCAGGGCCAGAGGCCGGTCGGCGACGACGTCCAGCGTGACGACGGGGTGGCCGAGGATCTCCAGCCTCTCCGCCAGCGGCGCCGAGGTGAAGCACAGCGACTGGCCCTCGGCCGCTCTCTGGTCGGGGGCAGCGTCGCTGGGCTGGCCCTCGGCGCACCAGGCGCCGGCGTCGACGCCGCAGAGCTGGGAGCCGCGGATACGCAGACGGCCGCCGCCGTCCGCCCCGTGGGCGGCGGCCGCCTCGGGGTCGGCGCGCGAAGCGCCTGCGGCGTCGCGCAGCACGCCGTCCGCATCCATGCGCCAGCTTCGCGGTTCCAGGCGTGGCGACGGCCAGCGGTCTTCGCCGACCCAGCGTCCGGGTCTGTCGGCGATCTGCCCGCTCGGCGCCAGCGACTCCTGCATCCAGACGCGCAGCATGGGCTCGTCCATGATGCCGGTGTCCCGGCCCTTGAGCCAGTGGTCCCACCAGCGCAGGCTCTCCTGCAGGAAGCCGATGGCCGGTCCCGGCGCTGCGCAGTGAGGGAAGCCGTGTCCCCACGGCCCGATGAGGCCCTTGCGCGGCCCGCGCAGGCCTTCCAGGAGCCGCGGCACCGCGTTGGTGTAGCCGTCGGCCCAGCCCCCGACGGCATAGACTGGCACCTCGATGGCGGCGTAGTTCTCGCAGACGGAGCCGTGCTTCCAGTAGTCGTCGCGGCGCTGGTGCGCGAGCCACGTGTGGACCCACGGCTCGTTGTGCTCCAAGCGGAGCCGCCAGAGGTCGCGCCAGCGTGCCCCCACCGCGACCTCGTGCGGCGGCTGGCACTGCCAGTGCAGCATGCACGAGCTCCAGTGCAGGAGGTCGGTGCCCATCAGGCAGCCGCCTTTGTAGTGCACGTCGTCGGCGTAGCGGTCGTCTGTGCTCATGAGCGTGATGATCGCCTTCAAGGCTGGCGGCCGGCGGGCGGCGAGCTGAAGGCTGTTGAACCCTCCCCATGAGATACCGGTCATGCCGACGGCGCCGCTGCACCACGGCTGCCGGGCGATCCAGGCGATGACCTCGAGAAGGTCCTCCTGCTCCTGCGGCGCGTACTCGTCGTCGAGGACGCCGTCCGACTCGCCGCTGCCGCGCAGATCGACGCGCACGCACCCGTAGCCGCGCGCCGCCCACCAGGGGTGGATGAGGACGTCGCGCGTCGCCATGCCGTCGCTGAGCCTGTACGGCACCGCCTCGAGGATACCCGGCAAGGAACTGGCGGCCGCGTCGTCGGGCAGCCAGATGCGCGCGGCCAGCCGCGCGCCGTCCCGCAACTCGATCCACTCGTAGTCGATCTGGCGGACCGCGCGCAGAGAATCCACGTCGCGTGCCATGCGGCCACCTCCTGCTGCCACGCTCGTCAGGGTGAGTCACGAGTGTAGCGGTCGCGCTCGCGGAGCGGCAACGGCGTCGCTCTGGATCAGGGCCGATGCAGGAGCCGCCGCCCGCTGGGGGAACATGTGTGCCAGCACCGATGCGCGCGGCTCGGTCTTGCGCCGCGCGCATCGGCGGGACATTCGAGGAGGCCAGATGGACGAGGACGGCGTGCATCGCTGCGGCACGTGCCCCGCGTTCGCGGAGCTGCCGGGCGAGGGCGGAGCAGGGACCTGCCGGTCGGCGCCGCCGGTCGCCCTGCAGGCGGAGAAGTACTTCCGCGGATCGAGCCGCGATCTGCCGTTCGGCGCCTATCCCGCGGTCGGCGCGTTTCCGATGGTGCGCGAGGACGACTTCTGCATGGCGCACCCCAAGAACCGCGGGCTCGTCGCGCGCTGACGCCGGCGGGGCGAAGCGTCTGCGGCGGACTTCGCGCGCGCTCCGCGCGCCTGTGCACGGGTCGGTCGCCGGCGGGCCTGTGGTAGAGTTGACGGGCGCGGCGGCCGGAAGAGCCGCCGCGCCGCTCATCGGCCCCGACCTCCAGGAGAGCTCCCGCTCATGTGCGGCATCCTCGGATTCGCCGGCTCGCCCGACCGGCAGCTTCTCGGGCGCATGGCCGCGGCGCTCGCGCACCGCGGACCCGACGACGCCGGCGCCTTCGAGAGCGCGAACGTGAGCCTCGGCCATCGCCGCCTCAGCATCATCGACCGCGCCGGGGGCCACCAGCCGATCGCCAACGAAGAAGAGACCGTCTGGCTCGTCTACAACGGCGAGGTCTACAACTACCGCGAGCTGCGCGCCGAGCTCGTCGCCGCCGGCCACGACTTTCGCACGAGCAGCGACAGCGAGGTTGTTGTCCATGCTTACGAGGAGTGGGGTCCGGGGTGCGCCGCGCGTTTCAACGGCATGTGGGCGTTCGCCGTGGCCGACCTGCGCGAGGGCGACGGCAAGCTCGTCCTGAACCGCGACCACTTCGGCATCAAGCCGCTGTTCTACGCGCGCTCGCCGCATTCGGGCCGGCTCCTCTTTGCCAGCGAGATCAAGGCCCTGCTCCAGGACGCCGAGCTCGTGGCCGAGGCCGACGAGCAGATGGTCTTCGAATACCTGCAGCACGGCTTTCACGACCACCGCGCCGAGACGTTCTTCCGCGGCGTCTACCACGTGCCGGCGGCGACCTGGATCGAGCTGCCGCTGGGGCCGGGCGGAGCGCCGGCGGACGCCGGCGCCGGGCCCGGCGCTCTCAGGGCTGCGCTCGAGAGCACGCCGTACTGGACCCCGCGGCTCAGCCGCGACGGTGGCTCAGACCCGGCTGAATTCAGGCGCCGCTTCCGCGAGAGCGTCGAGCGGCGCCTCGTCTCGGAGGTCCCGGTCGGCTCGTGCCTGTCGGGCGGCCTCGACTCGACGACGATCGTCAGCTTCATGAGCGAGCTGCTCCAGGAGGACGCGCCCGACGCGACGTCGCTGCGTGGCCGGCTCAAGACCTTCAGCGCCGTCTTCGCCGGCGACCCCATCGACGAGCGCGACTACATCGAGATCGCCGTCCAGAGCACCGGCGCCGACACCACCTACACCAGCCCCACGTCGCACGAGTTTGTCGACGAGCTGCGCGACTTCATCTGGCACCAGGAAGAGCCCATCGTGAGCACCGGCCCCTACGCGCAGTGGTGCGTCATGCGCAGCGCCCGCGAGCAGGTGACCGTGCTGCTCGACGGCCAGGGCGGCGACGAGCTGATCGCCGGCTACGTGCCGTACCAGCTCGTCTACCTGCGTCAGCTTCGCAAGCAGGGCAAGTACGCCGAGCTGCGTCGCGAGGCAGCAAAGTCGCGCGACGTGCTGTGGCCGCTGGTCCGCCGCAGGCTGAGCCAGCGGCGCAAGCGGCTGCCGATTCGCAAGCTGCTCCAGCCGGACTTTGTGGCGCGCACCAGCGACCCCGGCTACGGCCGCTCGCAGGACGACCTCAAGCAGCGTCTGCTGCAGGACCTGCTCACCTACAGCCTGCCCTGCCTGCTGCGCTACGAAGACCGCAACTCCATGGCGTTCAGCGTTGAGAGTCGCGTGCCGTACCTCGACCAGGAGCTCGTGGACTACATCCTGAGCCTGCCGGACGATGCCATCATCAGGCACGGCTGGAGCCGCTGGATCCTGCGCGCCGCGCTCAGAGGCACGCTCCCCGAGAAGATCCGCCTGCGGCGCTGGAAGGTCGGCTTCACGACTCCCGAGATGCGCTGGATCAAGGCGCGCCGCGCGGCGTTCACCAGTCTCCTGCAGTCGCCCTCGTTCCAGGCGCGCCCCTTCTGGGACGGCGCCGCGGTGGTGAGCGCGTTCCGCGCCTGCTGCCGCGGCGAGGTCGAGGAGTCGATGTTTTTCTGGCGCGCCGCCAACGTCGAGCTCTGGCTGCGCGAGCTCGTGGACCGCGACGTGGTGCTGCACGACGCCGACGTCGAGGCAGCGCTGACCGCGCCGGCGACAATCGGCCCGGCGCATCGCGGCAGCATCGCCGAAGCCGGCGACGCGCGCGTGCCGGCGCTTCTTGCGGCGGCCGCGGGCCCGCAGGGCCCCGCCGCGGCCGCCGCGGCCGAGCGCCTCCTCGCCGAGTACCGCCCCAACGACACGAAACACCTGTTCGCCGCGCTCGGCGGCACCGTATGGGCGCGGGTCCCGCTGAGGACCGACCTGGTGGGCCGCGGCGACGACCTCGACGAGCTCCTCCGCCGCCAGGTCGCCCGGCACGTGAAGCCCGGCGACATCGTCGTCATGGCCGAGAAGCCCATCGCCGCCAGCCAGGGCCGCAGCTACGCCCTCGACGAGATCCACCCGACCAGGCTCGCGAGGGTGCTGAGCAAGGCCGTGACCAAGACCCCGCACGGCATCGGCCTCGGCATCCCCGAGACGATGCAGCTCGCCATCGATGAGGCGGGGGCGCCGCGCATCGTCGCGGCCGCGGCCGCCTCGGCGGCCGGCAAGGTCATCGGCAAGCGCGGCCTCTTCTACAAGATCGCGGGGTCGAACGTCGAGGCCATCGACGGCCCCACCTGGAACACGCTGCCGCCGCACAACACGCACGCCAAGCTCGGCCCGGCCGACCCGGACGGCGTTGCCGCCCACCTGTCTGCGCTGCTCGCCGAGGCGGCCGGCGACCCTGTCGACTTCGTGGTGATCGACGCCAACGACCTCACGGCCACCGTCCTCGGGGCGTCTCCGGGCGCCGATCGTGCCCTTGCCGCCACCCTTATGCGCGACAACCCTCTCGGCCAGGGCCACGAGCAGACTCCGGTCTGCGTGCTGCGTCCGCTCGGCCCCCTGCCGACTTTCGGCTGACGCACTTCCGCCGCGGTCTCCGTGCCGCCTTTCGATTCACCCTTTCCGGGTGAGGCCGCGGCTGCTGTCCCGACCGTACTCTTCTCTCAGAGGTCCGGCGTTGCCGCTACGGCGCCTACGGGCGTGCGGTCGCCGGGAGGCAGGCAGAGAAGGAGGAGGCATCATGTCCTCAGTCACACGCGAAGCACTCCCTCCGGCGGGTGCGGGCGTCGCGCCGACGGCCCGCTGGAAGGCGCGACCGGCCGCGGGCGCGGCGGCGCCCCGTGAGGCGTCCGTGATCCCGAGGCTCCCCCACCACAAGGCGACGCGCTGCTGCCATTGCGACTTCTGCAGGCCGCACGGCGGAACCGGGGACGTGCGGCTGTGCACCGCGCCCGGGCACGCCGGCAATCTCGTGATCGGCGACCAGTGGGCCTGCGGGCAGTATCAGCCGGTGGTGCAGTAGCGGAGGAGCGAGGACCTGCCGCACGTCGCGCGCGGAGGTTCGCCGCCGGCGCGGCGGCGGATCTCCTGAGCGCGACGCGGTTCTGAGCTGAGGAGCGGCCCGGCTCGTGGGCCGGCGGCGGTCATGCTGTGGGTGACCGCCGCCGGCCCTTCGGTGTATAAGGAGACTTCGGCGCCGACGTACGGGGAGGGCAGGCTTGTGAGCATCGTCGAGGTCCAGGGGCTGCGCAAGCAGTACGACCCGCCCAAAGGCGTGCTCGCCGTCGACGGCGTCAGCTTCGACATCGCCCAAGGCGAGATCTTCAGCCTGCTGGGCCCCAATGGGGCCGGCAAGAGCACCACCATCTCCATGCTGTCCTGTCTGCTTCATCCCAGCGGCGGCGACGCGCTCGTGGACGGCCACTCCGTGGTCACCGACGCGCAAGCGGTCAAGGAAGCCATCGGTGTGGTCCCCCAGGACATCGCGCTCTATCCGGACATGAGCGCCCGCGAGAATCTGCTGTTCTGGGGTAAGATGTACGGCCTCGCCGGCGAAGCGCTGAAGACGCGCGTCGACGAGGTGCTCGAGCTCATCACGCTGGTCGACCGTCAGAAGGACCGCGTGGAGAAGTTCAGCGGCGGCATGAAGCGGCGCGTCAACATTGGCGTAGCCCTGCTGCACAAACCCAAGGTGCTCTACCTGGACGAACCCACGGTGGGGATCGACCCGCAGAGCCGGCGCTCGATCCTCGACGGCATCCTGGCGCTGCGGGACCAGGGCATGACGATCCTCTACACGACCCACTACATGGCCGAGGCGCAAGAGCTCAGCGACCGCATCGGCATCGTCGACCACGGCAAGATGATCGCCGTCGGGACCAACGGCGAGCTCGTGAAGATCGTCGGCGAGGAAGCCCACGTGGAGCTCAGCGTCGACCACTCCCTCGAGGGGATGGTGGAGCGCTGGGCGGAGGTCCGCGGCGTCACCACGGCGATGATCGACGAAGACCGCGCCGTGCTGCTGGTGCAGGACGCCAACGAGGTGCTGCCGCGGCTCTTCGAGACGGCTGCCGCGGCAGGCTCGCGCATCACCGAGGTGAACGTCACCGAGCCCAACCTGGAGATGGTATTCCTGCACCTCACCGGGCGAGCCCTGCGGGAATGACCGGCGCCGCCCAGGTATCGTGGGGTGCGCCGCAGGTGCACCCGCCCGTAGGACGCCTGTGAGTCGCATCCTCGCGATCGCCTGGAAAGACCTGCGCAGCACGATGCGCAACGCGCCGGCGCTGGCCATGATGCTGGTTGCGCCGCTGGCTCTGGCCGCCCTGCTCGGCTTCGCCTTCGGCGGCGGCCAGAGCTTCTCGATCTCGGCGACCAAGGTCGCCGTGACCAACGCCGATACGGGCGCGTCCGTCGCCGCCGGCACCGCCGAGAACGCCGGCGGCGTGATCGTGGGCGTCCTGAAGAGCCCGGATCTCAAGGACGTCATCACGGTCAGTGACAAGTCATCGGCCGCTGAGGCACGCAAGAGCGTCGACGACGGCAAGACGGCGGCGGCCGTGATCATTCCCGCCGGCCTCAGCCGCGCGATCTTCGGCAGCGGCTCGACGGCGCCGGCGACCGCTGTCGAGCTCTACGAGAACCCCACGCAGCAGATCGGCGGCGCCATCACCGAGAGCATCGTCGGCCAGGCGCTGCTGGGCTTCAACGGCGCCCGCGCGGCGGCGCTCGCCGCCGCCGGCCTGGCCACCGCCAACGGCGACGGCGCCCGCGCCGGCAAGCTGGCGCAGGAAGCCGCCGCGAAGTACATGCAGGGCGGCGGCGCGGCCGCCGGGGTCAGCGTCACGCAGCGCGCGCCGCGGCTGCCCGGCCGCCAGTCCACCAAGGATGTCGGCGTCACGGGCACGATCCTCGCCGGCATGATGATCTTCTTCATGTTCTTTGGCGCCAACAACGTGGCGCGCACGATCATCGACGAGGACCGTGCCGGCACGCTGCCGCGGCTGTTCACCACGCCGACGCCGCGGCAGACTATTCTCGGCGGCAAGTTCAGCAGCGTCTTCGTGACGGTGCTGGTGCAGGCCGTGATCCTGCTGGTCGCCGGCCGCTTCATCTTCGGCATCGACTGGGGTCGGCTCGATGCCGTGGCGGCACTTACGCTCGTGGCTGCGGCGGTCGCCTCCGGCTTGGCGCTTCTCGTGATCTCGCTGGTGCGCACGCCGGCGCAGGCCGGGGCCATCGGCGCCGGCGTCTACCTGGTGCTGGCTCTGCTCGGCGGCAACTTCACGGGCTCCGCGGCCGCCGGCGGCACCTACGCCAACGTTCAGAAGCTCACCCCCAACGGCTGGCTCCTGCAGGGCTGGGATGCCGTCATGCGCGGCGGCGGGCTCGGCGACATCGGGCTCAACCTGCTCGTCCCGCTGGGGTTCGCGGTCGTATTCTTTGCGGTCGCCGTCCTGCGCTTCCGGAAGCGCTACGCGTGAGGCCCTCGTGAAACGCGTCTGGATACTGGCCTCCAAGGACCTCCTGGAGACGCGGCGCGACCGGCTCGCGCTGCTCTTCACCGTGATCATGCCGCTGGCCTTCACGGCCTTCTTTGGGCTCATGTTCGGCGGCGGCAGCGACCGCCTGCCGCTGGCCGTCTTCAACGCCGACTCCGGCGCGCCGGCGGCGCAGCTCGTGAGCGCGCTGGCCAAGTCCGGCGTCGTCAAGACCGAGACGATGACCATGGCCGACGCCGAGAAAGCCGTGGACGACAACAAGGTGGCTGCGGCGCTGGAGGTCCCGGCCGGCTTCTCCGCCGCCCTGGCGGCCGGCCGGCCGGCCGCGCTCACCCTGGTGAGCACCGCCGGCTCCTCCGGCGCCCAGACCGTGCAGACCGAGGTGACCGCGCTCGCCGGCGAGCTGGCGGCCGGCGAGCGCGCGGCGCAGGCGGC
>CAIOZS010000286.1 GCA_903862845.1 uncultured Thermoleophilia bacterium
CCGCGGGAGGCGACAAGCTCGTCGGCGCGGTGTCGTACGGCGACATCTTCACGCGCGGCTACCTCGGTCTCGCCACGCCCGTCGAGTACATGGCCGCCATGGTAGACACGTTCCTCCCGAACCCCGTGCCGATCGCGCTCCCTCAGCCGCTCAGGATCGGCGGCGCCACGATCTCGCACATCGTCGTCGCCCGCTCCGGACGCGAGGCGCGCGCCGTGGCCGCGAAGGCCGGCACCGCGGTCATGGCCCCGCTGGCCACCGTCGGCATCTCCGGCCTGCCGCCGCAGAGCGCGGCCTACAAGAACCTCGCCGCGCTTCTCGAGAAGCACGGCTGCGACGTGGCGCCCTACGGTGCTCATCTCGCCGGGTCGGCGCCCGACTTCAGCGCGCCGCTCGTCGGCGGCGCCGGCGTGGGCGTGCTGATGTCGCGCGGCGACGTGCTCTTCGGCGCGCTGGGCACGGTCACGTGGGTCGATGGCGACCGCGTGGTCATGTTCGGCCATCCCTTCTACGGCGACGGCGACGTGCAGTACTACATGACCAACGCCGTCGTGAACGGGGTGTGGTCGAGCAACATCGACCCCTACATGCTCATGACGCCGGGGAGCGTGCGCGGCAGCGTGCTTCAGGATCGCGGCACCGGAGTGGCGGGCAGGATCGGCGACATGCCGCTCGAGACGCCCGTGACCGGCAGCGTCGAGCTCCAGCCCCAGGGCACCGTGGGGCGCGAATCGTCCTTCGTGCCGCGTAGCCTCATCAACGGCGACTGGGCCTTGCTGCCGGCCGACATCCTCGCCGCGGCCGGCTACAACGCGAGCGACAACGCCGTGGCGTCGGGCAGCGCCGCGACCACGACGACGATCGTGGTCTCCGACGGCGTCGCCCCTCCGTACACGGTGGTTCGCAGCAACACGTGGGACGACTCGTACGACGTGCTCGGCTATCTCAACGCGGACGCGGCGGCCATGCTCGCGATGCTGGTCAACGACCCCGACGGCATCGCGCCGGCGAGCATCCTCTCGGTCGACATGAAGGCCGCCGCCGGCCCGGCGCGCAGCTCTGCGCGCATCGCCGGCGCACGCTTCCCCAAGGGCCTCAAGGCCGGCGTCGCCAACGAGGTCGAAGTGACGCTCTACGCCTACGGGGTGCAGACCCCGATCACCGTCTCCGGCAAGCTCCGGCTGCCGGCGGGCGCCTCGACGAGCGGGATGCTCAGCGTGTACCCCGCGGCCGTGGGCCCGAGTCCGGGCGACATGCCTCTCACCAGCATTCCCGGGCGCTCGTCGCGGGCGGCCGCCGACGATCGCCAGACGCTGGCGCAGCGCGTCGCCGCCGTTCTGGCTCTGCCCACCAACGACCAGCTCGTGGTCGCGTTCACGCCCGACGTTGGAGCGCCCGACGCGAGCGTTGAGGCGCTGGAGACCACGCTCACCGTAAACGGGAGCTACGTGACCGGCTCCCTCCAGCGCCGCAGCGGTCGCCTGCGGCTGCGGGTGTCACCCGCGAGCGTGCCGTACAAGGGCGCGTTCGTCGTGCACGGGACGCTCGCCGAGACCGCCGGGCAGACGACCGTGGACCTTTACAGGCTGCCCGCCGGAACCGACGAGAAGGTCAAGCTCGCGACCGTCGACGCCGCGCCCGACGGGCGCGGCGGGGCCGTGTTCAGCCAGCGCTTCGACGGCTGGACGGGCAACGCGCAGATCATCGCCGAGTGGGGCGGCGACGACGCCGCGCTGGGCACCACCGCTCGAGCCGCCGTGGTCGTCCGGCAGGCGGTCACGCTGCGCGCCGGCAAGACGTCCGTGCCCGTGGGATCAGCCGTCACCCTGACGGCCGACGTGCTGCCGGGCAAGCCCGGCCAGACCGTGGTGTTCGAGCGCCGCGTCGGCGGAGCATGGACCCTGCTCAAGACCGCAACGCTGGGCGCGACTCGCAGCGCCGTTCTGGTCTGGGCGCCGCCGCCGGGCGCTTCGAGCCTGCGCGCGCGCGTCGCCGCCACGGCAGCCAACGGCGCTGCCCGCTCGGCGCCCGTCACGATCACGGCGACGGGGCGCTGAGCAGCGCCGTTTTCGCCGGGCACCCGGGCCGCTCGAAGGCGGCGCCTCCCCCGGAGGCGCCGCCTTCGGCCTTTCGCCAGCGCGAACTGCCGCCGGCGCCGGGCCGCGGCGCCCGGGTGTCCGCCGCGGGCCCGTCAGTCGCGCGGCGCGGCGGCGAGCCTCGTAAGCAGCTCGGGCAAGCGCGCGCGGGCTACGACGAGATCGGCGGCGGCCCGCACGTCCGCGGGCGCCTCGGCCACGGCCACGCCCAGTCCGGCCCAGCGCAGCATGTCGAGGTCGTTCTGGGCGTCGCCGCAGGCCACGCTGCGCTCGCGGCGCAGGCCCCCACGGTCGCAGAGCCACTGCAGAGCACCGCTCTTGCTCACGCCCGCAGCGGCGAGCTCGATGTACGACGCCTGCGAACGCGCGACGTAGAGGCGCTCGCCCCACTCCTGCTGCAGCCGCGGCAGCAGCACGTCCACGTCCGCCGGCTCGCTGAGCACGACGAACTTGGTCGGCGGGCGCGCCGCGACCTCGGCGGCGAGATCGTCCACAAGCTCGATGCCCACCTCGGCGTGCTCGGCGTACCGCCGCGCCCAGTCGTCGAGCTGCTCCACGTAGAGCTGGTCGTCGATGTAGGCGTTGAGGTGACGGCCGAGGTCGCGCAGGCGACGCACGACCGCGACCGCCACATCTGCGTCCATCGGCCTGTGCAGCAAGCACTCGCCGGTGCCCAGGTCGGCAACCATGGCCCCCTGGTAGCAGACGATGGGCCCGCGCGACAGGCCGAGCTGGGCGGCCACGCGCCGCGCGCTGCGAAACATGCGCCCCGTGCAGATCAGAAAGGGCACCCCGGCGGCGGCGAGCGCAGCGAGCGCCCCCGGCAGCGCCGGCGAGGCCTCCAGCTCGGGGGTCAGCAGCGTGCCGTCGAGATCGGAGGCGACGAGGTCGGGGCGAAAGAGATGCGCCGCCACGGCCTCAGGCCCCGCTGCCTTTGCCCAACGCCACCGTCAACGGCCGCGGTGACAATCGTGAGGTACCACGGTGACAACGGTTACCGCCCCTTGCGCGCGGGGTATGCATGAGGTGTATGCTCCGTTCACAGGAGAAGCACAGACCCCAGCACCCACGGGGCGGCTTCTCACGAAGGCCCGGTCATTCCCGGGTCTTCTATTTTTTTGCCCGGGCCGGCTCTGCGACTGCTCACGCGAGGCGCGTGACGACCACGTCGAGCCCGTCCAGCCGCAAGCCGCCCATGCCCGCGAGATCGGCTGCCAGGAGCGCTGCGGCGCGCGCCTGCAGCCCGAGCACGTCGCGCGCGGGAAGCTCGGCCTCGAGACGCACCCACCAGCCGTCGCCGCGCTTGCTGAGCTCGAGCGCGCGCGTCTTCACGCCGGGGAGGTCGTTCTCGAGGCGACGGCGCAGAGCGCGCTCCACGGCGAGGACGTCGAGCCGCGCGCGGCCCGTCGCATCGCCGAGCTCGACCAGTTCGGGGCCGCGGCGCCGTGGGCGCAGCTGACGCACCGCGAGAATGATCAGCGCCACGGTCAGGGCGGCCGCGGCCACCGCGGCCACCGCCGTCGCCCATGTGGGGTTCGTCGTGAGCTGCCACCACCAGTCCGGGAACGGCCACTCAACGCTGCGCGCGCCGGCCAACACGGCTTCGCGCGCGAGGTCCGCGGCCGCGAAGAGCAGCCCCACGAGCCCGGCGATCACCGCGACGACGCGTGCGCCGGCGGTCACGGCAGGTACCTCTTGAGCTGCGGCACCGTGAGGATGCGCGGCCGCACCACGAGACGCGCCGGCGCAACGCCGACGACTCGGGCCAGCCGCGCGCGTACGGCCTGCTCGACCTCGGCGGCCAGACGCGCGCGGTCGGCCAGCGGCCGGCCCCAGACGCGCACGGTGCCGCCGGGGGCGCCTCCTCGGACGCGCAGCACGGCCTCGGCGCGGACGACCTCAGGGTGCCGGCGCGCGGCCTCTTCGGCGAGCCCGGCGAGAGCGGCGGCCGGGACGCGCACGCCGCCGCCGGCGCCGCCGCCAGAGGGCAGCCAGAGACACTCCTCGCCGTGCCGCAGCACGAGCCACACGAGCACGGCCAGCACGATGACGACGCCCGCCAGCAGCCAGGCGCGCGCCCCGTGGTCGGCGCTGATGCCGAGGTACGGGAACGGCGAGAAGTCGCAGCCGAAAGCCGCCGCCGTCAGCCGCATGGCGAACAGCAGGGCCACGCCGCCCGCGGCGATGAGCAGCACGAACGTCGCCACGCGCGTGAGCGTCGTGGGCGCGACCCCGGCGGGGCGCCGTCTGTCAGTCTTCTGAGGCAGCCTGCTCCTCCGGGAAGACGACATCGGTGACGAGGACGTTGACGGCGCGCACCTTGAGACCGGTGGTGCCCTCGACCTGCTCGGTGACCGCCTTGCGGCAGGCCTCGGCGATGGTAGGCACGCTCGAGCCGAACACGATGCTCATGGTGACGTCGATGTCGACGCTGCCGTCGCGAAGATCGACGCTGATGCCGGGCGTGCCCTTGTCGCCGCGCAGGCCGGCCAGAGCGCGGGAGCTGCCGCCGCCAAGAGCGTGGATGCCCTCGATGCCGGTGATTGCCTTGAAGGCCACCTTGGCCACCACATTGTCGGAGATGGTCACACCGCTGACGGCCGCGGGCGCCGCGGGCTTGGGGGTGTCAGTCATCGCCTTCCTCCCCTCGTAGGTCGTGGGCGGCCGCCGCGTGCGGCGGCCGGGGACTTCTGCATGCCTACTGTACCCGTCGCGGGGCGCGGCGTGTCAAACCGAGGGTGTTTGGCGCCGCCCTCCTGAAGGCGTCGCCTCCCGGGCGCGCCTCAGGGCTCCGTGACCTCTGGACCGCTCGGCGCGCGCGGGCGGCCGCAGCGACCCCGGCGGCTGCGGCGCGGGGTAGTGCGAAAGGGGAAGACAAGGATTCCTTGACTGTCGCGTCGCGCACGGCCGTCCGCAGGCTCGCTGGTGAGGGGGAAGACAAGGATCGGCCGACGTCCCATATCTTCCCTCGCAGCACTACCCCGCCGCGGCGGCCGACCCCGCTACCATCGCCCATTTGCAGCGGCCGCGGGTCGCGTGCCCGCGAGGGAGGCTTTCCGATTCGCATTGCCCCGCCGGGCGGCGCCGACGCCGATGCTGCCCCGGCGCGGTCGGCGGGCGCTGCGCCCGCGGGCGCCGCCCAGCCTGCGCGCGCCACACCCGAGAGGCGTACACTCGCGAAAACGCAGCGCGGAAGGAGCCCCAGTGCAGGACGAATGCCACACAGACCAGCACCTCGTCGAAATCAAGGTCGTGGAGTCCACCTGCGAGAAGATGCCGGCCGGCGGCACCATCGTGCTGAAGGGGCCGGTGGTCGACTACCGGCGCTCCGGCCCCATCTGCCTCTCGGCCGCCAACGCCATCTACCCGTGGATCATGCTCACGCGCTTCGGCGTCAAGGCGCCGGAGCTGGACTACGACGCCGACCTCGGCGGCTACCCGCTGGTGTGCCCCTGCGGCATCGTGCGCTTCGAGGTGCGCGAGCTGGCGGAGTAGAGATCGCGGATCGGAGGGCGCGGCGCCCGCCGCGGCGCCGTGTGCGGCGCCCTCCGATCCGCCGCTTCGCGGCGCAGCCGCCTCAGCTACATTTGCTGAAGGCGCAGCCGGGATCGTTGCACACGGCGCAGCCGCCCTCGTGCCGCATGTCGCCGCCGCATTCGGGGCAGGCGCCCTGCGCGACCTGGGCGAAGGCGAGCTGCGGCTGTGAGGCGCCGGCCGCGGCTGCCGCGGCGCCGGCCACGTAGCGCCGCTCGAGCGCCTTGCCGATGGCGTCGGCGCAGCTCAGCGTGGCGTTGGCGCCGAGGCCGTAGGGTACGTGGCAGCGAATGCCTTTGAGCTGCTCCACGATCTCGGCGGCCGAGGCGCCCTTCTTGAGCGCGAGGGAGATGAGCCGGCCGAGCGCCTCGGTGTTGCTCGAGGCGCAGCCGCCGGCCTTGCCCATGTTGGCGAAGACCTCGCGGGCGCCCAATTCGTCGTCGTTCATGATGACGAAGAGCTTGCCGCAGCCCGTGTCCATGCGCTGCGTCTCGCCGCTGAGCAGCTGCGGACGCGCCGGCCGCGTGGTGGCAATGCCTCCGGCGGCCGGGTCGCGCTCGCGCTTCTTCTTGCCTTGACCGACGTTGAGCACCTGCTCCTCGCGGCTGCCGTCGCGGTAGGTGGTGACGCCCTTGCAGCCGCTGCGGAAGGCCAGCAGGTAGACGTTCTCGACGTCGTCGCTGGTGGCCTCGTTGGGGAAGTTGACGGTCTTGGAGACGGCGTTGTCGGTGCTCTTCTGGAAGGCCGCCTGCAGCTTGACGTGCCACTCCGGGGTGATGTCGTGGGCGGTGGCAAAGACCTTTCGCACGTCCGCCGGGACGCCGTCGATGTGGCGCACGGAACCCACCTCGGCGATCTGCTTCATGAGCTCGTCGCTGAAGAATTCGCGCTGCCTCGCGACCTGCTCGAAGTAGGGATGGCCCTCGACCAGGCGGTCGTCGTCGAGCACGTTGGCGCGCACGTAGCTGATGGCGAACAAGGGCTCGATGCCGCTGGAGCAGCCGGCAATGATGCTGATGGTGCCCGTGGGGGCGATCGTGGTGACCGTGGCGTTGCGCACGCGGGCGCCCGCGGGGCTGTCGAAGATGGAGCCCTCGAAGTTGGGGAACACGCCGCGCTCGCGGGCCAGCTCTTCGCTGGCCGCGCGGGCCTCGCCCTGGATGAAGCTCATGACGTCGCCGGCGATCTTGCAGGCGTCGTCGGAGTCGTAGGGCACCTCGAGGCGCAGCAGCATGTCGGCGAAGCCCATGACCCCCAGGCCGATCTTGCGGTTGCCTTTGGTCATGCGCTCGATCTCGGGCAGCGGGTAGCGATTGACGTCGATGACGTCGTCGAGAAAACGCACCGCAGTGCGCACGATGCGGCCCAGGGCGCCGTAGTCGACGTGGCCGTCCGGCACCACCCGGCTGAGGTTGATGGAGCCCAGGTTGCAGCTCTCGTAGGGCAGCAACGGCTGCTCGCCGCAGTTGTGGATGACGAGGCCGTTGGCCACGAACGAATGGGTGAGCGGCTCCGTGACGTCGTACACCATCTCCATGCCGTCCGGCTCGAGCGAGCGGAACCGAGCCGTGAAGGACTGCCGGTACGGGCCCCGGCGATAGCCCTCGAGGAGCGTCAGGAGCTTGCTCTGCTTGGCCTCGCTCAGGAAGCCTATCTCGGAGGCGAACAGCGCGAGGCTGCCGCGGGAGACGGCCAGGTCGTGGTATTCCTTGCAGTCGTACATGGCCATGCCGCCGCGGCCGTCCGGCAGTTCCCTCTGGCCCTGCGGCCGGCGCCCCTCGTAGATGCGCGACGGGATGCCGAAGTTGAGCAGCAGGCGCTGGACTTCCCGCAGGAGAGAGCGGCTGATCGAGGTGAGCCGCACGCTCACGCCCTTCTCCGGCGAGCCGCTCACGTGACCGTCCGCGGTGAACAGCGCCGTGAGGAAGCCACGCTGCATGTCCTCGGAGCCGGTGAGCACGCTCTCGGGCACGCACAGCTTTCTGCCGGGCCGCAGCCCGTGCTCCTCGGCGACGCGCCAGAACCGCGCCGACTTCACCCGATACTTGTCCCGGCCACCCACGTCGTAGCCGTTCGTCGTGTACGACCGGTCAAGCAGTTGCCGTCCGTCCACCTCCTCCTGCATGAGCCCGGCGAACACAGGCGCCAGCTCCTGCTTCTCGTCGCCGAAGAACGAGAGGACGACCTCGGTGGCTTTCATCGTGCCGTCGCCGACGAGCCACCCGAGCAGGGTGCCGAGACGGCGTGATCCGCCGCTCCCGAACCCGCCCTTGCGGTCGAGGATGTGGATGCGGTCGCCCTCGGTGAGATCGCAAGCCGGCACCCATCCGCGCGTGGTCTTCACGCGATGGTCGGCGGTCAGCCGGACCTCGTAGCCTTCGACGGTCGCGAGCCGGTAGACCGGCTTGACGCCGCTGGCGACCACCTGCGCGGCCTTGGCGCTCCCGCGGTCGCCGGCCATGCGGCTGTCGAGGACCAGGCCGGGGCGCCGGCGCCCCTCATGCAGATCGACGATCCTCTTCAAACCCGCATCCGTGTACACCAGCGACTCTCCGGTGATGCACGGGTTGGTGCTCTCGATCTCGCCGAGCTGCGGCGTGGGGTTGTCGGCGTTGATGCGGTCGATGAAGACGATGCCGGGATCGCCGTTCTTCCAGGCGAGCGCGACCATGTTCTTGAACACCTTGCGGGCGCTGAGGGTCTGCACCACGTCGCCGGAGCGCGGGTTGACCAGCGGGTAGTCCTCGTCGGCGTCGACGGCGCGCATGAAGGCGTCGGTGACGGCCACCGAGATGTTGAAGTTGTTGAGGTGGTCGTCGTCCTCCTTGGCCCGGATGAAGTCGAGGATGTCCGGGTGATCGACGCGCATGATGCCCATGTTGGCGCCGCGCCGCGTGCCGCCCTGCTTGATGGTCTCGGTGGCGGCGTCGAAGACGCTCATGAACGAGAGCGGGCCGCTGGAGACGCCCTTGGTGCTCATCACCACGTCGTTGTGCGGGCGCACCCGCGAGAAGCTGAAGCCGGTGCCGCCGCCGCTCTTGTGGATGAGGGCGGTGTTCTTGATGGCCTCGAAGATGGACTCCATGGAGTCGCCGACGGGGAGCACGAAGCAGGCCGAGAGCTGGCCCAGCTCGCGGCCGGCGTTCATGAGGGTGGGGCTGTTGGGCAGGAACTCGAGGCTGGTCATGAGCTCGTAGAAGGTGGCCTCCCACTCTTCGACGGGGGCGGCCGGGTTGTACAGGCGCTCGGCCTGCGCGATGGCCCGAGCGACGCGCCGGAACATCTCTTCGGGGGTCTCGAGCTGCTCGCCGTTCTCGCCCTTCTTGAGGTAGCGGCGCTGGAGCACCTTGAGCGCATTGGCGGAGAGCTCGATCACTGCCTTCTTTGTGTCAGTCATGCCCCTTGTCCCCTCCGGTCGCGACCGCCTGCGGCGGCTTGGTGAACGTCATCGTGGAAAGCGCATCGAGCTCGGCGTCGATGCCCGGCAGCGGCTCCTCGCCGGGCAGTGGGTCGGCGCCGGCGCGTTCGAGACGGGCGAGCTCCTGCTGAAACTCGTCGACGCCGTCGAACTGGCGGTAGACCGAGGCGAAGCGCACGTAGGCCACCTTGTCGATGTGGCGAAGGTGCTGCAGGGCACGCTCCCCAACCATCTGCGTGGTCACCCGCTGCCCGGGGACGCGGCGCAGATCGTTCTCGATGTCGTCGACGGCGCGCTCGAGCCTCTCGATGGGGATGGCCCTCTTCTCGCCGGCGCGCAGCAGCCCGTTCAGCAGTTTCTGGCGGGCGAACACCTCTTCGCGGCCGCTGCGCTTGACGACCACCAGGGGCACTTCTTCGAGCCGTTCGTAGGTGGTGTAGCGGCGCTCGCAGGCCAGGCACTCGCGTCGCCGGCGAGTGGCGTCGCCGGCTTCCGAGTCGCGGGAATCGACGACCTTGCTCTCATCGCTGTTGCAGAACGGACAATGCACGGATGACCCCTCACCACAAGATGTAGTGGTTCCGACCGGTGAAGACACCACTATAGTGTATTCAACGGTCCCGGCAACCATCCCTTCGCGCCTCCTGTCGCCTGCGCCGGCGGAAAAGATTCAGGCTGACGTTGAGGGTGATGGTTGGCCCGCGGCCGGAGCCGGGCGGCGAAGCAGACCCGGCGACGGTATACTCTCGGCACGATGAACGTCATCGTCCTCCCCACGTACAACGAGCGCGAGAACCTGCGGCACGCGCTGGCCCGCATCCGCGAGGTCGCCGGCGGTCACGGCGTGCGTCTGCACACGCTCATCGTCGACGACAGCTCTCCGGACGGCACCGGCGAGCTGGCCGACGAGCTGGCCCTCGAGGTCGCCGACGTCTCGGTGCTGCACCGCGCCGGCAAGGAGGGCCTCGGCAAGGCCTACATCGCCGGCTTTCGCGAGGCCCTCGCCATGGGCGCCGAGCGTATCTTCGAGATGGACGCCGACCTCAGCCACGACGCCAGCTACCTGCCGCACTTCCTGCGCCTCATCGACCAGGGCGCCGACCTGGTGCTCGGATCGCGCTACGTCAAGGGCGGCGGCGTCGAGAACTGGGGGCTGTCGCGCAAGATCATCAGCCGCGGCGGCTGCCTCTACGCGCAGACCATCCTCGGACTGCCGCTGCGCGATCTCACGGGCGGCTTCAAGTGCTTTCGCCGCCGCGTGCTCGAGACCATCGACCTCGACGCCATCGGCACGGCCGGCTACGGCTTTCAGATCGAGATGACCTACCGCGCCTACAAGCTGGGCTTCAAGGTGGTCGAAATGCCCATCATCTTCGTCGACCGCAAGGTCGGCGAGAGCAAGATGAGCAACGACATCGTCTTCGAGGCGATGACCGGCGTCTGGAAGCTCCGCTTCAGCAAGGCGCCGGCGCGGCGGCCGGCGTGAGCGGCGGCGCCGCAGGCGCCGCCCCCTCCGGCCGCCGCGGGAGCGCCCCCGGCGTCACGCCGGCCGCGCGAAGCTCCGGCATGCGCATCCTCGCCGTCGACGTGGGCACCGGCACGGCGGACATCCTTTTCACGCGCCCCGGCCAGCCGCTCGAGAACGCCGTCAAGCTCGTCGTGCCATCCCGCACGCAGGTGGTGGCCGCACAGATCGCGGCGGCCACCGGCCGCGGCCAGACCGTCGTGTTCACGGGGCCGACCATGGGCGGCGGCGCCGACGGCAGCGCCATGAAGGCACACCTCGCCGCCGGCCACGCCTTTGTCGCCACCGAGGCGGCAGCGTGGAGCTTCGCCGACGACCTGGACAGAGTCCGCGCCCTCGGGACGCGCGTGGTCGGCGAGAGCGCCGCCGCCGAGCTGCTCGGCCGCCTGCCGGCCGGCGCCGGAGCGCACGTGCGCTCCGGCGACCTCGACGCGGCCGCTCTGCGCGCCGCCCTCGAGCTGCTCGGCGTGGAGCCGCGCTTCGACGCCGCGGCGGTCGCCGTGCAAGACCACGGCTTCAGCCCGCACGGCTCCAACCGTATCTTCCGTTTCGCCTTCTGGCAGGCCGCCGTAGATGAGGGCCGGCCTCTCGGCGAGCTCTTCTACGAGGCCGCCGCCGCGCCGCGCGACTTCACCAGGCTGCGCGCCGCGGCGGCGCTCGCCGAGGAGCTCGCCGGCGGCGGACCGGCGCTGGTCGCCGACACCGGCCCGGCGGCGCTCTACGGCGCGCTCCCGGCGGGCGTCAGCGACGCCGTGCTCGTCAACGTCGGCAACGGTCACACGATCTGCGTGGTCACGCTGGACGGCCGTCTGGCCGGCGTGTTCGAGCATCACACGAGGCTGCTCGACGAACCCGGCCTCGAGCGGTACCTGCGGCGCTTTCTCGCCGGCAACCTCGAGAGCGACGAGGTACGCGAGAGCGGCGGCCACGG
Organism: uncultured Thermoleophilia bacterium; assembly: GCA_903862845.1. Taxonomy (GTDB): domain Bacteria; phylum Actinomycetota; class Thermoleophilia; order UBA2241; family UBA2241; genus CAIXSE01. The sequence goes on from CAIOZS010000286.1 coordinate 11,505, forward strand.
CGCGGTGCTGGCCGCCGCGGCGCGGACGCTCGATCTGACCGCGCTGCCGTGCTTCGCCACCGGACCACGCCGCGCTTTGCTCGCCGGCAGCACGCTGCCGCTCGAGTACGCGGCGCCCCACGGCGACATGATGCTCACGGGCTGCTTCGGGCTGCTGCGCGCCTTCGCCGAGCGCGGCGTGACGCCGGACGGCTGAGGCCGCCGGCCCGCGACGCACGGGCACAGGGTGCACGGTGCCTGTCAGGAGCCGGCGCATCGATAGGGCGGGCGTTCAACGGGATCGTGAGTCGACGATCGCCGCATCTGAGGGTCCAGATCAAGGACGTGCATGGGAAGGCAGTCGCGGCTCTGGAACGAGCGTGACGGAATCACCGATGCCGAGTTGAGGAAAAGGACGGTCTACCCAGTGGCTGGCACTCTGACTCTTCCCATCACCCTCCCGGGCGAGCTTGTCGCGCTGCTCGGCGCGCCCGCGCAAGCCGCCGAGACCGCGCGCGAGTACATCCTCCTCGGGCTGTACGTCGAAGGTCGTATCTCCGCCGGCAAAGCCGCTGAACTGCTGGGACTGACGCGGCCCGGCTTCCTCTCTCTCCTGGCGCGCAAAGGGATCGACTACTTCCGCCTGACGCCCGACGAATGGGCGCATGAGGTGACTCTCGTCAACGATCGCAGCGCGCCGAGATCCTGGACGACAGAAGCGTGGCTGCTTTGACCGCCGCCGCCTGGATCACCGTTCAACTCGCGCAGGACACGCCGGCGGCGCAGTTGCTCAGAGAGGAGCTCGACGCCGGCAAGAGCGCAGCGATCATCCTCGCCACAGAGCTCCGCGCCTATCTGGTCTTGTTAGACGAGCGCGCGGCGACGCGTAAGGCACGCGCGCTTGGCTTGCCCGTCATCGGCACGCTGGGCGTGTTGCTGTTGGACAGTCTGCGCGAGAACGATTTTCGCATGAGCGACAGTCTCTACGACCAAGTCCTGCGAGACGCCGGTGAGTCCGACGACGCTGCTCCCGGAGCTCCCCAAAAGGGATGAGCGTGCGTTTGCGCGCGACGCTGATCCGGGCGATGCCGGCGGCCGAGTGGTGGCAGAAGGAGACCGTTCGGTTTGCGCGAGCGGCCTCCGGATCGACGAGCGGCGAGAAGGCGGACGCCGCACGCCGCGCGGGCCGCGGCCGTGGGAGCCGCCGCGGCGGGGTAGTGCTGCGAGGGAAGATAAGAAAAGCCGGCGGATCCTTGTCTTCCCCCCGGCAACCGAGCCTGTGGACGGCCGCGGGCGAGGCGACAGTCAAGGAATCCTTGTCTTCCCCTTTTGCACTACCCGTGCGCGAGCCCCGGGCGGCCTCGCGGAGCGGGCGGGCGGCAGAGCGGGCGGCGCCGGCCGGGACGCGACCCGGAGGAGCTCGGCGCGCCGCCCGCTACTTGCTCTCCAGCTTGCTCCGCACCGCCGCGAATTGGTCGGCCCGCGCGGCAAAGGCGTCCACGACGGCGGGATCGAAATGGCTGCCGCGAGCTTCGAGGATGATGTCCTTGGCCGCGGCATGGGGACGGGCCGGCTTGTAGCTGCGCCGCGACCGCACGGCGTCGTAGACATCGGCCACGGCCACGATGCGCGCCGCCAGAGGGATCGCCGCGCCGGCCAGGCCGTGCGGATACCCGCTGCCGTCCCATTTCTCGTGATGGGACTCCGCGATCTCGATGCCCATAGTGAGGAAGGCATTGCCCGGATACTCGGCCTGCACCGACCTGAGCGTGTCGGCGCCGAACGTCGTGTGGCGCTTCATCTGCTCGAACTCCTCGGCAGTGAGCTTGCCCGGCTTCAGGAGGATGGCGTCGGGGATCGCCACCTTGCCGATGTCGTGGAGCGGCGCGGCGCGAGAGAGGTTGTCGAGGTACTGCTCGGTGAAGACCGCGGCGTACTGCGGGGCGCGACTCATCTCGCCGGCCAGGATGCGGCAGTAGGCCGCGGCGCGCTCCAGATGCCGGCCGGTGTCGTCGTCGCGGTACTCCGCCAGCTTCGCGAGCGCGAAGATGGTCGCCGTCTGCGCGCTCACGATCTCCTCGACCTTCTCCTGCACAAGGTCCTCGAGGTCGCGGCTGTGCCTCTCCATCTCGACCTGAAGGCTCCGCAGACGCAGGTGGGTCTCGACGCGCGCGTACACCTCTTCAGCCTGGAACGGCTTCGTGACGTAGTCCACGGCGCCCAGGGAGAGCGCCTTCACCTTGTCCTCGGCCTGCGTGAAGATGGCGCTGACGAAGATGACGGGGATGTCCTTCAGCGTTGCATCGGCCTTGAGACGCCGGCACACCTCGTAGCCGTCCATCCCCGGCATGTCGACGTCCAGAAGGACGAGGTCGGGCGGGTCGGCCTGGGCAGCCATCAGGGCGGCCTCGCCGCTGATGGCGGGACGCGGTTCGTACCCCCGGCCCCCGAGCAGCTCGGACAGCAGCTCCAGGTTGGCCACGGCGTCGTCCACGATGAGGATGCTTGCGGCGGCGGCCGAAGACGATGCGCCCGTCGTCATGACGGCTCCTGCTCGAGAACCCCGAGCACTGTCGCATAGTCGAAGGTCGCGACGGACTTCCGGAGCTCCTCGCCGATCTCGGGATCGACGGCGGCGACCTGCTCGGTCAGCTTGAGCAAGCGGCCATGGCGGGCGCGTACGGCCGCCTCGCGGATCTGCTCCCTGAGCTCCGCGGGAAGGCTGTTCATCATCTCTCGCGTCAGGGCCGGCGGCGACTCGACGGCGGATGCGTCCGCTTCGGCGGACTCGGCGTACACGTAGCGCACCCCCGTCAGCAGGCGGATCTGCTCGAATAGATCCGGCGCCCGGAAAGGCTTCGCTACGAAGGCGTCGGCGCCAGCCGTCAGCGCGCTGCTGCGGACGCCGTCCGTGGCGTTGGCGGTGAGAGCGATGATCTGCGCCTCCGCGCCACCCTCCGCGGCGCGGATCCGGCGTATCGCCTCGTTGCCGTCGACGTCGGGCATCCACAGGTCCATCAGGACGAGCGACGGGCGACGGCTCGCGAACGCCTCGACGGCCTCGCGGCCTCCGCCGGCCGCAAACACGTCGAAGCCCGCATCGCCGAGCATGTTGAGCAGAAGAACGCGACTGTCGGCATCGTCGTCCACGACCAGCACGGTGCACGGGGACTGTTGGGGTTCGAGCCGCACCACGCGACGAGCGGCGGTCTTCGCCGCCATTTCGGCCGTCCCCGCCTCGAGGGGCACCTCCAGCCGGAAGATGCTGCCCTCCGCCACGACGCTGACGACACTCAGGTCGCCGCCCATGATCTGCGCGAACTGGCGGCTGATGGCGAGCCCCAGGCCCGTGCCCGAACCGCTGACGCGCCCCGAGGCGGTCTGCTCGAACGGCGCGAACAACGCATCCATCTCTTCGGCGGCGATGCCCATCCCGCTGTCCTCCACGAGCGCCACCAGCCGCACTCCACCGCCTTCCGGCGACGCCGAGACTCGCAGCACGACCCCGCCGGCGTCGGTGAACTTCACCGCATTGGCGAGCAGGTTAGTGAGCGTCTGGCGGAGCTTCAGCTGGTCGCCGGTGGCGAAGCGCGGCACCTGATCCAGTCCCTCAGCGCCGAAGGTCAAGCCCTTGGCCTCGGCGCGGACGCCGAACACCAGCACCAGGTCCTCGAGCAGCTCGCGCAAGTTGAACGAAGCCCGGTCGAGGCGCTGCACCTTGGCCTCCACCTTGGACAGCTCCAGGATGTCGCTGAGGAGCGCGAGGAGGTGCTCCCCGCTCCGATTGATGATCGTCACCCGGTCCGCCTGCTGCGCTGTGAGGTCGGCGTCGTGCTGGAGCAGTTGCGCAAACCCGATGATGGCGTTCAGCGGCGTGCGGATCTCGTGGCTCATGTGCGCCAGGAACCGGGTCTTGGCGGTGGTGGCCGCCTGCGCCTCAACCGCCAGATCGTTGGCGTGCGCGACGGCCTGCTCGAGCTGGCGGTTGGCGCTGCGCAGCCGCTCGTCCGCCAGCTTCCGGTCGGTGATGTCGACCGCATAGCCGGTGGTGCCGAGGACCCTCCCGTCCTCGTCCACCACCGGCGCCTTGAACGTCTCCATCCAGCGCATCTCGCCGTCGACGTCGAGGGCTTGCTGGTAGACGGTCGGCTGCCGCGTCTCCATGGTCGTCACGTCGTCCCGGAGGTACCTCCCGGCGCGCTCGCGCGGCCAGATGTCCAGGTCGGTCATGCCGACGACCTCCTCTGCGTCGCCCCTGCCGGCGACCGCGGCGAAGGCGTTGTTCACGGCGAGAAAGCGGCCCTCGGTGTCCTTGAGCCACACGAGCCCCGGCTGGTTCTCGATGATCGCGGAGAGATAGGACTCTCGCTCTCGAACGGCGTCCTCGGCCTCTCTGCGAGCGGTGACGTCCAGTTGCGTGCCGACCATCCTGACAGGACGGCCGGCGTCGTCCCACTCCGAGACCTTGCCGCGGTCGAGCACCCACACCCAGCGCCCGTCCTCGTGGCGCACACGAACCTCGCACTCGTACATCGGCGTCTCGCCGGCGAAGTGCCGCTCGATCAGCGCGTCCGAGCGGCGAAGGTCGTCGGGGTGCCACATGGCGTTCCAGTCGTCGATGGAGACCGGGGAGAGCTCGGCGAGCGTGTATCCGGAGATCCCCGCCCAGCGCTCGTTGAAGGTCACCTCTCTCTTCCGGATGTTCCAGTCCCAGAGCCCCGCGCCCGAGCCTTCGACGGCGCGGGCGAGCTGCTCCTCGCTCTCCCGCAGACGCTGCTCTGCCTCCTCCCGCGCGGTGATGTCACGGCTCACCCCGAGCAGGCCGATGACGCACCCGTCAGTGTCCCTGAGGGGAGCCTTGAGCGTGTCGACGAGGGCGCGAGCGCCATCCGGATACTCGACCCACTCGTCATTGTGGCGAGGTTCGCCCTGGGCCAGCATGATGGCGTCCTGCGCGCGGAAGAGCTCGGCGGTCTCTTCGCCGAACAGGTCACCGTCCGTCGCCCCCACCACGGCTTCCGCATCCCGTCCGACCAGCCGGGCGAACTCCGGATTGCAGCCCAGGTAGACGCCTCGCCGGTCCTTGAAGAAGACGAGGTCGGGAAGGGACGTCAGCAGACCAGAGAGCAGCGCCGTCGTCGAGCGCAGATGCTCCTCCGCCCGCTTGCGTTCGCTGATATCGCGCGAGATGAAGACCATGCCGGTGGGGTTCTCCTGCGCGTCCCGCATGAGCTCACCGCTCACCTCGAGGTTGAAGGTGCTGCCGTCGGCGCGGAGGCCGCGATACTCGGACGCCGACGCGGCGGCTCCCTGATGCATGAGCGCCACGCTACCGCCGGCTCGCTCCCTGTCCTCGGGCACGAGGAACTCAATGAGGAGGCGGCCCTGCGCTTCATCCGGGCTCTGGTACCCGAACATGCCCAAGGCCGCGGAAGACGTCAGGCGGATGCGGCCCTCCAGATCGGTGATGGTGATGTTCTCGGGGGACGCGCTCATGATGGAGCGGTAGAGAGCCTCGCTCTCTTGCAGCGCATCCTCCGCAAGCCTGCTCTCGGTGATGTCCCAATTGGTGCCGATCACATGTGTGGCCCGCCCGGAGGCGTCGTGCTGCACGAGGGCGAGGGCGCGGAGAGTGCGCACGGTGCCGTCCGGCCAAAGCACGCGGAACTCGGTGTCGAACTCCTGCTCGCCGCGCATCGCCGCCTGGATCTCGGCGTCGCCGCGCTCGCGGTCGCCGGGGTGCAGCCCCGCCTGCCAGGCTTCGTAGGCGCCGCTGAACTGCTCGCGCGTGATCCCGTAGAGGGCGAACATCTGCTCGTCCCAGGTGAGCGTGTCGTTGACGGGATCGTAGTCCCAGACGCCGACGCCGCCGGCGCGCGTGGCCAGCGAGAGGCGGTCGATGGCCTGCTGCAGGGCCTCCTCCGCCTGCTTGCGCTCGGTGATGTCGCGGCCGACGCCGATGTACAGGCGTGCGCCTTTCGGGTCGACATAGGGCGTGCCGTTGGAGACGAGCCATCGCCAGCCGCCATCGGCATGCTTGACGCGATAGGCCGGGCTCGTCTCGCTCTCGCCGGCGCTCAAGACCCGCTTGAGGTGGTCGGCGAGAGGCGCGACATCGTCCGGGTGCACGAACGGTACGAAGGACTTCTGCAGCACATCGCTGACGGGATAGCCAAAATGCCGTTCCCAGGCGGCGGACGCGAACAGGAACACGCCGCCTTCATTGAGCGTGAAGATGACATCGAATGAGTTTTCGATATTCGCGCGAAGGGTCTCTTCGCTCTCGCGCAGCGCGTCTTCCGCTTGCCGGCGATCGGTGATGTCTCTGGCGGTACCCTCGAACCCGACCACCGTGCCGGCTTCGTCTCTCGAGGAGCCGGCACTCGAGGCGTGCCAGCGCCAGGATCCGTCGAGGTGCCGCATGCGGTACTCGACGACCTCTCGCCCTTGTCCCGGCTCGGCCATTCTCTGCATGAACGCCATGCACGCCGAGGCGTCGTCAGGATGGACGAATCTCTCCCACGGCTGCCCAACCACCTCGCTCGCCGGATGCCCCAGAATCGCTGTCCAGGCGGGGGAAACGAAGGTGAACACGCCGTCTGCGGTGAGCGTGAAGACGATGTCCTGGCTGCGCTCGATGAGGAGGCGGTACTTCTCTTCGCTCTCGCGCAGCACGTCCGCCACCCGTTTGCGCTCGCTGACGTCGCTGGCGATGAAGGCCAAGCCGGTGGGCCGCTCGTCGGCGTCCCGGATGAACCGACCCCTCACCTCGACGGAGAAGGTGCTGCCGTCGGCGCGGAGACCACGGTACTCGCTGGGTCCCGGGTACGCCCCTTGGAGCGTGAGCGCGAGGTCGGCCTGAGCGCGCTCCCGATCTTCGGGAACCAGGAACTCGAAAGGCGAACGGCCGACAACGTCCTCATCCCGCTCATTCCCGAACAAGGTCAAGGCCGCCGGCGAGACCATGCGCACGCGACCCTCCAGGTCGGTGACCGTGACGCCGTCGGGGGAAGCGTCCAGGATGGACCGGTAGAGCGCCTCGCTCTCCTCCAACGCGCGCTCGGCCTGCTTGCGCTCGGTCTGGTCGATCATCACGGTGAGGGCGTACTGCCGCCCCTGGCTCTCGATGATCTCCGCGTTGAAGAGGCCGTCGAGGACGGTCCCGTCCTTGCACGTGACCTCGAGCTCGAAATCCGCGACGCTGCCCTGCGTCAGCAGTTGCTGCACTATCTCGCGCTGCTGTTCCAGCTGGGCGAAGAGACCCAGGTCCTCGGTGGTATGGCCGAGGATCTCCTCGCGGGTGTAGCCGAGCGTGCTCAGGTAGGCCTCGTTGACATCGGTGAAGCGGCCCCCCGGCAGGCTGCTCACCGCCATCAGGGCGGGGTTGCCGTTGAACAGGCGCTCGAACTGTTGCAGGGCTTCCTGCTCCGCGGTGAGGTCCTTGGAGACGCCGAAGATGCAGTCGGCGCCGTTCCACTTGCCGGACCACACGCGGGTCTCGACGGAGACCAGCGCCCCCGACTTGGTCTGCAGCGGTAGGGAGCAGCTCTCCCGCTCGCCTTTGAGCATGGCGGCGAAGATGGCCTCGGCCTCGCCGCGCTTGTCGGGCGGGTGCAGGTCGAGCACCTGCAGCGCCGTGAGCTCCCCGGCGCTGTAGCCCAGCCGCGTCGAAGCGGCGGGATTGGCGTAGACGAGCCGGCCGTCGGGAGTGGCCACCACGATGATGTCGTCGACGGCGTCGAAGAAGGCGCGGAAGTTGGCTTCGCTCTCGCGCAGCGCCCCCTCGGCCCGCTTTCGTTCGCCGACGTCGAGGTGCGTGCCGGTCATCATCAGCGGGCGACCGTCACCGTCCCGCTGCGAGACCTTGCCGCGGTCCAGCACCCAGACCCAGTGTCCGTCCTTGTGGCGCATGCGCGCCTCACACTCGTAGAGCGGCGATTGCCCGGAGAAATGCTGCTCGAGGAGCTCGTCCGAGCGCTGCAGGTCATCGGGGTCGCAGAGACCTGTCCACGTGTCGATAGAGAGCGGTGCGAGCTCGGCGAGCGTGTAGCCGACGATCTCGGCCCAGCGCTCGTTGAACACCGCTTCCCCGGTTTGCACGTTCCACTCCCAGAGCCCGACTCCGGAGCCTTCGACGGCGCGGTCCAGTTGTTCCGCGCTAAGGCGCAGCGCCTCCTGCGCCAGGACTCTCTCGTGCACATCGGTGAAGGTCAGGTGGTAGAGGAGCGGCTCGCCGCCGACGGCGAGCCGCGGCCACTCGAGGTACGCCCAGAAGGGCTCGGCGTCGACAGACTGCAGGCGCAGCTCGCAGCTCTGCGGCCACCCGGTCTCTCGGAGCGACCGCTGGTGCAGGTAGTACACATCCCGGTCCGCCGCCAGGACGAAAGCGCTGAACGGCCGCCCGACGAAGTCCCGCCGCTCCACCCCCAGCAGGTGCGCGGCCGTGAGGTTGGCGTCGTGGACGATGCCCCCTTCGTCCAGAGCAAGGTAGCCCATCGGCGCCAGGTCGAAGAGCTCGAAGTACTTCGCGCGCTGCTCCTCCTGCTCGAGCTGAGCGCGGCGCAGTTCCTCGTTCTGCATCTCAAGCTCGATCTGGTGAACGCCGAGCTCGTGGAGAAGAGCGGCGGCTTCGAGGGGGGCGGCGGCTTCGGGGCGCGCCTCGTACTGCTCTTCGGCCCGCCGCCGCAGGTCGGCGTCGGGCGCCGGAGTCTGCCCTTCGCTGTCTGCGCCCGGCTTCTTCACGGCAGCCTTCCTTCCGGCCACGCCGGGCCGGTCTTCGGGGGCTTTGCCCTCAGCCCGGAGCCCGCGGACACCAGCTCCGGATTGGCCGCCGCGTCATCCACGATGAGGATGCTCGCCGCGGCGACCGCGCGGGATGCGTGTGTCGTCATGAGGGCTCTTGCTCCAGCACTCGAAGCACTGCCGCATAGTCGAAGCTCGCGACGCACTTGCGGAGCTCCTTGCCGGTCTCGGGATCGATGGCGGCGACCTGCTCGGTGAGCTTGAGCAAACGGCCATGGCGGGCGCGTACGGCGGCCGCGCGGAGCTGCTCTCTGAGCTCCGCGGGCAGGACGTCCATCATCTCCCGAGTCAGACCCGGCGGCAGGTCGCTGGCCGCCGCTTCCGGCGGGGCCGCCTCGGCGTACACGTAGCGCACCCCCGTCAGCAGGCGGATCTGCTCGAAGAGCTCCGCCGCGCGGAAGGGCTTGGCCATGAAGGCGTCGGCGCCGGCCGCGAGAGCGCTGCTGCGCACCTCGTCCGTGGCGCTGGCGGTGAGCGCGACGATCTTCGCCGCGTCGCCTCCCGGGCACGAGCGGATGCGGCTGGTGGCTGCGGTGCTGTCCACGTCGGCGATCCCGTAGGCCATGACGACGACCCGGGGGCGCCGGATCGCGAACGCCGCCAGAGCCTCGACACCGTCGGCGGCCGCGAAGGCGTCAAAACCCGCCTCGCCCAGCATGTCGACGAGCAGAGTGCGGCCATCCTGGTCGTCCACGACCAGCACCCCGCAGGGAGGCTGGTCGGGCTCGAGCCGCAGCACCCGAGGAGCCGCGATCTTCGTTGCCGCCGACTCCGCGGTGCCTGCCTCGATGGGGATCTCAAGACGGAAGATGCTGCCCTGGCCCACCTCGCTGGTGACGCTCAGGTCGCCGCCCATGATGCGCGCGAACTCGCGGCTGATGGTCAGGCCGAGACCTGTGCCGGAGCCACGTTGATGGCCTGCCGTGGCTTGTTCGAAGGGCGCGAACAGCGCGTCCATCTCTGCGGCCGCGATGCCCGGGCCGTGGTCCTCGACGAGGACCACGAGGCGGGACCCGTGCGCGCTCTCCTCTGAGGCCGAGGCGCGCAGCCAGACGCCGCCGGAGTCGGCGAACTTCACGGCATTGCTGAGCAGATTCGTGAGGATCTGGCGCAGTTTGAGCTGGTCGGCCGTCACGTAGTGCGGTACCCGGTCGAGCCCGTCCGCGCCGAAGGCCAGCTTCTTGGCTTCGGCGCGCACGCGAAACACCAGGGCCAGGTCCTCAAGCAGCTCCCGCAGGTCGAAGGTGGTCGGGTCCAGGTTCTGCCGTCCGGCCTCGACCTTGGAAAGCTCCAGGATGTCGCTGAGCAGTGCCAGCAGATGCTCCCCGCTGCGGTTGATGATCGCCACCCGGTCGCCTTGCTGCGCGCTGAGCTGCGGGTCGTGCTGCAGGAGCTGCGCGAAACCGATGATGGCGTTCAGCGGCGTGCGGATCTCGTGGCTCATGTTGGCCAGGAAGCGGCTCTTGGCATTGGTCGCGGCCTGCGCCTGCAGCGCCAGGTCGCGGGCGAGCACGGCGGCCTCTTCCAGCCGGTGGTTGGCGTCGCGCAGGCGCTCCTCCGTCAGCTTGATCTCGGTGATGTCCCAATTAGTGCCGATCATGTGCGTGGCCCGGCCGGAGGCATCGCGCTGCACGAGGGCGAGAGCGTGGATGTCACGCACGGTCCCGTCCGGCCAGAGCACGCGGAACTCGGTATCGAAGTCCTTCTCGCCGCGCAGCGCCATCTGGATCTCGGCGTCGCCGCGCTCCTTGTCGCCCGGGTGCAGGCCCGCCTGCCAGGCCTCGTAGGCGCCGCCGAACTGCTCCCGGGTGATCCCGTAGAGGGCGAACATCTGATCGTCCCAGGTGAGCGTGTCGTTGACGGTGTCGTAGTCCCAGACGCCGACGCCGCCGGCGCGCGCGGCCAGCGACAGGCGATCGGTGGCCTGCCGCAGGGCCTCCTCCGCCTGCTTGCGCTCGGTGATGTCTTTGTCCACGCCGCGGTAGCCTTTGAGATCCCCCTTCTCGTCCAGCATCGGCACACTATTGGTGAGGAGACAAACGAGTTCGCCGTTCTTCGCGATGTTCCAATTCTCCAGATCCTGTACGGGCGCCTTGAGTGCCACGATCTCAGAGAAGATCGCCGCGACTCTCTTTGCTTCGTCCGGCGGCATGAAGTCGAACGGTGACTTCCCGATCACGTCTTCACGGGACCGACCAAGAAGATCAAGACCCTTGTGCGAGCTGTAGGTGTAGACGCCGTTCTCGTCCGTCTCCCAGACCCAATCGGCCATGCTGAAGGTGATATCGCTCAGCCGCTTTTCGCTCTCCCGCAGCGCATCCTGCGCAAGCCGTCGCTCGGTGACGTCACGGGCGATGACGACCATGCCGGCGGGCTGCCCCTGCGCGTCCCGGATGAGCTCGCTGCTCACCTCGATGGGGAACGTGCTGCCGTCGGCACGAAGACCGAGGTACTCGCGCGGGCCCGGAATGGCTCCCTGGTACATGAGCGCCACGTTGGCCCGGGCCCGATCCCGATCCTCAGGCGCCAGGAAGTCGAAGAGCGAACGACCCAGCCCTTCCTCCACCCGTTCGTATCCGTACATGGTCGGGGCCGAGGGAGACGTCAGGCGGACGAGGCCCTGCGCGTCGGTGATCGTGATGTTCTCGGGGGAAGCGTTGAGGATCGACCGGTAGAGCGCCTCGCTCTCCCGCAGTGCCTCCTCCGCCTGCTTGCTCGCGGTGATGTCGAGCTCCGTGCCCGTCATTCTGAGCGGACGCCCGTCACTGTCCCACTCGGAGACCTTGCCCTGGTCAAGCACCCAGACCCAGCGCCCATCCTTGTGGCGCACGCGCGCCTCGCAGGCGTAGATCTCTGAACGCCCGCAGAAGTGCTCTTCGAGGAGCTCGTCGGCGCGCTGCAAGTCCTCGGGGTGGGTGAGGTCTCGCCAGGTCTCGATGGAGGTCGGCACCAGCTCGGCCAGGGTGTAGCCGGCGATCTCGGCCCAGCGCTCGCTGAACGTCTCCTCGCCGGTCTGGGGGCGCCAGTCCCAGAGCCCCACGCCGGAACCTTCGATCGCACGGTCAAGCTGTTCCTCGCTCTGGCGCAGCGCCTCCTCGGCCCTCTTGCGCTCCGTGATGTCTCGAATGATGAAGACCATGCCGGTGGGCTCCTCGTTAGAACCCCGGATGAGCTCGCTGCTCACGTCGATGGGAAAGGTGCTTCCGTCGGCACGGAGCCCGCGGTACTCGGCCGGTCTTAGGTGGGCCCCTTGGTGCATGAGCGCGATGCCGGTTTGGGCACGCTCCCGATCATCGGGGGCCAGGAACTCGATGAGCGAGCGGCCCAGCAGCTCCTCGAGCCGCTCGTAGCCGAACATGTTCAAGGCGGCAGGAGAAGCCATGCGCACGCGGCCCTCCAGGTCGGTGGCCGTGACGAGCTCGGGGGAGGCGCTCAGGATGGACCGGTAGAGCGCCTCGCTCTCCTGCAACGCGCGCTCGGCCAGCTTGCGCTCGGTCTGGTCGATCATGACGGTGAGAAAGTACTGCTGCCCCCGGCTCTCGATGATCTCCCCGGAGAAGAGGCCTTCGAGGATTGTGCCGTCCTTGCGCCGGACCTTGAGCTCGCGGTCGGCGAC
>CAIOZS010000287.1 GCA_903862845.1 uncultured Thermoleophilia bacterium
CTCCAGCCGCGGACGATCCTCATCGCCGCGCTCGTCGGCGTCGGCGTGACGCTGGTGTCCGCCCTGGCCCCGGCCCTGCGCGCGACGCGCGTGCCGCCGGTGGCCGCCCTCCAGGAGGGATCGGCTCTGCCGCCCACACGCTTCACGAAGTTCACCACGGCGATCGCCCTGGCCATCGCCGGCCTCGGCGGCGCCTCGCTCGCCTACGGCATCTTCAGCGAGGGGACGACCAGCAGCCGGCTGCTCTCCATGGGCCTCGGCGCGCTGCTCCTCTTCGTCGCCATCGCGATGCTGGCCAAGTACATCGTGCGGCCGGCGGCGCGCATCATCGGCTGGCCGCTGGAGAAGCTCGCGCCCACGAGCGGCCGTCTGGCCCGCGACAACGCCGGCCGCAACCCGAGCCGCACGGCCGCTACGGCCGCCGCGCTCATGATCGGCCTCGCCTTGGTCGTGTTCATCGCCGTGTTCGCCCAGGCGATGAAGGGCTCGTTCGGCGGCGCGATCGACAAGTCCACGCGCGCGGAGCTGGTCGTGCAGGACCGCACCGCGTTCATGGGCGTGCCGCAGAAGACCGTCCGCTCTCTGGAAGCCGTCCAGGGCGTCGACACCGCCGCCGGCGCCGGCTACGCCGACCTCAAGGTCAAGAAGGGCGGGGTCATGAGCGCCTACGCCGTCGACCCCGCCGTTTTCTCCCGCGTCTGGGCGTTCGACTGGAAGCGCGGCGGCAGCGACGCCCTCTACGCCAAGCTGGACGCCCAACACGTCCTGCTCGAGGACGGCTCGCCGCTCGCCGCCAAGGTCAAGGCCGGCGACACCATCACCGTCATGACGCAAGGCGGCGCAAAGGCAACGCTCACCGTGCTCGGCTTCTACCGTGACCAGATGGCGTTCACCGGCATGATCACCAGCCTGGACGCCTTCAAGACCCTCGACCTGCCGACCGCCTCCGTCATCACGATGGTGCGCACGCAGGACGGCGCCAACGTCGGCGCGACGCAGGACGCGGTGCAGAAGGCGCTGTCGGCCTTCCCGACGCAGAAGGTCATGACCAGGGGCGAGTACCTCGACACGATCAACAAGATGGTCGACCAGATCCTGATGATGTTCTACGGCCTGCTGGCCATGAGCGTGCTCATCTCGATCTTCGGCATCATCAACACCCTGGTGCTCAGCGTGCACGAGCGGACGCGTGAGATCGGCATGCTGCGCGCGATCGGCGCCACCCGGAGGCAGCTCCGCCAGATGGTCCGCTACGAGAGCGTCATCACCGCCGTGATCGGCGGCGCGCTCGGTACGGCGGTCGGCATCGCCATGGCCTATGTGTTCATCACCCAGCTGGGCGGCGACGGGCTGACCTTCAGCCTGCCGTACATGCAGCTCGCGGTGTTCCTCGTGCTCGCCGTGGTCGTCGGCGTAATCGCCGCGGTGTTGCCGGCACGGCGCGCCGCGGGCACGCGGATCCTGGAGGCCATTCAGTACGAGTGAGGCGTCGCAGACCCCTCGCCGGCGGCACGCAGGGCCGGGCGCGACTTCTCCGTCGCGCCCGGCCCTTCTCACACGTCCGCGTAGTCGCGCATGTCCACGTCGCCGCCGGGCTCCACCTCGATGTCGCCGGTGGCGACGCGAAGGACGACCTCGGCAACGCGATCCGGCGACATGCCCTGCATGTCGTTCATACGCGTCGCCGTCGGCGCCGGATGCACGCTTGCGAAGCGCTTTCCCGGTCGCTCGATGGCCAGCGCCTTAACAAAGCCGCGCAGGCCCCACTTGGTCGCGCAATACGTCGGCGGCGTGCGCGACTGGTGCAGGGTCGCCGTGCTGCCGATGGTGATCACGGCGTCGTTCACCATCGGCAGAAACACCCAGATGAGCTTCATGACGCCTTCGAGGTTGATCGCGATCTGGCTCTCGATCTCGCCGAAGTCCTGCGCGAGAAAGGGCTGCCAGACGACGACGCCCGCGTTGTTCACCAGGATGTCGACTGCCCCGAAGCGATCGATCACCGTCTCCACGAGCATGCGGATACTGTCGTCGTCGGCGAGCTGCAGCGACGCCGTGAGAACCTCCGGAGAGCCGAGGCCGCGGCACAGCTCGGCGACCTCCTCGGCCTGCGCTCTGTGCTCGAAGTAGGTGAGCGCCAGGCGGCTCCCCGCCACCGCGAAGCGCAGCGCGATCTCGCGCCCAATGCCGATGCTCGCCCCCGTGACGAGGACGGTCCTCCCTGCCAAGTCCGTGCCCATACCCTGATGCTACCAGACGGCCCTCCGCGCCAGTCGCGGCGCAGAGCGGAAGCGCCGCCCGGGGTGGCTACGCGCTGCCCACCCGATCCGCCTACATCGCCTCGGCGCCGCGGGCCGCCTCGACCAGTCGAGCAACGCGCTCGTCGATCAGCTCGGCAATCGATCCCTCCGCCGCGGACACATAGGCCGCCACGCACTCGGCAGCCGCACAGGTCAGCAGCAGACACTGCTCGAAGAAGCCGTCCAGAAGGGGATCGCGAGCCGTGCGCAGCAGGTCAATCTGCGCCGGATACTCCCGGCGGAGGATCCGCACCTGCCTCTCAAGAGCGGCTCGAGCGCGCGGGACCCGCGCGGCAATCTCTGACGAAACGGCCGGTGGCGTGTGCAGCCATCGCCGGACCGGGTTCATGGCTCGCAGCCTGCGCTGCCGCCGCTCCTCACCCAGCGCGGCCTGAACCACGGCTCTCTCACAAGCTCGCGTGCGCGCCGCGCAGCTCGCGGCCCAGACAGCTGCTCGAAACGCGCCCTCAGTCTCAGTGAGCCAGAGCGCTCCGGAGCGGAGCAGAGCGTCCGGGTTCCTGGCGGCCGTGCCGGCCTCGGCGAGATAGCGCTCGTGGGCGCGGAGCCGGTGCGCCAGATGCTCCTCCGAGCGGCCCCCATCCCCGAAGAGCTCGATCTCCGGGACTGTGCCGGTCAGAACGGCGGTGAGGATCTCATCCCTCGGACCCAGAGAGAGACCGGGGTCCTCGGGGCTGCGGATGAAGCAGTGGCCATCGGCAAGCCAACCCCGGTCGCGGCTGAATCCGACGTGCGTCGTCACGCGGTCCTCCAGCTCTCGCCCGGCGAAATAGGCGATGGCGTGGGCAAGCGCCGTCTTGCGAGCTTGCAGCCGCTCGCGCGCGGCCTGCGTCCTGGTGCGCACGGATGGTCCGCTGCGGCGCTGGGCCTCGTCTCGCCGGCGACGCTCCTCCTCGGCCTTGCGCTGGGCCGCCGCGCGCCGGCGCGCGGCGACTTCGCGAACGCGGCGCTCCTCCTCTGCCCGGCGCCGGCTCGCTTGCTCGGCCTCATGCCGGGCCGCAGGCCGGGCGGCGCGTTCCGGCTGCGGCGGCCGCGGTCGCGCCGCTCCCGACGCGCCCAAGTTCAGCGTGCGATCGTACCGTCGCCGCCTGGCGGGGTCCTTCAGGGTTTCGTAGGCCTCGCTCAGGTTCTTGAGCTTCTCGGCGCCGGCCGGATTGTCCGGGTTCGTGTCGGGGTGGTAGGCCTTGGCGAGCTGCCGGTAGACGCGCTGGATGACCTCGGGCGAGGCGTCCACGCCGACCCCGAGCGTCTCGTAGAAGTTGGGCACGATCTCTCCTGCCAGGTCGCCGGTCACACTCGCGATGCTAGCACGGGAGCACGGCGGCGCTCCCGGCCGACGGGGCTCAGAGTGCGCCGCAACGCTCGCCGACCACTTCAGCGAGAAGGTGCTGACGGCGCGCGCGCTGAGAACGACCTCGGAAGGCCCGCACATGACCATCCCCTTCCGTCCGGTTGCGCGTCCAGCCTCCGGATCGACGAGCGGCGAAAAGGCGGACATGGCGCGCCGCACCCGCCGCACCCGCCGCACCCGCACGAGCCGCTGGAGTCGCCGCGGCGAGGTAGTACTGCGAGGGAAGACAAG
>CAIOZS010000288.1 GCA_903862845.1 uncultured Thermoleophilia bacterium
AGTGTGCACACGGGGCGCGTCACGACCGGTTCCGCAACTGCAGATCCGTGTCGGACGAGGTGGCGGGATCCCCGGTGACATCACGACGCGGCGTGGCCCAGGAGGGTTGCCGCAGAGAGGAGGTCTTCAGATGTACATGACTCCGAGGAAGCCGCAGTGGCGGCGTACGCGAGGCTTGGTCATCGTCGGCCTGGTGATCTTGTGTGTGATGGTCGCAGCTCTCGGGGCGAGTGCGTCACCCAGTGCGGCTGCCACCAAGGCCACCCTCGCCAAGAACCTGACCGCGTACATGGCGGCCTGGAACGCCCACGATCCGGCCAAGGCCGCCACCTACATCGCCAAGAATGGGACCTTCCTGGACATGACGGTTGGCACGCCCGTCACGGGCCGGGACAACATTGAGAACCAGGTGATCGCGTACTTCATCAATGCCAACCCCGACTGCAAGTGGACGCGCAACAGGGCGCAGACGATCTTCGGGAAGGACAAGGTCTCCTACGTCTGGACGTACACGGGGACGAACACGCAGCCATGGGACGCCAGCACCCCGGCGACCAACAAGTCGTTCGAGTTCTCCGGTCAGACGTTCATACAGTTCACGGCCTCAGGGAAGATCCTGCACGAGTACGACTACTACGACGCCCTCGGCTTCTACAAGCAGCTCGGGTGGCTCTAGCGACAGCCACCTGCCCGCACCCGCTCTGAGCGGGCTGCGTGCCGCGGGGGCGGCAGGCGCCGCGTGCGCCTGCCGCCCCCGCGGCCGTCTGGACGCCTCTCCGGTGCCTCGGCAGCGCTCTGTGTGGGCGGGTCGGGCGAGGAGTTGCGCCCCAGCCACGTGCAGCACATCCTGCAAGTCATCTGGGGAGTTCGACAGTTGCCCACTTAGGTCCACCAGCGGTTGTCACCAGTACAACGTTGCCCCTGCAAATGGACGACTTCTGTTGTCCGGTCGCTATCCGTTCGCTCTGCCAGGAGCCCGGCGGCGCCTTGAGGTGCGGGAGGACCCGGCCCCGTTCACCGACCCACTGGCACTGCCGTGAGGGAGTGTGGGCTTTGAGGTAGGTATCGCGAGATAAACAGGTCTTTCTGCTTCATGGCGATAAGCGGATCGAAACGCCCGAACGGCAGCTGGGCGATGCCGCCTTTCTTGCCCAGCGTGACCAACCCGACGGTGCCGGTCATCGGCTTTAAGGTCTTGAGCGGACGGCCCTCGAGGAGCGCGGAGATGTTCCTCGCCGTGAGCTTCGCCTGCCGCGCGGCGAAGGCGCCCAGCTTGATGCCCGGCACGTCGTTGATGTCGCCAACGGCGAAGATGCGCTCGCTGCCTCTCAGGCGCAGGCACCGGTCAACCTTGGCCTGGCGCACGGCGTTGAGGGCGTTCGGGAAGGCGGCCTCAAGGCAGGACGTGTCGATTGCGATTCCCGTGGCCACGTAGGCGACGTCCGTGGGGAGGGTCTCGCCTGAGGAGAGACGCACCGAGTGGCCGCCGGCCTCGATCGTGGCCCTCTGACCGAGAATCACGCGCACCCGGTGCTGCTCGAGCACCCGCTTCGCCTTGCGGCTCGCGCCCTTGCCCAGTGCCGGGAGGAGGCGGTCGGGGGCGTGGACCAGCACGATGCGCTTGCCGGGGCAGACGGCGGTGATCTCGCCGGCCAGCTCGACGCCGATCGGGCCGCCGCCGACGATCACGACGTTCTGGGCGGCGCTCAGCCGGTCGTGCTCCGCCGCCCACTCGATCTCCCGCTCCACCTGGGTCCTCGTCTCGGCGACCTTGAGCGCGTCGAAGCCGCGGATGGTCGAGCCGGTCGCCAGCACGGCGTAGTCGAAGGCGATCTCCCGGCCGTCGTCGAGGACCGCCGAGCCCTCTTTCAGCTCCGCGAGCTTGGCCTGGATGTGGTCCACACTGAACTGCTGCGCGATGGGGCTCTCACGGTCCTGCCGAAACCCTCGGGGTCCATCAGCGCGCGCAGGGTCGCGAACGGTACCTCCACGTAGTCCTTGGGGTCGACGAGCGTGATCTTCACGGGCGCAGCGGCCATCGCCCTGATGAACGTGCTGCCGGCGATGCCGGCGCCGAAGACGGCGATCTGCTTCATGGTGGCTCCTCGTTTGGGAACAACTGTTTAGTGCTAAACTAACTACCATGAGCGACGCGATGACAAACCTGCTGGCCGCGCGCAGCCCCGACGAGGTCCTCCTCACCTGGGTGCGGCTCGTGCGCCTCGCGAAGAAGGCGCGGCGTAGGGTCGGGAGCTCGCTCGAAGCCGCCGGCCTCAGCGACGGCGCCTTCGACCTGCTCGTGGACATCGGCGAGCACCCCGGCACGAGCCAGCAGGCGTGCGCCGATCGCGTCGGCGTCACCAAGGGCAACGTCACGCAGCACCTCGCTCGCCTCGAGCGGCGAGGGCTCGTGCGGCGCGACCCCATGGGGCGACGCAACAACCTCTCCCTGACGGGGTCTGGCGAGCTCCTCCTGATTGCGGTGCTCGCCGACCACGATCGAGGCATGCGTGAGTTTCTCGGTGTGCTCAGCGCCGAAGACCTGCGGAAGCTGAGGGCGATCCTGCGCAGGCTCGACCGGGGACTCAGGCAGACAGACGACGACCGAAACCAGGAAGAACGAGATCGATTGGAGCCGCGATGACCGTCAAGGTCGAGCTCTACGACGATGTGCAGGCGAAGGCGGAGTAGACCTGGGACGTCCTCACGGACGCCATGTACTACCCCGAGCGGCTCCGCGTCAGCCACAACGAGGCGATGATCGAGCCGCCCACTGCGATGACGACGACGGTGAGCGACATGGCGATCGAGATGTGTACGAAGTCGGCGAGCAGCATCTTCACCCCCACGAAGGCGAGCACGACGGCGAGGCCCCAGCCCAGGTACTCGAAGCGCTCGAGGCTGCCCGCCAGGGCGAAATAGAGGGAGCGCAGCCCCAGGATTGCCGCGACGTTCGAGGTGAAGACCACAAAGGCGTCGTCCGAGACGGCGAGGACGGCCGGCACCGAATCGATGGCGAACACCAGATCGGCCGACTCGACGGCGACGAGCGCGAGGGCGAGCGGCGTGAGCATCCTGACTCCTGCCCGTCGCACAGTGAAGGCGCTACCGTTGTAGTCGGTTGCGACCGGGAAGAAACGCAGGGCGAGACGCACCAGCGGATTGCGCTGCGGGTCGACCTGCACCCCGTGCGATCGCAGCAGCTTGACGGCGGTGAAAACGAGCAGGGCGCCGAACACGTACATGACCCACGCGAACCGCTCGAGTACGGCTACGCCCGCGAAGATGAAAAGTCCGCGCAGCACGATGGCCCCGAAGATGCCCCAGAACAGGACCTTGCGCTGCTGCCGCAGGGCGATGCCGAGGGAGCCGAAGACCAGCAGGAAGACGAAGAGGTTGTCGATGCTGAGCGACTCCTCGATGAGGTAGCCGGCCAGGTACTCCTGGGCGGCGACCGCTCCGCGCCAGGCCCACACGGCAAGCGAGAAGGCGAGCCCAAGGGTGATCCAGATGCCGCTCCACAGGAGCGCTTTCCTCGCTGACATAGGCTCTGGGCGTCTGCCCAGTACGCCGAGGTCGATGGCAAGCAGGGCCACCACGGCGACCAGAAAGACGATCCAGGGCGTGAGTGGTGCGCTCATGGCGCACCCCCCGCACGCGCTTCGGCCGGCATACTCTCCACGGTCCCTCCCAGGGCCGGAGTCCTGCCGGGGCAAGAGACAGGATCCCAGCACGTATCGTGCCGAAGGTCTTGCCGCGAGGTGCGCGACCGGGGCTGGACCCGGGCTGACGATCGCGCTGCCCGCTCTCGCGGGCCGGCTACTCCCCTTCGGAGAGTCAAGCTTGCGGACGACAGCGACAGGGAGCCAACTCGTGCTGCCGATGGGAACCCGATGGGGTGGAAGTCATGTCCGCCTTAGTGATTGTGCGGCGAGTCGGTCGTGCTCGGGCGCGGGCTCGACATGGACGACGACGTCGGTGATCTGCCCGTAGGCGCGACGGAGCGCGTCCTCGACCCCATGCCCGATCGCGTGACCCCGCTCGACCGTCGTGCCGGGAGCGACCTGGACGTGCAGATCGACGTAGACCTGGCTCTCCGGTCCCCTGGTCCGCACCCCGTGGCAGCCGACCACATCCTCAACGCCGCTCGCCACGGCCGCCACCGCATCGGCCGGCAGGCGCGCGGCGTCACCGAGCGTGTGCAGCACGCCGCGCAGGATTCCCCACGCCGTGCGCAGGATCACCGCGGCGACGATCAGCGCCACGATGCCGTCTGCCTGTTCCCAGCCGAGCCTGACGAGGACGAGGCTGATGATGACGCCGATGCTGACCAGCACGTCGCTAAGCGTGTGGCTGGCGTCGGCGACCAGGACCTCGCTGCCGAGCCGCCTTCCCGCCCGCCGCTCCCACGTGGTCACGAGGATGTTGACAGCGAGCGTGCTCAGCATGATGACGAACGAGATCGTCGTGACCTCGGTGGGCAGGCCGCGTCCAGACAGCCCGTCGACCGCACCCCTGCCGACGGTGTACCCTGCGAAGATGAGGAGGATGCCTATCAGTGCGGCGGCGAAGGTCTCGTACTTGCCGTGGCCGTACGGATGGTCTGCGTCGGCCGGCCGCGCGGCGAACCACATGCCGACGAGTCCGATGACGTTCGAGGCGCCGTCGAAAAGTGAGTGAAAGCCGTCGGCCTCCATCGCCGCCGAGTGGCTCATGATGCCGTAGACGAGCTTGGCCAGCGCCACGGTCAGATTGAGCGCGAGGACCGCCCAGAGGACGCTGCGGATGCTTCGATACCGATCGTGGGCTGAAGTCATGTGGGTCCAGAGGGAAGTTGAAGGCCGAGCGGGATTCTGGCAGACGGTGCTCCGCGCCGAGCCCAGCCCTGAAGTGAGCGGCGTCCGGGGCGGCACCGGTGGCGGCAGTGTCCCAGACCCAGGTGACCAAAGCGTGCGATCCTGGCCGGCTGTCGACCAGAGTGACGCGGCACCTCGAGCGGGTGGGCAGGCCTGCGGTCAGTCGCCACCCAGCCCTCCAAGGAGGTCTCCCAGGAAACCGCCCTTCTTCTTCTTGGCGCCCGTGTCGTGCCCGCTGTGGTCGTCACGAGTGTCGTCGCGAGACGCGCTCCCCCCGCTGCGCACCATCTCGTTGGAGCGCTCCACGATCTTGTCGAGCTCGCCGCGGTCGAGCCAGACGCCGCGGCAGCTGGGGCAGTAGTCGATCTCCACGCCTTGTCGGTCCGTCATCAGAAGATCGGTGTCGCCACATACAGGACATCTCATTTTGGTCACCTCGTGTTCGTCGCTGGACGGGTTGCTGACTCGCGAGAGGTCGCCGCGAGGCTCAGTCGACGGCGCCTCGCGCCCGACCGGCGCCGGCAGTGCGTCGGGGGGACTCACCGGTCAGGTCTCTCAGTCGCTTTCTGAAGTAGGCCCGCATGGTGCCGAACTGCAGCAGTGCGTGCAGTCCGGCCAAGAGCGCCATCGTGTAGCCGATGAGTGGGTGGACGTCGTCCACGGGCAGCAGTCCCTCCACCTCGTCGTCCATCCCCATCCCCGTGAGGGCCGAGAGGCCAACGAGGCCGAGCAGTGCGAGACTGGTGAAGATGGTCAGATCCTTGCGGACCGTGCGAAAGGTGTTCGTGCTCATCGTCTTCCTCCGTGTGCCGGCGGCTTTGCGAGAACGACGGTCCCGGCGACGTGTGCCTGGCCTGAGTATCGGCCACGAGACCTTAAGAGCGGCATAAGGAGGCCGCTGACCGGAGGCGACGCACACGCCGCGCAGCGCGGGGCGCCGGCAGAATGTGATGAGGCTATCGGCGCAGCGTGACGGTGAAGGTCGAGCCGTGGCCTGGCTGGCTCTCTGCCGTGAGGCGCCAACCGTGGACCTCGGCGATGTTGCGGGCGATCGCGAGGCCGAGGCCGTGCCCCTCTTGTGAGCGCGAGCCGTCGGCCTGATAGAAGCGCTCGAAGACGTGCGACAGATCCTCCGGCGCGATCCCGGGCCCGGTATCGCTGACTCGCAGGGCGCCTTTCGACAGCGTGACCGAGACCTGGCCGCCGGGCGGCGTGAACTTGACGGCATTGCCGATGAGGCTGGCGACGAGCTGCGCCGCGAGGCCCTCGTCGGCGCGGACCACGACGGCGGGCTCGATGTCGGTCAGGAGAAGGACCTCATTGCGCTCCGCGAGGGGAGCGAGACGCTCCACCTCGCGGCCTACCAATCGGGACAGATCGACGGGATGGCCGTCCAGGGTCGCGGCATCAAGGTCGGCGAGCCCGAGCAGGTCGTCGACGAGCTTCGCGCCTACCTTGAGCTCGTCCTTGGCGGCGGCGATGTGCTTCTCGTGCTCGCCGGTGCGCAGGGCCAGGTCGAGCTCGGAGTTGATGACCGCGAGCGGCGTGCGCAGCTCGTGGCTCGCGTCGTGCGTGAACTGCGTGAGGCGCTCGAACATGCGCTCGGCGGGAGCGAGACTGCGCCGCGCGAACCACAGCCCGAGTAACGCCGTCAGGATCGTCACGGGCACTGCGGCGATGAAGAACACAGCGATCTCGCCGGGCAACTCCGCAGGACCGATGCGATCCTGGCCGGCGACCTGGAGGACGACCTCGCCGTGCCCGGGGAAGTCTGTGGTCAGCACACGGTATGAGCTGCCGTCGGCGCGCACCGTCCTCATGGGTGGGGCGTCGAGGCCGACGGGGAGACGCGCGAAGATGTCACTGGCGTAGAGCACTCGCCCGTCCTTCGCCGCCAGCTTCACGTCGAACGCCTCCCGATGTAGCCATCGCGCTTGGCCGACGGAGATCGGCAGCCGGAGCTCCCTGCGGATCACCGCCGCCTGGCGCTGCAGACGGTTGTCGAGCTGCCGGTTGACGTCGGTGAACTCGATGGCGATGAACACGACCCCCAGCACCAGCAACAGGAAGAAGACGAGCGCGGTGAACTGGAGCGCCAGCTTGATGCGGAGTCGGCGAAACACGTCCGGTCAGGCCCGGATCAGGTAGCCCTTGCCGGGCACCGTGGTGATGAGGGTCTTGCCGAGCTTTCGCCGCAGATAAGAGACGTGCACGTCCACCGTCTGCGAGAAGAGCAGGTCGTCCGACTCCCCCCACACCTGCTCGAGCAGCGTGAGCCGATCCTGGACGACGCCCTTGTTGCGGAGCAGGTGCTCGAGCAGCGCGAACTCCCGGGGCGCCAGGCTCACCGGCCGACCGCCCTTGAGGACCTCGTGGCTGTTCGCGTCGAGGACGACGCCGCCGGACTCCAGTCGCGGCGTCCGTTCGGGAGTCGCCCGCCTCATCAGCGTGCGAACGCGCGCCAGCAGCTCGTCGAGGTCGAAGGGCTTCGCGAGGTAGTCGTCGGCGCCCGTGTCGAGGCCGATCACGACGTCACGCTTCGCGCTGCGAGCGGTGAGCATCAGGATCGGCACCGGCGCCGGCTCGTCCCCGTCGCGCAGAGCCCGGCAGACCGCGAGTCCGTCCATCTTCGGCAGGTTGAGGTCCAGGACGATGCAGTCGAACCGCTCGCCGAGAGCACGGCGCAGTCCCTCCTCGCCGTCGTGCGCGACGACCACGGCGTGGCCCTCCAGCTGCAGCAGGTCCCGCAGGTTGGCGGCGAGCTTCAGGTTGTCTTCGACGATAAGGATGGTCATGGGGTATCCCGCCCAACCATAGTCCGCTGCGGTTAAGGCTGCCATAAGGCGCCGTGAGAGCCCTGCGCGATGCGCGCTTTCGAAGGCTATCAGGCTCGTGGCATGGTCGGCTTCCCGGCGCGTCGGACCCCTAACCGACTCTTAAGGGTGGGGGGCGCAGACTCGCTTGGGAGCCGGAGATGGAGGCTCCGAGACCGGCGCCCCGAGGCGCCACGAGAGAAGGAGGTAGCGATGACCAAGCGCATCGCAGCGTTCGCCGTCATGCTCGCCGTACTTGCCCTGGCCGCACCCGCGAGCGTCCTCGCCGCCCCAATGGGGAAGGCGGCCGCCGGCCAGCGAGGGGCCGTTTCAGGCATCCGAGCTGGCGTCACATGCCACGACCCGTGTGACGATCCCTTCCAGCTCAGGGCGTGGGTACGGGGCAGCACCGTCGGAGGGCTCACGGTGAAGTTCTCGGTGATGGGCCGGGCGTTCCAGGCCCGCACGTCGGGCAGCGGCTACGCCCACTATCACCTCGACATCACTCCGTCGAGCTACCCGCAGGGCGTGGTCGCCAAAGTGACAGCGTCCGTCAGCCATGGAGGCGTGACGAAGTCGGCCTCAACGTGGTTCAAGCCGAACTACAACTGACGGTGGTCGCGTGCAGGTGATGAGGATGGGCGGCGGGCGGCGGTGTCGCCCGCCGCCCATCCGCGCGGCGTGAGCCGGCGGCGTCATTCCCAGCTTCACGACAGCCGGGGATCTGCTCTCTGGGCCGGATCCGATTTGACCAGCCTGCGCGCCTGGTCTAGTGTGTGAGCGCTCACTCATACATGCGAGGAGGTCTGCGTGTCTGTCATTTGCACCGAGCGACTCACGAGACGATTCGGCAACGTCGTGGCGGTGCGCGACCTTGACCTCGAGATCTCAGGCGGAGGCGTGGTGGGCCTCGTGGGACCTAATGGGTCCGGCAAGTCCACCCTGATCCGCCTGCTGCTGGGCCTCATCAAGCCCACATCCGGTACGGCTACCGTCTTCGGCGCGCCCATCTCGCACCCGCGGGCCTACGCGGCGCGCGTCGGGGCACTGGTCGAGGGGCCGGCGTTCGTGCCGACGCTCTCCGCGCGAACCAACTTGCGCTCGCTGGCGAGGCTCCGCGGGATCCCGAACGGTCGCGTGGAGGAAGTGCTCGAGGCCGTCGGTCTGCTTGACCGCAGCAAGGAGCCTGCCAAGCGCTTCTCCCTCGGCATGAAGCAGAGGCTGGGGATTGCCGCCGCGCTCCTTCCCGATCCTGAACTGCTCGTGCTCGACGAGCCCACCAACGGTCTCGACCCGGCAGGGATCGTCGAGATTCGAACGCTTCTGCGGCGTCTCGGCGACGAGGGTCGCACGGTCGTCGTCTCTTCGCACCTTCTCAGCGAGATCGAGGCGGCCTGCGACGCACTGGCGGTCATCCGCTACGGCGACCTCTTGTTCTCCGGACCGATGAGCGAGCTCGTTTCCCGGGCGGGCGGCTGCATCGAGGCTCAGCCAGAGCACATCGCCGACGTGACTCGCCTCGCCGAGCTCCTCGCGTCCCGGGGTTGGACGGTCTCGGTGCGTGAGGGTGACGTGCTCGTCGACGCCCCGGCCTCCCAGGCAGCGGACGTCAACCGCGCCGCCGCGGAGGCCGGCATGACGCTGTGCGCGCTGCGACCACGCAACGCCAGCCTCGAGGATGTCTTCCTCCGCATGACCGGCGAGCCGCAGGAGGCGCCCGCATGATCCGCGTGGTCCGCAGCGAGCTGACGCGCCTCGGCAGCCCCTCGCTGCTTCTGGGCGGCATCGGCCTGATGACGTTCTTCGGTCTGCTGGCGACGGTGGTCGTCTTCGTCACGGCGGGCAGCGGCTCGGCCACGCTGCCCGGCACCCAGAACATCACGGTCGCGATGCTGGAGGCACCGGACGGCATGTTCGCCGGCCTGCAGACCTTCGCCGGCATGCTGGGTATCGTCGCGCTCGTCGTGTGGGCGATGTCCGCGACCACGGACGTCTCGAGCGGGCTGATCCGCTTGCTGGTCCAGGCGGAGCCAAGGCGCCTGCTTCTGCTCGGCGGCAAGATCGTCGCCCTCGTCGCGTTCACGTGCGCGGCCACGCTGGTCGCGACCGTCATGGTCATGCCCATGGTCCAGGGCCTCGCGAACTCGGCCGGGGTCTCCACGGCCGCCTGGCAGCCCCATCTGGTCCACACGATGATCACCGGCTACTTCCACCTCACGCTGTGCATCCTGCTCTGGGGCGTGGCCGGACTGTGCATCGGGATCCTGACGCGCAGCGCCGGCATCTCGATCGCCATCGGGATCGGGTATCTGCTGGTGTTCGAAGGGGTGCTCGGCATGCTTCTGCGCAGCGGCCAGAAGTGGCTGCCCGGGGCCGCGTTCAAGGCCATCGCCTCGGGCGGCAGCGCAGACATGGCCTTCACGACGGCCCTGCTGCTCGGCGTTGTCTATGCGCTCGCCGCGCTCGCCGTCGCTGCGACTACGTTCCAGCGGCGCGACGTCACGGCATGAGCCGGGCGCGGGAGATGGGGGAGGACCGATGACCGCCGCCAGGTCGCGAAGCGCCGCTACGCATCAGGCCCTGATGGACGCCGCGCTTCGGGTCTTCGTGCAGCGCGGCTTCGCGCGCGCGACGACGCGGGAGATCGCCGGCGCTGCAGGGGTCGCCGAGGGCACGATCTACCGCCACTTCGCCGACAAGCACGCCCTGTTTCGCGAGGTGTTCTTCTCCGCCATGGCCGGCATGGGGGAGGAACTGCGGCGGCTCCCCGAACGCGCCGGCAACGGCACGGTGCGCGGCAATCTGGAGTACCTGTTCGGACTGCTCGGAACCCTGCAAGAGCGCACGGCGCCGCTGATGGCGTCGATGTCGGCTGACCCGGAGCTGGCCGGCAGCTTCGCTGCGCACGTCGCGGACGATGCGCTCGAGGGATTTGAGCTCTCGGCTCCGGCGGCCCCGGTCGCGGCGTACATCAGCGCCGAGCAGAAGCTGGGCAGGATCAGGGCAGACGTCGATGCCGGAGAGGCCGCCGCAGTCGTCGTTGCACTGCCGTTCGCCCGGGGCGCGGAGCGCGCCCTGGGCGCGCGGTTCCCCGCCCGAGGCAGTTCACCGGAGCCGCAAGGCTTCCCAGCTCCGGGTGCCGCAGCTCTCGACATCCTTGCTCGGGGCTTGGCGCCTCCCCCGGACGGAATCCCTGGGGGCAAGCTGTAGGATGCAGTTTGCCGTTGCGTCCGAGCAGGCGCTGCACCTCACGCCGGAAGCTCGAGAGCTGACTGGCTGCGTCCTCGAGGCTCGTCGCGGGTCTTGCTGGTGGCAACATCAAGACCGCACATGGGCTGCGAACGGGCAGCGTCAGCCTCAGGAATACGGGCTACAAAGCGTCGAACAGCGACCTCAGCTCGTGACGGAGGTTCGAGAGTTGTGCACTGAGGTGCACCAACGTTGTCAATTCGACAACGTTCTCCCTGCATCTCCCTCACTTCTGCCGTCTGCGGCTGCTGTCGCAGTTGCGGGGAACGAAGAGGTTGTGCTTCAGACTGGCGCCGGTCGCAGGGTCCGTGGAGTCGAGCTGCCGGAGCTCGTCGACGATGAGGGCTGGGCGGCGCGCCGGACGGGCGACCACCGGACGGGAGTGATCCGCCCGGGCCGCCGCCTCGGAGGTTCCCTGGGACCACCTGTGGACTCACTGCGAGGTGAAGGCCGGGGCGGCCCGGCCGCGGTCGAGGTCCTCGCAGCCGATTCGCCCGCGTCTCAGGACACGTCGGGTTACGGACTCGTTGCCGCGACGTAGGCGGAGCGCAAGATCACGCTCGTACACTCAGAGCCGTCGGAGATGCCCTCTTCAACCCTGGCGCTTGCGCACCAGGACCCCCAGAAACCAGACGACGAAAGGCGGAAGATTATGACCACGCGTCTCAAGGTATTGGCGATAGGAGCGGCGGCGGTCGTGGCAGCGGCCGTCGGCGGCGCCGCGATTGCGAACGCCGCCACCTCGCAGCCATCAGCGACTCCGAGCGCTCAGGCTACGTCGATGCCGCAGCACGGCACGACCGCGCATGAGAACGCCGAGAACGCCGTCACCGGCACCGCGGCGACCAACGCCCAGGCGGCCGCGGTCAAAGCCGCCGGCAGCGGCACCGCCGGCGCCGTCACCGCCGACTTCGGCGGCGGCGGCTACGAGGTGACCGTCACGAAGTCCGACGGCAGCACCGTCGAGATCCACCTCGACAGCTCGTTCAACGTGATGCAGGGCCGAGGCGGCTTCGGCGGTCCGCAGCACGGCACGACCGCGCATGAGAACGCCGAGAAGGCCGTCACCGGCACCGCGGCGACCACGGCCCAGGCGGCCGCGGTCAAGGCCGCCGGCAGTGGCACCGCCGGCGCCGTCACCGCCGACTTCGACGGTAGCGGCTACGAGGTGACCGTCACGAAGTCCGACGGCAGCACCGTCGAGCTCCACCTGGACAGCTCGTTCAACGTGATGCAGGGCCAGGGCGGTTTCGGTCACTGAACCGCCCGCAGCGCCTGGCCGGTCCACTGCGGTGGGCCGGCCAGGCGGCTGAGCGAGTGCACGAGAGCATCGGTCTCCGTCAAGCTGTCGCACCCCGAGAGCTCATGGACGTCTTCCGGCCTCAGGATTCCGGCTGTGCGCAAGACAGCCTTCCCCGAGGACCGGAGCACCTGAGATGGTTGCCCGGCGGCCAGGGATCACGACAGGTTGGCGTTTGCCGGCTGCCGGACTTCGTCCCGCAAGCTCGAGAGCTGCCTGGCTGGGGCCGCTGTCAAGGGCTCGAATCGACGTCGAACGCTCACCGTGTTTTCGCGACAGCCGACGACCGCAAGTCCAACGGCCACCTCGCCGCGCGGTGCTGCCTCCGTAGCCATATCGAGGTGCCGGAATCGTCCTCGTGCACGGCCGCGCCGGCCCAGCGGCCGATGAGGCCTCTCGTGAGCGCTCTCGTGAACATCAGTGGCCCTACGCGACGGCCTGTGACAGCTCCAGCCAGTAGTCCTTGGGCGGCAGCAGCTCTTCGGATTCCTTGAAGACGCGCGCCCGCTGCACGGTCCTGCGCAGGCGCGCGTACTCGGCGGGCAGATCGATGCCTTGCACCTGCCGGCGCATGCGGCAGCGGCAGGCGCCCGTGGGGTTGGCCAGGGCGCAGTGCCCGCTCATGAAGCGGTTCAGCTTGCGGCGTGCTCGCGAGACCATCTGCCGCGCCGCGTCCGGCTGGACCTCCAGCACGAGCGCGACGTCGTTGTAGTTGAGCTCGGCGACCTCTCGCAGCAGGTAGGCCAGACGCACGTCGGGGTCCAGGCACTGCAGCATCCCGCAGAGGCACAGGTCGCACATCTCGCGCACCCAGAGGTCGTGGTCGAGATCGGGTACGTCCGGTGCCGGGAGCTCGCCGTCGGCTTCGTAGGCCACGGCCAGCATGCGCATGCTGTCGGTGCGCCGGGCCTGCGCGTAGCGGCCCACGACGCGCCGCGCGATGGTGTAGATCCAGGTGGAGAGAGAGGACTCACCGCGGAAGCGGGGGAGGCCCTCGAGGACGGCGAGCCATACCTCCTGGGCCGCTTCGCGGGCCGCGTCCTGATCGCGCGTCATGCGCCAGCAGATCGAGGAGACGAGGCGCCCGTACTGCGCCACGACGGCGGCGGGCTGGGGCGGCGCAAGGGCCGTCTGCGAGAGTGTCGTCACGAGAACCTCAGCGACGGTGCTGCAGAACGGGACCCATTCTAGCAGCGTGCTTGCCGAGAGGGGGCGTTGACGGTCTCTGGCCGGAGCTGTCACAGGTCGGCGTCACGGACCACTCATGTTCATGACAGCCAGCGAAAGTCCGAAAGGAGCATGAAGTTGAAGCCAAGTACCGTGTGGATCGCGATCGTGCTGCTCGCCCTGGGCGCCTGAGGCATTCTCGACGTTGCGGGGGTCGTCGACTCGAGCCAGACCATCGCCCAGTGGTGGCCGCTCGCCATCGTCGGCTGGGCGACCTCCGAGATGCTTGCCGAGCGCCGCGTGACCCTGGTCGGGGTCCAGGGCCTCGCGAACTCGGCCGGGGTCTCCACGGCCGCCTGGCAGCCCCATCTGGTCCACACGATGATCACCGGTTACTTCCACCTCACGCTGTGCGTCCTGCTCTGGGGCGTGGCCGGACTGTGCATCGGGATCCTGACGCGCAGCGCCGGCATCTCGATCGCCATCGGGAGTCACGTCACGGGAGAGGCGCGCAGGGGGCCGACGCCAGCGATGCCCATCAGCGCCTCGACTTGGAGCGGGATCCCCAGCCGGCCGGGGTCGACGTTGCGGGAGCCCCAGTAGATCCTCGACATCACCGGAATCAGGAAGCCGGCGGCGGCCAGCAGGAGCCAGGGCGCGAGCGTCGCCAGCTGGGCGAGGGATGGAGCCTTGCCGAGCGCGGCGAGGGGGAGCAGGGAGAGGACCAGGGCGGCCACCGAGCCGTCGAGGAAGAAGCCGAGGATCTGCTCGAAGATCGACGTCTCGGGCGCCTCGCGCGAGCACAGCGCCGAAGGCGAAGACGACCCCTGAGAGCAGGGCCATCAGGTCGCCGTTGTTCCGGGACCGACCGAAGGGGACTGTCGCCGCCGCTCAGAAAAAGGTGGCCCGACCAGCATCGCACTGGAGTGGTGAACGGGGTTCCGTCGGTCGCGATATGCTTGACAGAGTCATTGATAAGGTCCATGATAATGTCATGGATGAACGATGGGCACTCGGAGACGCCGGCCCACTGAGCCACGCCGGCGGCGAGTCACACCTCGTGCGGGACGTCATGCAGACGTATCAAGTGCTGATGGCCGCCTTTGCGCGCGCCGTCGGGACGTCGGCGGCGCGGATGCCTTTGTTGCGCCTCCTCGCCGTCGCGGGGGAGCAGGGTGTCGGCACCGCGGCGCTGGCGCGCGCGCTGGGCGTCGATGCTGCCGGCGTCACGCGTACGCTGGCGGCGCTCGTCGCCGATGGGCAGGCGGAGCGTCGGCCCCATGCGACCGATGGCCGGCGAGCGCTCTTCGTTCTCACTCCCCAGGGACGCAAGTGGTTCGAGGAGTTTCACGAGCGTGTGCACCGCTTCGAGGCGGGGGTCTGTGCCGGCGTCTCGCCAGACGACGTGCGGAAGACCGTCGAGGTCCTCGGCTCGGTTCGTGGAGCCGCATCGGGAATGGAGGGAGCATGAGTCCGAAACGCGCGTGCTCAGGCGGACGGTTCAACCACCGGGCCATCGTGGCGATCGGCGCCACGGTGACCGGCCTGGCGCTGCCGGTGACCGGCCTCGCCGATCATCTGATCCTGGGCTCGAATCCTGCTGCCGGCGGCAACGCCGCAAGCGTCACTCACTGGGCGTGCGGGCTGCTGTTCATCGTGTTCGCGACGTGGCACGTCGTCCTCAACTGGAAGGCGTATCGACGTCACATCGCCGAGGTGTCCGGCGGCCTCCTCATCTCACCGAAGGGAGCCGTGCGGCCGCCGCAGTGACCGTCGTCGTGTTCGGGGTGCCATCGTGCACGCCATCGTCGGCGGCTGACGACCACATGGAGGAGACTGTATGAGACCGCGATCGGCCCGCCACAACCACGAGACGCCGTACGTGCGACTTGAGCGGCGCGCCTGCGAAGCCTGCGGCGCCTGCGTCGAGGCGTGTCCGCGTGACGTCATCCGCATGATCGACATCCCCCTCCATCATCACGCTCACCTCAGACACCCGGAGTGCTGCGCTGGCTGTCTGGCGTGCGTGAAGGCCTGCGAGCACTCCGCCGTGACTGCCACCTCACGGCGTGCTTCGCCGACCGCGGCCGCTTCGGCAGCGTCTCCACTCCCGTCTCCGCGTCCATATGCCGAGACTCCCGGCAGGCAGACGTCCACCTAGCAGACGGTCGAGGGGCTGCGCCGCCGGCACGGGCTCTTGATGAGCAGCGACGTGCGGGAGCCAGGCTACCGGGTCGAGGGCTAGA
>CAIOZS010000289.1 GCA_903862845.1 uncultured Thermoleophilia bacterium
CCGCGCTGACCACGGCGCCGTCGCCCGCGCAGGCGACGCGGGCTTGCGCCGCCGGCAGCTCAGTCGCCCGGCAGGTTCTTCTCGAAGACGAGGTGAGCGCCTCGCCGCGGGCGCATCCCTACCGACTCGTAGAGGCGCATGGCGCCGGTCGGGTTCTCGCTGTCCACGCCGAGGTAGGCGCGGGGGAGGCCGCGCCGGCGCAGCTCGGCGAAGGCCTCCCGCAGCAGGGCGCGGCCGAGCCCGTGAGCGCGCCAGGGTCGGCGCACGAAGAGCGAGTCGACGTAGCCGCCGAGCGGCGACTCGAAAGCCAGCAGGCTGCCGGCCACGCTCTCACCGTCCCAAGCGACCCACCAGAGGTCGAGGTCGAGGTCGGGGCGCTCGAAGCGAAAGGCCAACCACTCGTCCAGGTCCATGCTGTCGGGGCGCCAGTGATCCTGAAAGGCTTCCTCGCCGGCGGCGTGCACGGCGGCCTCGTCGCGGTGCCGGCGAAAGCGCCGCGCCGCGATGCCCGCCGGCCAGACCGCCGCCGCCGGCGCCTCGGCGAGGTCGACTTCGAGGCGCAGAAACGTGCGCACGTAGCGAAAACCGTGACGGCCGTAGAGGGCGCGTCGCACGGCGTCGTCCTCGTGGGTCCAGACGCCCAGGTTGGTGGGCGCTCCGCCGGGCGCGGGCGCCGTCGCGAAGGCCACCCGCTCCTCACACAGCTCCAGAAGCAGCTCGCTGAGACCGCGGCCGCGATGGCTGGGGTGGACGGTCTGCTCGGCGACGAACACGTTGGGCGGCTTCTCCATCCAGACCAGGGCGTAGGCGACGACCTCGCCGGAGCCTGTCTCGACCAGCCAGAGGTCCTCGTCTGGCGCGAGGCGCGGCAAGGCCCATTCCTCCACGACCTGGGCGTGCGTCACGTCGCTGTCTCCGTGTCGTGCGATCTCCACCGCGCGCTTCAGGTCGGCCACCGCGGGGACGTCGGCAGCGGTGGACCGGCGCAGCCGGTAGCCGGCCGGGAGTGCGTTCGAGGCACCTGGGAGTGTCACTGCTTTCCTTGCGTCGGGGAGGGCCTTGCGGATTCTACCTTGCCGGTGGTCGCGCGGAGCGGCGCCGGGCCCCACGGGCATTGTGGATTTCGCGACGAACCCGTCTCGGCCGCCGAGCGTCTCCCTGCTTTGACGTCGACGGGTGCGACAGCGCCCGGGAAGGGAGCGCCGATGAGACACACGGGTTCGGCGCTTGCGGCTGCGGTCGCTCTTGAGGCGCTGTCGCTCGTCGCCGTCGGGGCGTGCGGGGGGAGCGGCGGCGACCCGGCCGGCGGCAAGACTTCGCCGCCGGCCGGCGCCGCCGGCATCCCGGGACGCGTCTCAAGTCTCTTGGCGGCCACCGTCGGAATCCGGATGCCGTCGGATCTCTGAGTCCGGCGCGCGCCTTCCTCAGCGCTCCGCGACGCCGGCAAACCGCTGCGCTGCTGCGTGCCAGACAGATTTGCCCAAGTTCTGGTACGCTGTCACCGATACCTCCTGTGCGAAGCAGCGGGCGCTCTTGACACGACGACCTTCGACATCCGAGCTTCTCAGCGTGGCCGAGGCCGCGGCTGAGCTGGGCGTGAGCCCATCCACCGTGCGCCGCGCCTGCGACGCCGGCGTGCTGTCCTGCCGGCGCAGCCCGGGCGGCCACCGGCGCTTCGAGCCGGCCGCCCTCGAGGGTCTGACGCGCGACCACCTGCTGCGCTCCGCTCGCGGCGGCGAGGGCGGCGAGCGCGAGGTCCTTCGCGCGCTCGCCGATCTCGGCGAGGCGGCGAGTCACTGGGACGACATGGACGGGATGCTGCGCGCGGTCGCCGGGCGCATGCTCGCCGCGACGGGCGCCGCCACCTGCGACGTCTTCCGGCTCGAGCGGGATGGCGACCTGCGTTGCCTCCTCAGCTTGGACCAGGGTGGTCCCGATAAGGACGCGGTCGGCCACATCCTGCGCACGGATTCGTTTGCCGTGGCGCGAGAGGCGATCGCCGAGCGCGTCGTGATTCACGTGAAGGATCGCGGCGATCGTCGGTTCAATGAGCACGATCGTCAGGTCTACGACAAGTACGGCTTCTTTTGTGAGCTTTGCATCCCCCTGCTCGTGCAGGATCGAGTGGTGGGCCTCGTCGAGCTCTACGGCGGTCGGCCCGGCACCTTCTCGCCGCCGACCCTCGAGTACGCGCGCGGCGCCGCGCACGTCGTGGCCGGGGCACTGGAAAAGGCGCTGCTGCTGGACGCGCTTGAAGACCGCAGCCGCGTCCTCAAGGAGCTCTTTGACCTCGCGCAGCTCCTCTCCCAGACCTACGACGCGGAGCAGCTCCTGCGCACCGTGGCGACGCGCCTCATCCAGGCCGTCCGCGCCACTCACTGCGACATCTACCAGATCGACGGCGAGGGCTATCGCTGCGTGGTGAGCGCGGGGACGCATGGGTTTCTGGAGTCATACGAGGGCAGCGTCCTCGATCTCTCGAGCAATCCGACGAGCGCCAAGGCTTTCGGCGAGCACCGCACCCTGGTGGTCGCCGATGTGGAGGCGTCGGAGCTCACGGCGCCGGAGCGCGAAACGCTGCTCGCGCAGGGCCTTCACAGCGAGCTCTGCATCCCTCTCGTGGTCCAGGATGTGGCGGTCGGCCTCATCGATCTCTTCGACGCCCGTCCGCGCGACTGGCAGGAGTGCATCGAGCTCGCCGCCGGAGTGGGGCAGCTTGTCGCCGGTGCCATGGAGAGCGCCGATCTGCTGAGCCGGCTTGAAGGGCGCAACCGGGACCTCCGCACCCTCGTCGAAGGCGGCCTCGAGTTCAGCTCCACGCTCGATGTCGAGCGCGTGCTTCTTTCCATCGCGCGAAGGATGCGCGGGGCCACCGGGGCGGCCGCCTGCGATATCTATGCTGTGGATGGGGAGCTGCTTCGCGCTCTCGTCTCGGTGGACGACGGCGATTCGGCCGACCAGGACTACGCCGGCCGGGAGTTCGTGGTGGCCGATTTCCCTCTGACCGGTCTGGCGCTCAGGACCGGCCGTCCGGTGGCGGTCGAGGACGTCGTCGCGGATGCCCGCGCCAGCCTGCTGGAACAGCATCGCTGGGCGCGGTATGGCTTTCGTGCGGGCGTCATCGTCCCGCTGATCAACGGCGTCCAGATTGTGGGCACCGCGGCGCTGTACGACAGCGAGCCACGGTCCTTCGGGCAGCTGGACCTGCTCCGCGGGCTCAGCCAGGTGGCGGGGCAGGCGATCGTCAACGCGCGCCTGTACGGCGAGCTCGACCGTAGCTCGCGGCGCGCGGCGCTGCTCAACGAGATCAGCGCCGAGCTTTCGGGGACGCTCGACACTCACCAGCTTCTCGAGATGGTGGCCGAGCGCGTGCGAGCCGTCGCCGATGTGAGCGAATGCAACGCCTTCCTGCTCGCCGGGGACGACCGGCTCGAGTGCGTCGCCACCTCGTCGCTGGGCGCGCCGACCGAGGGGACCGAGCCCGGCGTGTTCGTCGGGCTGGAGCACTGGCCGGTGACGCGTCTCGTGATCGAGACCCGGCGCGCGGCGGCCGTCACGTCGCTGGACGATCCGCGCATCGACCCCGAGAGTCGGGCGTGGCTCGCGGCTCACCACGTCAAGAGCTACCTCGTGGTGCCGCTCATCGCCAAGGGTGCGGTCGCCGGCACCCTGGAGCTGACGGAGACCCGCCGAGAGCGCGAGTTCTCCGGCGACGAGATAGGCCTCGTGGAGGCGGTGTGCCGCGTCGCCGTTCTGGCCATGGACAACGCGCTGCTGATCGGCGACCTCGAGCGCCGCCGCCGCGAAGCGGAACTGCTCAATGAGATCGCGAGGCGCACCACGGCCAGTCTCGATCTCGGCGAGATCGCCGAGGCCACCGTCGCCGGTCTCAAACGTCTCATCCCCATTGCGAGCTACAGTCTCGCGCTGGTGGAGCACGGCGAGCTCCTGCAGGTCTACGGGCCGCAGCCCTCCGCGCTGCCGCGCGGGGTGCCGGTGACCGGCGACGCCCTTGGCGACGTGCTCGAGCGGCTGCGCCGCGAGCGCGTGGTCATCTTCGACGGTGCGGACGCAGGGTCCATGCCGAAAGGGCATGTGCCGCCGGCCGCCGCCGGCATCCTCTCAAGTGCCGGCATCGGGCTGTTCGATCAGCACATCCTCATCGGGGTGCTCATGCTTGGAGGGGCCTCTCCCGGCGCGTTCTCGACGGTCGACGCGGGCGTCCTCGAGCGGGTCGGAGTGCATCTCTCCCTGGCCGCGAAAAACGCCAGGCTCTACCAAGAGATCAAGACCCTCCACTTGAGCAACTTGAAGGGGCTCTCCACCGCGCTCAACGCCAAGGACTACTACACCCTGGGGCACGCGGCGCGCGTGGCCGCCTACACCGTGCTGCTCGGCGAGGAGCTGGGCTGGGAGCCGGAGTGGATCGAGCAGGTGCGCGAAGCCGCGTACCTCCACGACATCGGCAAGATCGGCGTCTCCGACAGGGTCCTCGTGAAGCAGGGCCCGTTGAACGCCGAGGAATGGGAGCTCATGCGCCAGCACCCGGCCCTGAGCGCCGAGATCATCAAGCCGCTCTT
Organism: uncultured Thermoleophilia bacterium; assembly: GCA_903862845.1. Lineage (GTDB taxonomy): Bacteria > Actinomycetota > Thermoleophilia > UBA2241 > UBA2241 > CAIXSE01. The sequence continues at coordinate 4,581 of CAIOZS010000289.1, forward strand.
CTCCGAGGATCTCGTGACCGCCGTGCGGCATCACCACGAGCGGTACGACGGCCAGGGCTATCCGGCCGGATTGAGCGGCGAGGAGATCCCCGAGCTGGCGCGCGCTCTCTGCGTCGTCGACTCCTACGACGCCATGTCGCTGCAGCGCCCGTATCGCACCGCACGCACCTACGAGGAGTGCCTCGCCGAACTGCAGCACTGCCGGGGCGCGCAGTTCGACCCCGGCATGACGGATGCGTTCCTCCGCGTGCTGGAGCGGCTGGCCGTGCTGCGGGCGTTGGCGACGCGCGCCGCCGCCGAGGCCGCGGCACGAATCGACCCCGAGCGGCACGCCGCGCTCCGCGATCCGGACGACGAGGCCGGTCCGGAGTACGTCAGGATCCAGAACATCCTGCGGGAAACGCGTGACGCACACCCTGAGGTGCGCTTCATGACGACGTCGGCGATCAGGGAAGGGCGCACGGTGATCGTCGTCGACGCCGAGGAAGCCGAGGCGCCCGACCGCTCGCCGCTCGGCGAGGACGTCATGGCCGACGATGCCATCGTCCGAGTGCTCTCGGGGCGCCCCATCGTCTCCAACGTGCTCTTCGTCGACAATTTCGGGGTGTGGGTCAACGGCCTCCAGCCGCTGGTCGGCGAGGACGGGGAGATCCTGGCCGCCGTGGTGGCCGACGCGCCTGCCTTGAGCTCGAGTGGAGCCAGGGGCTTCGCGCGCATGACGACGGAGACCCCGGTCTCGACGCTGCAGGCGGCGGCCGTCCGTCTGAGCCGCGCCGAGATCGAGGCGATCACCGACGGCCTGACCGGTCTCTACAACCATCGCTATCTGCACGAGCACCTGACCGAGGAGCTCAGCCGGGCGCGCCATGAGAGCTACGGCGTGGCGCTCCTCTTCTGCGATCTGGACTTCTTCAAGGATTTCAACGACCGCCTCGGGCACGCTGCCGGAGACAGCGCGCTGCGGGCCACGGCGCGCATCATCGAGACCTGCACGCGCCGCGCCGACCTGGTCGCGCGCTACGGCGGCGAGGAGTTCGTCGTCGTGCTGCCCGGGGCGGCCGAGCCCGAAGCCGTGGAGATCGCGGGGCGCATCCGCGTCGCCGTGGCCGAGCACCACCGCGACAACGGGGGCTTGACCATCAGCATCGGCGTGGCCGTCTATCCGCAGTCGGCCGAGACCAAAGAGGGACTGCTCGAGGCCGCGGACCGGGCGCTGTACGTTGCCAAACGGCTCGGCCGCGACCGCGTCGTGGCCGCCGAATCCGCCGGCGACTGACCCTCGCCCGGCGAGCTGCCGCGCCGGCGAGCGGCTGCGCCCGCCCGGCCGTCGCGGGTTTCCGCCTGCCTCACCCCGTGTGCATGAAGTTGATCACGTCGCCGTCCTCAACGAGGTAGTCCTTACCCTCGGTGCGAAGCAGAGCCTTCTCGCGGGCGGCGTGGAACGAACGCAGCTCGATGAGGTCGTCGATGTTCACGACCTGGGCGCGCACGAACCCGTGCTCGATGTCGCTGTGGATGCGCCCCGCGGCCTGCTTGGCCGTCCAGCCGCGGGGCAGTTGCCAGGCGCGCGACTCGCTGCTGCGAAAGTCGCCGGTGAAGAACGTGATGTAGCCGAGGACCTCGTAGGCCGCGCGCAGGAACACATCGATGGCCCCCGCCTCGTCGGCGCCGAGCTCGGCGCGGAACTCGGCGGCGTCGTCGGCCTCGAGGTCGGCGAGCTCGGCTTCGAGGCGCGCGGCGACGGCGACCACCTGGTCGCCGCGGCTGCGCGCCCACTCCACGAACGCGGCGTGGGCGGAGAGCGCTTCGGCCGCGCCCACGCCGTCATCGGTGTTGAACACGAAGAGGACCGGCCGGTCGCTGACCAGCGCGAGCTCGCGAAAGAGGCCTGCGTCGTCGGGATGACGCTCGACGCTGCGCGCCGACCGGCCCTGCTGCAGGGCGGCGAGCAGGTCTTCGAGCGTCGCCAGCTCGCGGCGAGCCGCCTTGTCGCCGCTGCGCGCCGCCTTGCGCGTCTTGTCAATGCGGCGCTCGACGAGCTCGAGGTCGCCGAGCACGAGCTCCATCTCGACGAGATCCGCGTCGGCCCGGGGATCGACGGTCTCGCGTACGTGCGCGACCTCCGGGTTGGCGAACACGCGGATCACGTGCGCGACGGCGTCGACCCCGCGGATGTCGGCGAGAAAGCGGTTGCCGAGACCCTCGCCGCGGCTGGCGCCCTCCGCCAGGCCGGCGATGTCGACGACGTCGATGGTCGCGCTGACCTTGCGCGGTGTCTCGAGCACCTCGTCGAGGCGGTCCAGCCGCGGGTCGGGGACCGCGACCACGCCCATGTTGGACTCGGCCGACGTGTAGGCGTAGGCGGTGGCCGCCGCACCCGCGTGGGTGAGGGCGTTGAACAGAGTCGTCTTGCCGACGTTGGGCAGGCCGACGATGCCGAGTTTCACGGGCGTTTCTCCAGTTTGCTGGTGAGCAGGGTCTCGAGGAGGCGCGAGAGGTCGGCGAGCTGTCGCCGGACGCGTCCCGGGTAGGTGCGGTCGATGTAGGCCACCGAGTCCTTGCGCGTGTGCCACAGGCGGCCGTCCTCGGCGGTGGCCGCGAGGCCGGTTTCGTCAGCCGTCCAGTCCGTGGCCGTGAACGTCGCCGTGGCAATGTCCGCGAGCGCGAACGGCTCGTCGTCGCTGGGCGCCATCGAGACGCCGGCCGGGCGCCCCTTGCCGGGCGGGCTGGTGCCCAGCGGGATGCCCAGGCTCTTGGCCGCCGTGAGCGCGTCGTCGCGCAGCCACGTGGGTCCGCCGAACCTGCTCGTCACCGAGAGCTCGGCGCCCCCGGCCACGGCGTCGAGGTCGATCATGCCGATCGTCGCGCGGCGCTCCAGGGCGTTCATGGTGCGCACGTAGTAGCGGGACCCGAGCAAGCCTTTCTCCTCGGCGCCGAAGGCGACGAAGACAATGGTGTACGGCGTGACCTGCGACTTGATGCGCGCCGCGGTCTCCAGCAGCAGCCCCGTGCCCGTGGCATTGTCGGAGTAGCCTTCGCCGATGGGCGCCGAGTCGTAGTGGGCGCCCACGATCAGCCGCTTGGCCGACTCCCCCTCCTTGACGGCGATGATGTCGGCGGAGTGGACGCGCCCCTGGGTGGCGTCGGCGAGGAACTCCTGGGTGCGCGGGAAGTAGCCGTACTGCTGGAACGCGCTGAAGACGAACTCGCGCGCCCCGATCTCGCCCCAGGTGTCGGCGGCGCGTGGGTGCACCGTGGTGGCGAACGTCTTGGCGAGCACGTAGGCCACCACGCCGTGGGCGGTGGACGATACGGCCGCGGAGGGTCGGCCCACCTTCTTGGCGGGCTGGTCGCAGCCGCCGAAGGCGCCGGCCGCTGCCAGACCGATGGCGACGACGAGGGCCGCCGCTACGGCGACCGCGAGCAGCCCCCCACGTGTGCGCAGCGCCGTCATCTCAGAACGGCGCCGGGACCAGAAGTATCCAGAGGGCGCCGACCACGAGCCCGAACGCCAGTCCGCCGAGGATGTCGCCGAGATAGTGCACCCCGAGGTACACGCGACTGAAGCAGAGCACCACAGTGACCGCGATGAGGGCCGGCAGCGCTGCGGGGTACAGAGTGCCGACGGTGAACGTGCCGACCACGGCCATGCTCGCGTGCGACGAGGGGAACGACTTGCTGAAGGGCAACGGGATCTGCTGGGGCTGAGTGGGGTCGGCGATGGGCGGCCGCGGCCGGGCGACCAGACGCTTGACCAGGAAGCCGGAAGCCTCCACGAGCGTGACCGGCACCGCCACGAACAGAGCTCGGGCCAGGGGACGCGGCTCGCCGAAGATCCACGGCAGGACGCAGATGGCGTACCAGAGGATGCCGTAGTTGGCCGTCAGCGAAAAGGCGCCCAGCGGGAGCGCAAACCAGCGCGGATGCGGCCAACCGGTGGCCGCCCGCCGCGAGAGCTCGCGGTCGAGGCGGTCGAGGCGGCCGGGGAGGGTCGGCGGCGCGGCATCTGTGGAGCGGGGGGCGGAGGGCATGAGAATCGCCTCTAGTATACTATCCGCCTGTCTCCGCCCATTCGCAGCGAGGAACGACGCCCATGCGCACATCGGTCATCGTCACAGCCCTGGGCCTCGACAGCCATGGTCTTCTGGCCGCCGTGGCCACCACCGTGGCCGAGCAGAACGCCAATGTCGACGACGTGAGCCAAACCGTCGCCAACGGCATGTTCACGATGATCATGTTCGTGTCGTTCGACGAGACGGAGACTACGATGGCCGCGCTCAAAGGCGCCCTCGAGGCGACCGGCGAGCGCGTCGGCCTGCAGATCAACGTGCAGCACGAGAACATCTTCAAGTTCATGCACCGCGTCTAGCGGCGCCCGCCCCGTCCAGGAGCCGCCCCGTGGTCTTTATCACCGAGCAGGAGATCCTCGAGACCGTGAGCATGATCCGGTCGGAGAACCTCGATGTGCGCGCCGTCACGATGGGCATCTCGCTGACCGACTGCGCC
>CAIOZS010000290.1 GCA_903862845.1 uncultured Thermoleophilia bacterium
CCTTCGGGCGCCAGCCCCGTACGCTCCTTCACCGCGCGCCGGGCGACGGCCAGGAGGTCGACGCCGGCGGCGCGGTTCCTGGCCTTGGCGGCGGTCACGGTCGCCGACGCGGGTCCGAGCTCCACAGCCTCGACCTCGCCCCTAGGGATGCTCCAGGAGCCGGCGTCCTTCTTCGCCCAGTACGGGCCGCCGGGGTGTACGAGCAGCACCTCGAGGCGACGCTCGCACGTCGCGGGGATGGCCACCCACCTGTACATCAGGAGTCCTGCGCTCACGGACGGCATGCACGAAGTATCCCACGGAGCGCGCAGGGCCGGCGGCGCTGCGGGCCGCCGGCCCTGCGCCGATCAGCCCATCACCCGCGGATTCACTTCCCCGACATGAGCACTGGGAAGAAGATCTGCCAGGCGAGCAGCGCTTTTGCGGTCAAGCTGAGGATGATGTAGACCTTCTCGCCGAACAGGTAGTCGCGCCACGGCCCGACCTTCTTGTACTGCAGCACCATGTTCACGGCGAAGCAGTTGAAGAAGACGAATAGGCTGGCGATGATCCCGTAGACGAAGCCGGGCGGCGACACCTTGAGGCCGGGCGCCCAGACGTAGATGACGATGGCCACCCACGGGAGGAGCCCGGCGAAGGAGCCGAACCAGAACGGCAGCCAACTGGGCCTGCCCGGCTGCTCGTACTTCTCCTGCAGCAGCCCGAAGAGGATCATCGCCGCGTTGACGCCGAAGATCGCGAGCAGCGCGGCGGCGTCGCTGATGCCGGTGATCATCGCGATGAGCACGATCATCAGCGACGAGCTGAAGAAGTACTCGATCCAGCGCCCGTAGTTGCGGCTCTGCAGCAGATTCGCCTTGTACCAGCCAAAGACCGGCGGAGAGGCGATGACGAGCAGCGCCCCGGCGGAGATGGCAAGGAAGGCGAACACGCCCCAGCCAATCGGCACGTCGAACAGATGGTGCAGCCTGGACGGAGAGCCGGGCGGGCCGTTCATGAACGTCGCCGTGACCGGCAGGCTGAAGCTGTTGGTGAGGACGGCGATCAGGACGGCCTGGGCGGCAAGCACGAGGCCGACGCCGACGTTCCAGGCACGAAGGCGGCCGAGACGGCGCTCGGTCGTGGCGTCGGGCTGGCCGGCCGCGGGCGGAGCCGCACCGGCTGTGAGGACTTGGTCGCTGTTCATAGGGCACTCCTTTGCGAGTGATGAGTGGCAGGGCGCGGCCCGGCTATCCGGTCGGCGGACTGTGAGCCGGCGGTCCGTGTTCCGCCGTCGCGAAAACGCCAGACGATGGCAGCCAGGAGAACGACCGTGGCCACGACTGCCGCGACCACGACGAGGCCCGTATGCCGGTGCGCGACCACGATGCCCCAGGATGCCCACACCAGGGTGAGGCCATAGATGGCTTCGCGGAAGCGCACGGTGATAAAGACACCGATGGCCGCGGCAAGCAGGATGAACAGCGCGGCCGCCGTGGTGCCGTGCGGCCCGAACCCCGCGACGCCCCTGCTGCTCGGCCACTGGAAGCCGTTGAGGATGGTGGCCGCGGTTATCCAGCCGAACAGCACGGACAGAGGGGCGCGCGCCAACCAGAAGAACGCGCACCCTTGCGGGCCCATAGCCGCGACCAGGACGAAAGCCCAGGCCAGCGTCGCCAGGAGCAGCACCATGACGATGTTGCTGAGGCCGAGGCCGGTGTAGACGGTGGCCGCGTTGAGCGGGTAGGCGATGACGAACGGGATGGCGATCGTGTCCAGGCGACGGTCACCGCGGTGCGACGGCAGTGCCTGGTAGAGCGCGAACGCCAGCGCGCCGATGAAGATCGGCGCCCAGACCGCGAAGGTGTACACAGCCGGCGTGAACGCGGTGGGGAAGGAGCTATAGACGTCGTTGCTTCCGGAGCCGCTGAAGCCACCCCCGCCGCCCAGCATGTTGATGGCAACCATCACGGTGGCGGCGGCGGCGACCGCGATCTGACGTGGGAAGCCGCGGAGAAGCGGCAGAGAGTCTTGTTCCGTCGTCATCGTGATCCGTCCTCTGGCGGTGAGATGTCGAGACGCATCTTCGTCAGGCGCGCGTAGTCGAAGCGGCGCCGAAGCGGTCCCGTGCGAGTCGTACCCACGTCGCGGAAGCCGAAAGCGTGGTACAGGCGGACGGCCGGCGACGTGGCCCCCCGCTGAGCACGAGCGCTCGGCCGCCTCCGCGCCGGGCGTCGGAGACGATGCGCCTCAGCATAGCCGAGCCGATGCCCGCGTTCCGCAGTGTCGGAGCCACCGTGAATCCGTCGAGATGGATGACGCCGCGCTCGCGCAGCGCCCCCGAGAGAGCGCGCGCCGCGGCCCGGCGCCACGACGCCCCGAAGCTCCCGTAGGCGGCGCGCAGCGCGGTGAGGTCGGGGCGCAGCAGCCTGACGCCGGCGAAGGCGACGCCCACGACGGCACCGTCCTCTTTGAGGGCGGCGTAGACGCAGGCGGGCTCGACGCAGCCGGCGATGAGTGCGACCGCGCGGGCGCGGTCGCGGGGCAGCGCCGGCCAGAAGCTGAGCTTGGCGCGGAAGGTCTCGTAGAACAGGGCCGCCGCTTCGACGGCCTGCCCCGCGGCCAGCCCACGGCGGATCGTGACCGCCGGCGCAGCCCGGAAAACGGACGTCAGTGGCGCGCCGCTGGTCATCGTTCACACGCTTCGGCCGCCGTGCGCTCGATGATCGCGATGAAGTCGTCGAGAAACCTGCCGATCACCTGCCGCTCGTCGTCACCGAAGCTCTCGACGAGCTCGAGGATCTCCAGAGCCATCGGCGAAACCTCCTCTGTGAGGTCCTCGTCGGCCTTCGGCAGGCGCTTGACCATCACGCGGCGGCGGTCGCCGGCGTGTCTCTCTCGCGTCACGTACCCGCTCTTCTCGAGGCGGTCGACGAGCGCCGTCACGGCACCGCTCGTCATCTGCAGGCGCATCGCCAGCTCGCTCGGGCCGAGGCCGCCGTCGACGTCGAGATGCTCGAGCGCCAGCATCTCGGGCACGCTGATGCCGACTGCACGGGAGAAGGCGACCATGAGCCTCGACATGGCGATGTCGAGGCGCCTGGTCGCCCACGTGATGTCCTCAGCGCTGAACGCCCGCTCCGGCGGGGGCCCCGCTTGCTCTCGTGATGCCTCCATCATGACCCTTGTCTCATCTCCGAAGTATCTTGACCATTGAGATACCCAATGGACGAGGAAACCGCACCCAGATGTACCGTGCGACAAGACTCAAGCCCTTCCGCGAGGAGTCCCGATGAAGCTCGCAGACCCGATCGTCAGATTCATCACCGGCACGCGTACGAAGTGGGTCGTACTCGCCGCGTGGATCGTGATCACCCTCGTCTCTCTGCCCCTGACGGGAAAGCTCAACGGAATCACAACCAACGACCGGAGGAGCTCGCTGCAGGCCGGCGCGTAGTCGGCCAAGGTGCTCGACGCGCAGGCCCGATCCCCGGCGCCGCACCACGGCTCGGCATCGCGCGAAGAGGCGGGCTTCTGGTCGAGGCTCGGGTCACGTCTGTTCGGCACCGGAGCCGGCAGCCGGCCGCGGACCGAAGCCATCATCACCAAGCTCGTGCTGGAGCCGATGACGCTTGGCCCGCTCGACCTGAACACGAACCTGAGCCAGCTGGACGTCTACCGTGGCTATATCCGGACGGTCCAAGGGCAGAGACTGATCTCGCAGTCGTTCCCGATCGGGCTCACGGCGCCGGCCGACGTTGTCTTGCCGGCAGGCAAGCTGCAGGCTGTGATGACGGCAGCCAAGACCGTGCCCGGCGTCGCCGACGTGCCAGCCACGTCGGCGCAGACGTCCGGCGATCTTGCCCAGTTTCCAGGTCGTGCTCAAGCAGCATTCCTACAGCAGCAGCGCCTGGCCGACGATCGACGCGCTCCGCGGGGCGATGAAGTCTGCCGCGGGCCGACGGCCCTCGTGGGCGGCGACACCGCGCAGGCGTCGGCTCCGGCGACTCCGGCGACGCCCGCGGCCGCGGCGGGTGCGGCAGGCGCGGCGGGCCATGTCCGCCGTCTCGGCGCTCGTCGATCCGGAGGCTGAACGCGCAACCGGACGGAAGGTGATGGTCATGTGTTCGCATGTCCCTGCCGCGCCGGGCACGCGGCCGCGTCACTCAGCCTCTTCCACGCGGCCGCGCCCCCGGCGCCGTAGCAGTAACGCAGTCACGACCACGATGACCGCGGCGATCGCGACCAGCGCCCAGATCCAGCTGCGCGTGCCGGCCGGCGTCTGGGCGCCGGCCTTGGGGCGCACCGTGAGGAACGTCTTCTGGCTGGCCTGCCGGTAGAAGGCCTGGCCGCCTTCGATGGTGGAGTAGACCCAGCCATCCCACCTGCCGGTGTTGACCGCCTGCAGCAGCTTGGCGTAGACGGTGACCGCCTGCGGGTTCGACGCATACATGATCTGTTGGCAGTCGGCGATGGCCGCGGCGCGCTTCTGCACGTTGAGCTCGTGGGTCTGCAGCTCGGAGGCGCGGTCGTACGCCTGGTCGGACCAGCAGGGCTCGTTCCAGCCTTCGATCTGGGCGGTCGTGTAGGAGTCCAGGGTCTGGCTGGGGTCCGCCATGCCGCCCCAGCTCCAGAGGTAGAGGTCGTAGTCGGGCGCGTAGGTGTCGCCCTCGTAGTTCCACACGCCATCGTTGATCACGCCCTCGTCGACGACCTGGTACTTGATGTCGAGGCCGAGCTGCCGGAACCAGCCGGTCATGAGCTTGGCCGACGTCTGCAACTGGATGGAGCTGGTGGGAGCCCACAGCCGCAGCTTGATGGGCGTGCCGTCGCGCTCGCGGATGCCGTCGCCGTCGGTGTCGACGTAGCCCGCCTCGTCGAGCAGGCTCGCCGCCTTGGCGAGGTCGAAGGTCCGCAGCACGCCGGCGGGAGGCTGCCAGTGGTAGTCGGGGTCCTTCCAGAAGCCCGGGGGCAGGACGGTGGTGCCGGGGACGGCGAGGCCGCCGTAGGGGATCGCGACGAGCTTGTCGCGGTCGATCGCGTAATCGAGCGCGACGCGGAACTTCGGGTCTCTGAGCACCGGCGCGCCGCGCGAGTCCGGGCTGTCGTAGCAGTTGAAGTTCATGTGGTCCCAGCCGGGCCCGAGGTAGGCGATGGCCTTGATGCCCGGCGTCGCTTGCAGCTTGCGGAATGCCGCCGGCGGGATGCCCTGGGCGCAATCGATCGTGCCCGAGATCAGGTCCTCGACCATCGTGTTCGCGTTCTTGTAGATCTGGTAGATGATCTCGTCGACGGCCGGCGCGCCCAGCCAGTAGTCCTTGTTGGCCTTCATGCGCACGTAGGACCCGCGCTTCCACTCGACCACCTGGAAGGGGCCGCTGCCGATGGGGGCCGCGTTCTCGAAGGACCCGGTCGCCTCCTTAGCCGGGATCTTCTCCCACACGTGCTTCGGCAGGATGGGGATCCACATGCTGAGGATGTCCGCCTTCGGCTGCTTCGTGATCAGCTGGACGGTGTAGTCGTCGACCTTGACTGCCTTCGTGATGCCGCCGGCGGCACCCGTGTACGCCGGGATCTGATTGTCGACGATGTAGTTGTACGTGAAGACAACGTCGTCGGCGGTCAGCGGCTGCCCGTCCTGCCAGGTGATGCCCTTGTGCAGGTGGAAGGTCCAGGTCTTGCCGTCGGGCGACGACTCCCAGCTTTCGGCGACGCCGTCGGGGCCCGGCATGTAGTCCTCCGGGCGCCGCTCGACGAGGAACTCGTAGTTCTGCGAGTAGACGTCGTAGGCCGTGTCGGTGAACCCGATGAGCGGGTTCATGCTGTTGACGTCCTGGGTGACGCCGATGCGCAGAACGACCTTGCCGGCGCCCGCTGAAGTCGCGGCCGACGGGGAACCGGACGCCGCGGCCGGCGGCGGCGCAGCGGGCGCCAGAAGCGCCGCCGCGGCGGCGACCAGAAGGACGAGGAAGACCGCCGCAGCGGCAACCGGAACGAGCCGACGCGTGCCCGGCGGCCGACTGCGCCGCGACTGCGTTTCCATGAGTGATCCCCCCGTTCGTTTCACTCGTCGATCTCGTGCCGGCAGGCGTGCAGGCTCGTGATCTTACATCCGCGCCCGTGTTGGGAAGCGTTCGCGGCCGAACGGCGAGTGCTCCCCGTCAATCTGCCGGCGACGCGGCGGCCTCGACGAGATCGGCGCAGCAAGGCACGCGCTGCCGTCTCACCGCTCACGGGTGGCGCCGTTGTGGGCGCCGTACTGTCCATACACGGCGGCGATGGCGCGCGGCAGAAAGCCGCGCCCCCGGCCCTGCTCCTCGGCACGGTCGCCGGCCTCGTGGGCCCAGGCGACCGACTGGACCAGCGGCCAGCGCAAGGGCTCGGGCGGCACGGAGGCCAACGGGGGGCCGACGACCGGCATGTGGCTCCAGCGGTCGTCATCCCGCAGCACCAGCGAGGCGAGGATCTTGCCGCCCAGCTTGGTGCCGGTGAGGCCGTGCCCGGAGAAGCCCAGGCCGGCGTGCACGGTGCCGCCCGGCGCGCTCTCGAAGAACGGCAGCGCCGTGCTGGTGACGTCCATGGGGCCGCTCCAGGCGGCGTCGAAGCGCACGCCCTCGAGCTGCGGAAAGAGCCACGTGAGGCCGTGCGCCGCCATCTCGGCGAGACGCGCCGAGGTGAGAACGCGGCCCCCGATGCGGCCCCCGTACACGATACCCATGGCGCCGCCGCCGATGGCGATGCGGCCGTCTGGCGTCGTGCGCAGGTAGTAGAGCATCTCGCGCAGGTCGGCGATGCCCATGTGGGAGGTCCATCCCAGCGCCTCGAGGAGCGCGGGGATGGGTTCGGTGATGACCATGAAGTCGGTGCAGACCGCAAAGGCGCGGCGGAAGTGCCGCTGCCGCGCCGCCCAGGCGCCGTGTGTCAGGACGACCTGGGCCGCGGCCACGGCGCCGGCCGGCGTGACGACGCGCGCCGGCCGGCCGGTCTCGAGGCGGAGCATGGGCGTGCCCTCGCAGATGCGCACGCCCCGTTCGAGCAGCACCCGCCGCAGCTCGCGGGCGAGCTTGGCCGGCTGGATGACCGTCAGGTCCGGCGTGATGACGCCGCCGACGAAACGCGGCGAGTCGGCGACGCGCCGCGCCTCGGCGGCGTCCACGCGCCGCAGACGATCGGCGCAGCCGTGCTTCGCCAGCAGGCGAAACGTCTCGTCGTCGGGCCCCGCCTGCCACTCGCCGGCGCGCGCGTACAGGATGCCCTCATGAAAAGCGTCTATGCGCGCCTCGTGCCGCGCGATCCAGACGTCGAGCTCGTCCACCATGGCAGCGAGGGCGGCGGCGTAGGCCACCCCGCCCTGCTCACCCAGCGATGCGCACAGCGTCGAGAGGCCGGTCCACGAGGGCGAGAAGAAACCGCCGTTGGCGCCGCTGCCACCGGCGCCGCAGATGTCGGCCTCGAGCAGGACGACGCCCAGATGCGGCGCTCGCTCCGCGAGCTCGTACGCCGTCCAAAGGCCGGCAAAGCCACCGCCGACAACGCAGACGTCGGCGGCGGCCTTGCCGGTCAGCGGCCGGCAGGGCGCGCCCGGATCAGCGCGCAGCGCCTCGTCGAGCCAGAAGCTGCGCGCCCCGACCGGCGGCACGTTCCCGTTCGCCCTCTCACCGTTCGCCGATCCACGCCGCTGCGTCATGTCATGCCTCCAGCCGTCATCTCACGATGAGCGTATACGAGATTCCGTCAGGGTGTCCGCCGTCAAGATGCGGAAGTCGCGACGGAGTTGCACGGGGTCGGCCCGCGGCGGACGCGCGCGGCACAGCGGGCGCGACGAGCGCCGCACAGCGGACGCGCCTACAGGCCGATGACCTCGAAGCCCAGCGCGAGCGCGGCGCGACCCAACTGACGATCGTGTGTCGCGAAGACGAGGCCGGGGGCGCGACGGTCGCGCCACATCAGCGCCGTGGCCAGGTGAACGGCATCGAGGGTCTTGAGTGCGACCGCATAGGGCTCACCGGCCCTCCGCAAGATGGACAACGCCGGCATGAGGCGACGCATGCGCCTGAGATGCCTGTACGCGACCTGACGCCGCTCGCCGGACTCGTCGATGCTGAGCTGACGACGCAGGCGGGCCGCTTCGATCGCGCGCAGGCACTCGACCTCGGTGAGATAGGAGGTCACGCGGTCGTCGCAGTCGAGCAGCGCCGTCAGCGGATCGGGCTGCTGCAGCACGAAGCGAAGGATGACCGAGGAGTCGACGTAGGCGATCACGGCTCGGCGTCGGGCGGCGCGTCGGACCTGCGACCCGCCTCGATCGCTTCGTCGGCCACACGGTCGAGCCGCAGGTCGCGATCGTCGCGGTCTTCGCGAAGGAGAGCGACCACATCGATGAATCGCCCCAGCGGCGGCAGGTCGACCCGGCCCCACAGAGCCGGGTCTTCGGTGGGCTCGATGATCTCGAGGTCGTCGATCTCATCGGGCTCGTGCGGACCCAGGGTCGCGACCGGGATGTCGTGGCTGAGCACGGTGAACGACCTGCCCTCGCGCACCTCGCGGAGATAGTGGCTGAGCTTCGCTTTGAGTTCGGCGACGGACACGGTGTCCATGGTCACAGTATGGCCAGAACTGGTCAAGATGACAATCGGGCGGGCGTTGCTGACGTTTGCGCCGTGGGCGGGTGGACACTCGCGGCGACGGCGGGGCCGAAGGGCCCCGCCGCCCGGCCGGAGCGGCCGTCAGGCCGCCGGCAGCCGGCGCTCGGCGATCTCGCCGGCGATCTGCGCTGCAGCGTCGGCGAGCAGGGCGGAGCCCTTCTGCTCGCCGCGTTCGCGCACGGCCACCTCGCGGCTCGCCTGTTCCTTGTCGCCGACGACCAGCAGATACGGCACCTTCTGCAACTGACCGTCGCGGATCCTCTTGCCCATGCTTTCGCCGCGGTCGTCGAGGTCGGCGCGGATGCCGGCCTGGTGCAAGGCGCCGAGGACCTCGTGGCCGTAGGCCGCGTGCCGGTCGGCGATGGGGATGACGAGCACCTGCACCGGCGCCAGCCACGTGGGCAGGTTGCCGCCGTAGTGCTCCAGCAGGATGCCCATGAAGCGCTCGATGCTGCCCAGCAGCGCGCGGTGGATCATGACGGGCCGATGCTCTTCGTTGTCGGCCCCGGTGTACGTGATGTCGAGGCGCTCAGGCATGGCAAAGTCGACCTGGATGGTGCCGCACTGCCAGGTGCGGCCCATGACGTCCCTGATGTGGAAGTCGATCTTGGGGCCGTAGAAGGCGCCGTCCCCGGGGTTCAGCACGTAGGCGAGAGGCTCACCGTCGGGGCCTTTCTCGGCGTCGAGCACGCGCGAAAGGGTACCCTCGGCGCGCGCCCACATCTCGTCGCTGCCGATGCTCTTGTCGGGCCGGGTGCTGAGCTCGATCTTGACGTCGCTGAAGCCGAAGGCCGCGTAGATGTGGTGCATGAATCGCACCACGCCGCGGACCTCGTCCGCGAGCTGCTCCGGGGTGCAGTAGATGTGCGCGTCGTCCTGCGTGAAGTAGCGCACGCGGAAGAGGCCGTGAAGCACGCCGCTCATCTCGTGGCGGTGCACCTGGCCGAGCTCGGCGAGGCGCAGCGGCAGGTCGCGGTAGGAGCGCCGGCGGCTCTTGTAGACGAGCAGGCCGCCGGGGCAGTTCATGGGCTTCACGGCGAACGGCTGCTCGTCGATCTCGGTGAAGTACATGTTGTCCTTGTAGTTCTCCCAGTGCCCACTGAGCTCCCAGAGCTCGCGGCGCAGGATCTGGGGCGTGCGGATCTCCTCGTAGCCGGCAGCCACATGCTCGGCGCGCCAGAAGTCGATGATCGCGTTCCAGATGCGCATGCCCTTGGCGTGGAAGAACGGGAAGCCGGGGCCTTCCTCGTGGAAGCTGAACAGGTCGAGGTCGCGGCCGATGCGACGGTGGTCGCGCTGGCGGGCGAGCTCGAGGGCCTCGAGGTGCGCGGTCAGCTCCTCCTTTGTGACGAACGCCGTGCCGTACACACGGGTGAGCATGGGCTTGTGCTCGTCGCCGCGCCAGTAAGCGCCGGCCAGACTGGTGAGCTTGAAGGTGCCGCTCCCGAGCTTGCTGGTGCTGGGCAGATGCGGGCCGCGGCACAGGTCGATGAAATCGCCCTGAGTGTAGACGCTGATGGTCTCTTCGCCGGGAAGGTCCTCGATGAGCTCGACCTTGAAGGGCTGGTCCGCGCCGGGGCCGGCCGGAGAGGCTCCGCCCGCCGGCCCGAACAGCGCCAGCGCCTCGGCGCGCGGCAGCTCGGCGCGCGTCAGCGGCAGGTTCTGGCTGACGATCCTGGCCATCTCCTTCTCGAGGCGCGCGAGATCGGTCTCAGTGATGGGCTCAGGAAGCTGGAAGTCGTAGTAGAAGCCGTTCTCGATGGTGGGGCCGATGGCGTACTTGGTGCCTGGGAACAGGCGCAGGACAGCCTGCGCCATGATGTGCGAAGCGGAGTGACGCAGCACGTCGACGGCGTCTGGATCGTCGCCTTTGAGCGTGACGATGTCGACGCGGTCGCCGTCGCGCAGCGGGGCGGTGACGTCGACGAGGCGGGTGACGTCGGGCGCTGCGGCGGCGGTCACGCGGCCCGCGATGGCGGCTTTCGCCAGTCGCGGGCCGATCGCCGCTGCCGCATCGCGCACGGTGGCGCCGTCGGGGAGCTCCAGGGGGGAGCCGTCGGGGAGGGTGATCTGCATGGGGACACCGGTCCTTTGCGGTTCTCGCGCCCGCGTACCTTGGCGGGGGCTGTTGACCGGTGCAGTCTACAGACTCGGGCGCGGCCCGGTCGAACCAGTGGGCGAATCTCGCCCACCTGCCGGCCGACGTTCAGCCGCGACCGGCACAACGCCGACCTTGCCGCCAGGCGACCGTCACTCGCGCGTGCGGATGGCCTCGAGCTCGATCTTTCGGCCGGCGACGACGCGGTCCCGGCCGCTCGCCTTGGCTTCGGCGAGCGTTCGCGCCGCCTCGGCGAGCAGCTCGCCCGCCGATTCTTCCCGGCCGGTGGCTCCGCCCGCACTGACCGTGACGGCAAGCTCCTTGCCGGCGTGCGCGAACGGCTCTGCCGCCATGGCGACCCGCACGCGGTCGAGCACCGCCGCGACGTCGAGCTCGCCGGTCTTAGGGAGGATGATCAGGACCTCCTCGTCGGCCAGACGTCCGATAACGTCGAACGGGCGCAGGAGCAACGTGGCGCGGCGGACGGCCTCGCGCAGCACCGCGTCGCCGGCCGCGCGGCCGAAGGACTCGTTGACGTGCGCAAGGCCTTCGATGTCGAGCAGGCCGATGCTGAGCTCGGCGCGGTCACGCAGCGACCGCGCCAGCTCCGCATCGAGGCGACGCACGATCGCCTCGCTGCCGCCGACGCCGGTCAGCGGGTCGTAGCTCAGCGGCCTGGGCATCGCCATCTGCGCTGCCGTGCTCTCACGAGGGAGCTCGACGTACCGCCGGCCGGCCGCGACCCGCGCCCGCAGCTCGGCAGAGTCGACAGGCATACGCACGCAGTCGTGTGCGCCCGCCTCAAGGCCGATCGCCACCTCGTCGTGATGCCCGGCTCCGGCAAGCAGGATCACGTACGGGGGGATCGTGAAATGAAAGTCGCGCACGAGCCCGCAGAGCACGTGACCTTCGATTCCGGCCAGGTCCCAGTCGACCAGAGCCACTCGAGGGGCATCGGTGGCCAGGAGGAGATCCAGGGCCTGCCTGCCGTCGCCCGCCTCTACGAGTTGGTAATCGAGCCCCGCCAAGGCCTTCGCGAGACCCTGCCGGGACGCCTCGCCGCCGTGTGCGATGAGTACGTCCACTCCGATCCTCCCGACTCTCGGCTCCGCTCGCGCGAAGCACCACGGCCGCGACCATAGTAGGCCGGTGCCGGGATTCTAGCACGCGATGGGCACGGAGCCCCGCAGACATCGGCGCCGGGCTGCCCGGCGCAAGCTTCTCGACGCCGGGCGAACGCCCGGCGTCGCTCGTCAATGCGCGACGAGCACCGACTCCAGCTCGAACTTACCTCCAAGCGGGGCGCCGCCGTCATTATCATCGTCCGTCGAGCGCTGCGCGTCGAGCTTGGGCGCAGAGTGCGCATTGCTCTCGCACAAGCGCTGCGCGTCGCCCGCTGCCGCCTGCGTGACGCGCTCCCACGGAAGCGCTGCGAAGCGCCGACCGACGTTGACGCGCGCCCGCAGCTCGTCGGCGTCGGCGGGAGTATGGACGCAGTCGTCGGCGCCCGCCTCCAGGCCCTCGGCCAGGCGATGGTCGCTGCGCGCCAGCAGGATGATGTACGGGGGGCCGGCCTCGCGATGCGCGCGCACCAGCCGGCAGAGCTCGGGGCCATCGCACCCGGGAAGATCCCAGTCGATCAGCGCCAGCCGCGGCGCATCGGCGCCCATGAGCACGTCGAGGGCCACCGCCGCCCGCCCGGCTTCCACCAGCTCGACGCCCCCGCCGGCAAGGGTCTTGGCCAGTGTGCCTCGCGAAGCCTCGCTGCCGTGTGCGATGAGCACGTCCATGGCGCCTGCCTTCCCTCGTCCCTGCTCCGCGCGGCGCGCGGCGCACGATCCCCTCACAGTAGCTTTCGGGCGCGGCCTTCCCGGCGGTAATAGGGACCGCTCCCCCCGTTTGACGGGCCTGGGCTCAACGTTGCCAGCTCAGATGACGACGATGAGTGCGCATGGACGCCAGGGACAACCTCACGTTGCCTCAGAGCTCCCAGCGCATGGCCGCCGCGCTCCAGGCAGGCCGGCTGGTCTGCTTCCCCGGCGCCGGCCGTGGGCCGCACTACCAGCATCCGCTGCAGGCCGCGGCCGTCGGCGTTCCTTTCTTGCGGGGCTCGGACGTGGCACAGTAGCCGGAGTGAAGCACGAGCCACAAGCGCAGAGCCCGGCCGCGCCCAAGACGCTCGGCGAGATCGGCCGCGCCGGAGCGGGCGACGCAGACGCGAGCGGCGCCGACGGCGCCGAGGCCGGCGGGCCCTCAGGCGCTACCGCGCGAGGCGGCGCGGTCCTTCGCGCCTTGCGCGCGCGGCCCTTCGGCGTCCCCGCGGCGCCGGTCGCGCCGACCCTGTGGCGCACCACCATCCAGTGGATCCTCGCGGCGGTCATCGCCACGGCGCTCGCGTGGCTTACCTACTCGCGCGAAGGTTGGATCCCGTTTCTCTCCGGCGCCGACCTCGCGATCCACGAATTCGGCCATCTGCTGACGATGTGGGCGCCGCCGCTCCTCTGCTCGCTGGCCGGCTCGTTTCTGCAGGTCGCCGCGCCGCTCGGGCTGGCAGCCTACTTCTGGTGGCGCCGCGACTGGTTCGCCGTGATCGTCCTGGTCGCCTGGGCGGCCGAGTCGCTGAACAACGTGTCGGTATACGTCGGCGACGCGCAGCGCATGGTGCTCTCGCTCTTTGGCGACGACGGCTCGGGCGCCGGCCACGACTGGCACAACATCCTCGGCGCGCTGGGCTGGCTGGGAGCCACCGACCAGCTCGCCAATGTCGTGCGTACCGCCTCGATCATCCTATTCGTGGTGGCGCTCGGACTTGCTGCACTCGGCTTCGCGAGGGCGCGGCGGGCGTAGCCGCACCGCGCGTCAGCGTGCCTTTGCGGGGGCCGCCCCAGCTGATGCTCCGCGGACGCCCCGCCTGGCGGAGGCCGGGCCCAGACGCGCGGCCCGCCGAGGTCAGTCCGGCGGATCGAGCACGAAGCCGGCGGCGATCACGCGCTCGCAGGCGGCGACCACCTCGGCGTCGTAGCGCGTGCCGGCGCCGCCCCGCACCTCGGCGAGGGCGGCGTCGATGCCCAGCGTCTGCCGGTAGGGCCGGTGACTGGCCATCGCCTCTACGACGTCGGCGACCGCGATGATGCGCGCCTCGAGCATGATCTCGTCGCCCTTCAGCCCCTCCGGGTAGCCCGAGCCGTCCATGCGCTCGTGGTGCTGACCGACGATCTCGGCGACCGGCTGCCGGAAGTGGATGGCGCCCAGGAGCTCGAGCCCCACCTCCGGGTGCCGCTTGATGAGAGCGAACTCCTCCACGTTGAGCGCCCCGGGCTTGCTGAGGATCTCGGCGGGCACGGCGATCTTGCCGATGTCGTGAACCTCGCCGGCGAAGGCGAGACCCTCGCGCGCCTCCTCGTCGAGCCCCAGCTCGACGGCGATGGCCGCGGCAAGAACAGTGACGCGGCGCTCGTGGGCGGCCGTGTACGGGTCGCGCAGGCCGACGATCGCGCCCATCGCCCTCACCGTCTCGTGCAGCTGCTCGCGCAGCTGCGCGGCGCTGAGCGCGAGCGCCTAAGCCTGCTTGCGCCCGGTGACGTCGTAGACCAGGGAGCAGAGCAGCGTCGTGCCCCGCAGCTCGATCGGCCCGCTGAAGACTTCCACGTCGCGGATCGTGCCGTCGGCCCGTCGGTGCTTGAAATAGAAGATCTTGCGCCTCTTCGCGCGCGCCGACTTCATCTCCGCCCGCACCGCCGCGGGCGACAGCACGTTGATCTGCTCGATGCGCATGGCCAGCATCTCCTCACGACTCCAGCCGTACCAGGCGCAGGCGGCGGGGTTCGCGTCGACGATGGCTCCGCTCTCCGGATCGATGACCAGCATGACGGCGTGATTATCTTCGAACAGTGTGCGGTAGCGCTCCTCGCTCTCGCGCATCGCCTCCTCGCCGCGCTTGCGCGCGGTGATGTCGCTCACCACGACGCGGGAGACGGTGGCGCCCTTGTCGTCCTGCGCGATCGTCGCCTCGAGATTCGCCCAGATGGGAGGTCCGTCGGGCCGCAGCAGGCGCAGCTCGCAGGTCTGCGCCGCGCCGGTGGCGAGGAGCGCCCTGCGGTGGTGGTAGTAGATGTCCTGGTCCGCGGGCAAGATGAATCGGGTCAGGGGCTGCTTGGCCAGGGCGCCCCGGGCCACGCCCAGCAGAGTGGCAGCGGTGAGGTTGGCCTCAAGGATCAGCTCCTCCGCGTCGAGCGTGCAGTAGCCCACCGGAGCCAGGTCGTAGAGGTCGAAGTACCGCGCCCGTGAGTCCTCCAGCGCAAGCTGGGCGCGGCGCAGCTCCTCGTTCTGCATCTCGAGCTCGATCTGGTGCACGCGCAGCTCTTGGAGCGTCTCGTCGGGCGAGAGGGCCGGCGGGTGTTGTGGGGCCAGAGCCCTGGCCCGCTCCTCGGCGCGGCTGCGCAGGTCGGCCAGGTCCGAGATTGGGGGCGGGGCCTCGGAGGACGCGGCCTCGGCGGACTCGAGGGCGCCGGCAGTGGCCTTGGCAGCCGCGCGACGCTTGGGATCTCGGCCGGTCACGGAGTGCCTCCCCGCGTGCCATCCCCCGCCTTGCCACATCGCGCGGCTTGGCGCGTCGGCGGCCTGCGCGTGCCGATGTCAGGATAGTTGACCATGTTGAGTGAGTATGACCTGACGCGCGCGCAAAGTCACCCTCGGGCCGTTCGCCATGGGTCGCTCGCGAGCGAACGCATCCTCGGCGCGCTGGGCTGGCTGGGAGCCACCGACCAGCTCGCCACTGTCTTGCGCACGGCGTCTGTCTGCCTCTTCGTGGTCGCACTCGGGCTCGCAGTGCTCGGCTTCGCGAGGGCGCGGCGGGCGTAGCCGCGGCGCGCCTCGAGGAGCCTTGCCGGGGGACCGCGCCTGCTGATTTCCCGCGGACGCCCTCGTGGCGAAGGCCGCCGGCGCCTCTGCGCAGTGACTCAGGCCTCTTTGAAGGCGAACCCCTGCGCGAACACGCGCTCGCAGGCGGCCACCACGCCCGCGTCGTAGCGCCCGCCGGCGCCGGCGTGCACCTCGGCGAGGGCGGCCTCGAGGCCCAGCGAGGGGCGGTAGGGCCGGTGCGAGGCCATCGCCTCGACGACGTCGGCGACCGCGAGGATGCGTGCCTCAGGCAGGATCTCCTCGCCCTTGAGCCC
>CAIOZS010000291.1 GCA_903862845.1 uncultured Thermoleophilia bacterium
CTGCAGGTCGGCGCTCTCGGCGTGCTGGGAGGCGAGCACGACCTTGACGATCTCCACCGGCTTGCCGCCCTCGTACCTCACGGTCACCTGCGACTTACCGTCGGGGCGCAGGTAGGGCAGGATCTCGGCCTTGCGCACCTCCGCGAGGCGCCGCGACAGCTTGTGCGCCAGTGAGATGGGCAGCGGCATGAGCTCGGGCGTCTCGGTGCAGGCGAAGCCGAACATCATGCCCTGGTCGCCGGCGCCCTGCGTGTCGAGGACGTCGTCGTCGTTGACGTCGGTGCGGACCTCGAGGGCGTGGGACACGCCTTGGCCGATGTCCGGCGACTGCTCGTCGATGGCGACCATGACGCCGCAGGTCGCATAGTCGTAGCCGAAATGAGCGCTGGTGTAGCCGACGTCCTTGACCGTCTGGCGGACGATCTTGGGGATGTCGACGTAGCACTCCGTGGTGATCTCGCCGGCGACGAAGGCGAGGCCGGTGGTGACCAGCGTCTCGCAGGCTACGCGACCGTAGGGGTCCTCGGTGAGAATCGCGTCGAGGACGGCGTCTGAGATCTGGTCGGCGAGCTTGTCGGGGTGGCCCTCGGTGACCGACTCCGACGTGAACAGGTGATTCCTTTTCTCCACCGTACCTCCTCGGAATACGCGCGCGGCACGGGGCGCGTGCCGGAGCGGGCTGGACAAGCGGGCGTCTGGCGGCAGCGCGCCGGCCGAAGGCTGCCCGGAGGGCATGCACATACGGCGGCGCGGCCGCGGCGAGTCTACCAGACGGCCGCGACGGGCGACAACGCGGTGGCCCGCGCAGCCCCGCGCAGGCTCGAGCCAGGTGGCCCGCCGATCGCGCTCAAGGACGCTTTCCTCAGAGGTCGGCCCGAGATCTTCCCCAGCGAAGCGCTGGTGGTAGTCGCTCGCCGTGTCGATCAGCGGGCACGGCGAGCTCGAATCGGCGCTCACGTCCTGAGCGCCCCTGGTGCGGAGCCTTCAGGACGCTTGCCGCTGAGCCCTGCCGCAGCTCGGGCAGAAGACATCGCTCACGTGCGTTCCGCACGACGGGCAGAACGTGTCAAGCCGGCGAACGGGGTCGGCCTGTTGTGGGCCGCCCGCAGCGTCGGCTTCTTCGCCGGCGAGCGGAGCCATCGATGGCATCTCGCCGACAACCGGGGATGGAGCCGGAGCTGTCTCGCTCCAGAGAGCAAGCAGCTCCAGTGCCTTGCCTGCATGCCGCGCCGGATCGTCGGCACCCGCAGAGAGCAGCTGCAGCACCGAGACGTTGTGCTCGGTGGGATTGCCGATACACCGCCCGAGACTCTCCAGCTGGTGCTTGCGACGCCGCCCCCTCAGTGACTGCGCCGCTTCATCGACGGGCAGCCTTCCGGCTTTGGCGGCACTGCTGGGGTCCCCGGGATCGGCACGGACCCTCGCTGCGGCGCGAGCCGCATCCCTGGCGACCGCTGAATCCTCGTCTTCGGCCAGCATCAAGAGAAGCGGAAGCGTTCGCTCGGTGCGCGTGTCCGCGATGCCTTCGACAAGCCAGCGGCGCTCCTCGGGGCTCAGCCAGTCAAAGGGCGAGACTGGGCCGTGGTCTGGCGCCCCATCCTCCTCGCCATCGGGCACAGGGGGTGGAGCGGCTGATTCGCCGGTTCGCTCCTCTACTGCGCAGTCTGGATGCTCCTGCACCTTTGCCTTGGCCTTCCCCGTCACGGCCTTCCCGAGCCCCCCGAAAAACATGATGGCCCCGAAGATCACCGGTCCGTAGGCGATGAAGTACGTGCCTCCGTTCTCGCGGGCCGCACCGTAGGTGATCAGCGTCACCAGCAGACCCCCCACGGCCAAGGCAGCTCCCCCAATCATCATGGCGCCGCCGGATCCGGCTTTGGTCTCTGCCGTCTGTGAAGTCTGGGGACCCGCTCCTTGCGCTGTAACGAAGATGCGCTCGGGCACCACCCCGGTCTGCGGATTCGCGCCGCAGTTCTGGCACCCGGCGGCGTCAGGATTCACTTTGTTGCCGCAGTTTGGACACGGGATGAGTCCCACAGTCACCCCCACTGTTGCGCGAGACGGCACCGGAAGTGAGGCCCTCACGAGTGCTTCTCCCGTTATCGGCAGCGGCGCCGGCGGACGTGAATCCTCAGGCGAGTCTTCTTCTGCGCCCCAGGCCGTGCACGCTCGCGCGGAGAGCCCATCCACCGCGCGACGTCGACCACGCGTGGAGTCGTCGCCGAAAGCCAGCGACACGGCGCAGGCGCGGCGGCGGCGGCCGAGCCCGGCGCAAGGCGCGAACTACAGATTCGCCGGCCTCTTGCCGATGAGGCTTCCGAGAGCACGGCCGGGAGGCGGCCGTGCCGGCCCTGCGGAGGATGGTTTGCCGGCATGCTGAGAGCCTATGGAAGGCTGTTCGTCATCTACCGTGACTACCGCCGGCATCTCGTCATCTGCCAGGCGCTGCTGCTGGTTTCCGGGGCGGCCAGCATCGGTATGGCTACCCTCACGCAGCACATCATCAACAAGGGCCTGGTCGCCGGCGACACCACGGTCATCGTCACCACCGGCATCTGGATGGCGCTGCTGGCGCTTCTGGCCGGCGGCGCGATGGCGGCAGCCGCCGGCATCGCGGTCTTCTTCATGCAGGGGACCGCCTGGGTGATCCGCACCGAGCTGTACGGCAAGCTTCAGGCGTATTCGTTCGAGAACTTCGATCGCCTGCGCACGGGGGACATCCTGACGCGCCTGTCCTCGGACATCGACAATGTGAGCTGGGCCGTGCTCTACGGCTGCCTGCTGATCCTCTACGCGCCGTTCATGCTGATCATCGCCTTCATCCTCACCCTGATCCAGTCGCCGAGCCTCGTCTGGCTGCTGCTCGTGGCGACCGCCGTGGTGCTGGGGCTGATGGCGATCATCGCGCCGCTCATCTTCAAGGCGTACGTCGCCCGCCAGGAGCGGCTCGACGACGTGAACAACACCCTGCAGGAGAGCCTTACCGGCGTCCGCGTCGTCAAGGCGTTCACCCGTGAGAAGCTCGAGGTGGAGCGGCTCTCGCAGCGCGCCGCGGCGATGCGCAAGCCCGCCTTCAGCGCCGCCTTCACGGTGGCCCTCATGCAACCGCTGATCAACGCCGCCGCGCAGGCCATGATCCTTGTCTCGGTGTGGTACGGCGGCTGGCGCGTCCTCAGCGGGTCGCTGAACCTCGGCGAGCTGATCGCCTTCACGCAGTACCTGTGCTTGGTCGCCGCGCCGCTGGCCATGCTGGCCATCGTGGTGCCGTTCATCCTGCGCGGCGGCGCTTCGATGCAGCGTCTGCTGGAAGCCTACGATGTGGTCCCCGCCGTCCAGGACCGCCCCGAGGCGAAGCCGCTGGATCCCGCGACCGTGAAGGGCCGCCTCGCCTTTGAGGACGTCAGCTTCGCCTTCCGTCGCCCGGACGGCACCCTCGACCCGCCGGCGCTGCAGCACATCGATCTCACGGTAGAGCCCGGCGAGCGCGTGGGCATCCTGGGAGCCACCGGCGCCGGCAAAACGGCGCTGGTCAACCTCGTGCCGCGCTTCTACGACGTCACGGAGGGCCGCATCACGATCGACGGCGTCGACGTGCGCGACATCCCGCAGGACGACCTGCGGCGTATCATCGGGATCGCCCTCCAGGAGGCGGTGCTCTTCCAGGGCGACGTGCGCTTCAATCTGAAGTTTGGGGCTCCCGACGTCGACGACGAGGTCATGGTCGCTGCCGCAGCAGCGGCAGACGCCGGGGAGTTCGTGGACGATCTGCCGGAGCGCTGGGAAGCGCCGGTCTCCCGGCGCGGCTACAACTTCTCCGGCGGTCAGCGCCAGCGGCTCTCAATGGCCCGGGCGCTGACTCCGCTGCCGAGGATCCTGATCCTCGACGACAGCACGAGCGCCCTCGACGTCGCCACCGAGAGTCGCGTCCAGGACGCGATCCCGGAGTTTGCCGGGCATGCCACCACGCTCTACGTCGCGCAGAGGATCAGTGCCGTCATCGATCTCGACAAGGTCGTGCTGATGGACCGTGGCGGGATTACCGACGTCGGCAGCCACGAGGAGCTGATGGAGCGCAGCGAGCTCTACCGCGAGATCTACGAGTCGCAGCTCGGCGCGGGCCTCGCGCCGCACGAACCGGCGGTTTCCGCATGAGCGCGACCACCGAGACCACGGCGAGCGCGCCGCGCCACCCCGCCCGCGAGGCGCGGCGGGCACGAGCCGCTGCGAAGCCTCCGTCGACGGGCGCCAAGGACACAACGACGATAGCCCTGCGGCTGATCGGCACCATGATCGGCGGCCGCAACACGGCGAAGTTCGTGATCGCCATGGTCCTGCTCGTGGTCGCCATCGGCGCGCTCGTGATGCTCCCGTACGTGTCGGGGCAAGCCATCAACGTCGTCGCCAGCAAGAACGGCTCGCTGAACGAGCTCAGCGGCTGGGTGATCACCGGCCTGGTGGCCGCCGCCGTGTACATCCTCGTCTCGTTCGTCGCCGAGCGCCTCATGTCGCGGCTCGCCACCGGCGCCACCTACACGCTGCAGACGCGGCTCGCCGAGCATCTGCAGACGCTGTCGCTCGACTTCTTCGACAGCCGCTCGACCGGAGAGCTGGTCAGCAGCGTCACCAACGACGTCGAGGCGATCGCGCGCTTCTTCGAGACGGCCGTCTCGCAGCTCATCCGGGCGGTGCTCCAGGTGGTGATCATCGCCGTTATCATGCTCATCATCGACTGGCGACTCGCGATCGCCGCGCTGCTCGTGGTGCCGGCGATGCTCGTCATCACGAGCATCGTCGAACGACTCTCGGGCCCTGCCTTCTCCAAGATGCAGGACGAGATCGGAGAGCTCAGCGGTTTCTACGAAGAGACCATCTCCGGCCACAAGATCATCACCGCAAACCGCCGCCAGGAGTGGGCGATGGCGGCCAACAAGGACCGCGCCGACGGGGTCTTCACGGTGGGCACGAAGTCGTTCTTCCTCTCGCTCCTGCAGTTCCCCATCACCACGGCGATGTCGATGTTGCAGATCGTCATCGTCGTGGTCGTCGGAGCGCTTCTCGCAGTGGAGCACATGACCCAGGTCGGCGTGATCGTGTCGTTCATCGGCTACGCCGGGCTGCTGGCCTCGCCGCTCTCGGAGATCGCCAACCTCACCGGTACGCTGCTGCAGGCGGTCGCCGCCGGCAGGCGCTACTACGCGATCATGGAGACTCAGCCGACGACCGTCGACGCTCCCGACGCCGCGCCCTACGAGTTCGACGGCGGCCACGTGCAGTTCCAGAACGTCGACTTCAGCTACGTCCCCGGGCGCCGCATCCTGAAGGACAACTCCTTCGAGGCACTGCCCGGCCAGATGATCGGCATCTGCGGTCCCACCGGCGCCGGCAAGAGCACCATCATCAACATCCTCACCCGCTACTACGACATCGACGACGGGACGATTCTCATCGACGGTCAGAACCTGGCGGCGCTCACGCAGCAGAGCCTGCGGCGCTCCATCGGCACCGTGCTCCAGGAGGCGTTCCTCTTTTCCGACACGGTGATGAACAACCTCAGGTACGCGCGCGAGGGCGCGACGGACGAGGAGTGCATCGCCGCAGCCAAGGAGGCCAACGCGCACGAGTTCATCACCAACCTGCCCCAGGGCTACGACACGCCGATGATCGAGCGCGGCGCCAACCTGAGCCAGGGCCAGCGGCAGATGATCACCATCGCCCGGGCCATGGTGGCCGCTCCGAAGATCCTCATCCTCGACGAAGCCACCAGCAACGTCGACACGCGCACCGAACGCCTCATCCAGCAGGGGCTGCAGCGCCTTATGAAGGGGCGCACCAGCTTCGTGATCGCCCATCGCCTGAGCACGATCCGCCCGGCGGCCAAGATCCTCGTCGTGCGCAGCGGTGAGATCGTCGAGATCGGCTCCCACGACGAGCTCATGGCCGCCAAGGGCTTCTACCACTCGCTCTACATGAGCCAGTTCAAGGGGAAGGCGCCGGCGGGCGCGGAGAGCTGACGCCCGCGCTGCGCGTGTCGCGGCGTCGTCGTCATGCGATTCGGCGCCCGGGCGGGTGCGCCTGTCGCGTCACATCTGTCCGTCGCGCGGCCTCCACAGCAGGTACGCAGTGACGTACACGAACAGAAACAGCAGCGCGAACAAGACTGCGAAGCCGAGCATGAGCTCCCTGGCGTCCGGCCGGCTCACGCGATCCCAGCCTGTGTCGGCCAGCGCCAAGGGAGCGCGGAAGAGATTCCAGCTGTTCCAGCGCAGAAAGCGGCCGAGGTAGATGCCGACGCTGCCCGCCGCCGTGACGAGCACCACGAACAGCCAGCCGGCAGTGTTTCCCTTGGCGCGCGCCACGATCTCCTGCATGAGTCGCAGCGACACCACACCGAGCAGGAGCCCGGTCCAGGCATACCAGGCGACAAGCATCACATCGAACCAGCCCGGGACGTTGTCGTGGAACTGACCGAGGTGCACGAAGTCGGTCACGATGTACGGCGCATTCGGGAAGAACAGCAGCCAGACGAGCGCCGCGGGCACGACGATCCAGCGCGCCGGGTCGCTGCGCAGGATTGCGATCCGGTAGATCAGCGCCGCGAGCACCGGGGGGATCCAGGCGAGGAACAGATTCCAGATCAGGAACTGGAAGTGGCCGGTGTGGCTGTAGACAGTGCGCCCGGCCACCAGGGCGAGGCACATGGCCGAGCCCGATCCCAACACCACGAAGAGTGCAGCGTGGGAACGGGTGGCATGAGACCTGCAGGGCACCGGGGCCTCCCGCGTGCGACGTCCTCGAAACCCTACCATCGGGTCACTCCCGCTGCCGTGCGAGAGCAGCTCACGAGCCGCCGGCCCTGACAGACCTGGCACGTGCTCCCGGACACCTCGTTTGTCATCGGCCTCCTACGGTGACAAGACGGCATGGCAAGCGAAGCGACACCCGCAGTACCGGCCGCACAACGCGTCCGTCACGACATGCTGGATGAAGGCCGCCGGCTGGTCGACGCGGCGCGCTCCGAGGGCCTCACCTTGCGGCTGCTCGGCGGTCTCGCCGTGCGCGAGCACTGCCGCAGCGCGGAGCTCTGCGAGCGTGACCACTCCGACCTCGACATGGTCGCCCCCGCCAAGCAGGCGCGCCGACTGGCAGGACTCTTCGCGAAGTTCGGCTATGCCGAGAACTACGATGTGAGCACGGCGACTGCGAGCTCTGAGCTGCAGTTCGTGCGCCCCTGTCAGCACCGCGACAGGCCGGAAGCGGGCCCCGCCCACGCCGACGACCACATCGACGTGTTCCTCGACACGTTCCGCATGGACCACGTCATCGCTCTTGCCCGGCGCCTCGAGATCGAGCCCTACACAATCTCGCTCTCCGACCTGTTGCTGAGCAAGCTGCAGATCTTCCGCCTGGAAGAGAAGGATCTGCGCGACATCGTCACCCTACTCGGCGACGTCGAGGTCGGCGAGGAGGACGTGCCCGGGGTGATCAACCGCCGCCACATCGGCCGGCTTTGCGCCGACGACTGGGGCCTCTTCTACGATGTCGCCACCAATCTGGCGCGCGTCGGCGAAGGCGCCGCCACGTTCGCCTTGAGTGACGTGCAGGCGGCGCGCGTCCGCATCGGCGTCGCGCGCCTGATCGCCGCTATCGACGGCGCGCCAAAGAGCGTACGCTGGCGCCTGCGGGCGCGCGTCGGTACGCGCAAGTCGTGGCACGGCCCGGTCGACGACCAAGGGTGATCCGCGCAGCGCGCAAGGCCCGTGCCAAGCGCGCGTCCACCCCCGCGACGGAATCAAGTCACCCAGGTCCACGAGACCGTGCGCGCGCTGTCCGTTGCTGCGTCGCGCTAGTCCTCAGGATCGTCATACGGCACCATGGCCTCGACCGTCTCCATCTTGCGGGCGAAGAACGGCTTGGAGCGCTTCACGAACCACGAGGCAAGGAACATGACGATCACGCCGGAGAGGATGAAGACGGCGCCGAGCAC
>CAIOZS010000292.1 GCA_903862845.1 uncultured Thermoleophilia bacterium
CGTAGTGCGCGGGGTCGCGGCGCCCCAGCATGTCGAGATTGACGCCGTGCAGGAGCCAGAGCGTCTTCACCGCTGCAGCAGCCACTCGACGGCCTCCCGCTCCAGCTCCGCCGGCACGCGCACGTTGAGGCGCGGGCTCCCCAGGCCGTCCAGCAGCACGTAGCCCACGCCGTCGCGGCCGGCCTTCTTGTCACGGTGCGTAAGCTCGCAGACGGCCGCGGCAGGCACGGCCTCGAGCCGCCGCGGCAGACCGAGGCCGTCGAGAAGTGCCTGACCGCGCGCTTCGTCGCGGGCATCCATGCCGCAAAGTCGCCGCGAGAGCCAGAGGCTCGCGCGCAGCCCCAGCCCCACGGCCTCGCCGTGCGCGTAGCGCGAGAACCCCGTGGCCGCCTCGACGGCGTGGCCGACCGTGTGCCCCAGGTTGAGCACCGCCCGCGCCCCGGTCTCCTCACGCTCGTCGCCGGCAACGACGGCAACCTTGCGCGCCACGCACGCCGCGACGAGCGTCTCGCTGACGCGCGCGGCGACCAGCCGGCCGCGGGCGAGGCGCTCGACGCGGCCCAGCAGCTCTCCCCCGTCGAGCAGCGCGTACTTGGCCACCTCGGCCGCCCCGCTGTGGAGCTCGCGCACGGGCAGGGTCTCGAGCGTCGCCAGGTCGATGTACACGAGCCACGGCTGATAGAAGGTCCCCACGTAGTTCTTGCCGGCGCGGAAATCGACGGCCACCTTGCCGCCCACCGCCGCATCGACCTGGGCGAGCAGCGTCGTCGGCACCTGGGCCAGCCGCACGCCGCGCTGATAGGTGGCCGCCACGAAACCGGCGAGGTCGCCGATCACCCCGCCGCCGAGGGCCACCACGGTGTCGCCGCGGCGCAGCCCGCGGTCGTAGAGCACGCCGTACAGCTCCTCTGCACGAGCGAGGTCCTTCTGGGCTTCGCCGGCGGGGATCACGATGTGTGAAACCTCGTAGCCGCTCGCCCGCAGACTGGAGCGGACCTGCTCAAGGTATAGCGCAGCGACGTTCTCGTCGCAGCACACGACCGTCTTGCCGCCGGGGCAGCGGCGCATGAGCGCCGTTCCGAGCCCCGCGAGGCAGCCGCGTCCGACGAGCACATCGTAGGCGCGCGACGGCAGCGGCGCCGGCACGCGCCTCATCCCCGGTCCTCCCCGTGCCCGGGCGCCCGGTGGGACTCGCCGTCCGCGCCGCCGTCCACGCCGCCGTCCGCGGCCAGCGCCGCGATCTCGCGGGCCACCGCGGCGAGCGCCCGCGAGCCGTCGTTGAGCACCTCCGTAGAGGCCACGCGCCGGTACAGGTCGTTGCGCTCCTCCAGGAGTCTGCGAAAGGCCTGCTCGTCCTTGGCCAAGGGTCTTCCGCCGCGAGCCGAGGCCCGCGCCCACAGCACGTCGGCCGGCGCGGTGAGCCAGGCAACGTCGGGGAGGCGCTCCAGCGCCTCCCGCACGTCGGCGCTCAGCACCGCGCCTCCGCCGAGCGCGACGACGCACGGCTCGCGCAGCGCGGCCTCGAGCACCTCGACGACCACGTCGCGCTCGAGAGCGCGAAACCCCAGCTCGCCGCGGGCGGCGAAGATCGCGGCGATGGGGCCTTCGCGTACCTCGATGAGCGCGTCCGTATCGATGAAGGGCACCTTGAGGCGCTTTGCGGCCAGCCTGCCCACGGCGCTCTTGCCGGCGCCCATGAAGCCGACCAAGGCGAGCGCCGACGCGCGCCTTGCGCTATCCGCGGCGCCGCCGCTCACCGGCGCAGGCAGCGGGCGCGATAGGCGTCCACGGCCGCGCCGAGCTCCACCACGGTGGCGCCTCCGAAGCGCGCCAGCGCCGCGTCGGCCAGGGCGAGTGCGAGTACGGCTTCGAGCACCACGCCGGCGGCGGGAACGGCGCACACGTCGGCGCGCTCGAAGCGCGACTCCACGGCGCGATGCGTGCCCATCTCCACGCTCCGCAACGGGTTGCGGAGCGTCGCGATGGGCTTCATCGCGGCGTGCACGATGATGGTGTCGCCGGTCGAGATGCCGCCCTCGATGCCCCCGGCGTTGTTGGTGCGGCGCACGTACCCGAGCGCGGCGTCGTGCGCGAGCGCGTCGTGCACCGCGCTGCCGGGCAGCCCGGCCGCGGCGAAGCCGAGGCCGAATTCGACGCCCTTGATGGCAGGCACGGTGAACACCGCGGCGGCGAGCACCGACTCCAGGCGGCGATCGCCCTGGACGTAGCTGCCCACGCCGGGCGGGTAGCCGAAGGCGAGCACTTCGACGACGCCGCCGAGCGTGTCGCCGGCCTCCTGCGCCGCGTCCACGGCGGCGCGCATGCGCGCGCTCGCGGCCGCGTCGGCGCAGCGCAGCGGGTCGGCCTCGACCCTCGCGACGTCGTCGAGGCGCAGAGGCGCCGCGGCGGCGCGCTCCGCGCCCACGGCCACGACGTGGCTCACCACGCGGCAGCCGACGGTCTCGAGCAGCAGCTTGGCGACGGCCCCGCCGGCGACTCGCGCCGCGGTCTCACGCGCGCTGGCGCGTTCGATCACGTCGCGGATGTCGTCAAGGTCGTAGAGCAGGGCCCCGCCGAGATCGGCGTGCCCGGGGCGCGGCACGCGCACAGGCTCCGCCCTGGAGCCCGCATCAGTCGGAGCCTCGACGGCGAGCACGTCGCCCCAGTTGCCGGCGTCACGATTCGCCACCGTCAGGGCGATGGGCGCCCCGGTCGCGCGCCCGTAGCGCACGCCGCCGACGATCTCCACGTGATCGCTCTCGATGGTCTGCCGGGCGCCGCGGCCGTACCCACCCTGGCGCCGGCGCAGATCCTCGTCGATGCGCGTCGCCGAAACGGCGAGGCCCGCCGGACAGCCCTCGAGCACGGTCGTCAACTGGCGGCCGTGCGATTCCCCGGCGGTCAAGAGGCGCAAGCGTGTCATGCCGCTACCATAGCGGGCGCTCCAGCCCGTGAAAAGCGGTGCATGACCATCCCCGTCGCTCAGGCGCCGGTAAGCCACGCATGAGGCGCCCGGCGAGTGCTCGGCCGTCCGCAGGCTCGGTTGCCGGGGGGGAAGGCAAGGAAAGGCCGATTCCCGAGGGAAACAGAGCGCTCGTTCAAGCCACCGGTTCCTCGCCGGGCGCGCGCGGCGGGCGCGCGGCCGGCCGCGGCGACCCCGGCGGCTCGGGCGCGGGGTAGTGCGAAAGGGGAAGACAAGGATTCCTTGACTGTCGCGTCGCCCGCGGCCGTCCGCAGGCTCGGTTGCCGGGGGGGAAGACAAGGATCCGCCGACTTTTCTTATCTTCCCTCACGGCACTACCCCGCTGCGGCGGCTCCCACGGCTGCGGCGGTCGCGGCGGACGGGCGCCTGCGGGCCGGCGGCGCGGCGTAAATGCAGACAGGGCGGCCTGCGGCCGCCCTGTCGTCGACGCCGCTCCGGACCGTTCGCCTATTTCACGACGACCTGCCCGGCGCGCAGCGTGAGCGTCTGATCTCCGAGCATGATCGTGACCGTCTGCGCGTCCACGTTGATGGCGATCACCTTGATCTCACCCGCGGACGTCGAGAACACATCGCCGACCTTCTTGTCGGCGTACGTCTTGCCGTCGACCTCGAGGGTGGCCGTGGGGGTGCCGTTGCTGCTGGTGATGCTGAGCACCGAGATCGTGTGACCATTGGTGTTGCCCCCGCCGCCACTGCTGCCGATGCTGAGCACCGAGAGGTCGTAGCTCTTGCCGCTCTCCAGGGTGGCGCGCACCGTCTCGCCGAGGTTCACCGAGATGGAAGAGTCACCGTTCTTGAGCGTCCCCGTGATCACCGCGAACGTCACGTCGCCCGACGTGATGCTTGAGATCGTGAAGGCTGGGGAGCTGCCCGGCACCTTGTCGCCCTGCACGACCGTGGAGGTCGTACCGTTGACCGTGACGCGCGCCGAAAGGGATGGGTTCGGGGTCGACGTCGACGTCGGAATGGGCGTGGGCGTCGCGGTGGCGAAGGGGATGAACGGATCCTTGGCCGTGAACTTGTCGAGCAACGGCTCCTGCTTGGCCGGGTCGGCGCTGGCGATCGTGCCCGCGCCGGCCGTGTCGCCGAGCACGCCGCCCTGAGCCTGCGTCTGGGCGGCCGCCGGCCGCGAGCTCGTGGCCGCCGAATCGCTGCGCGACAGAGCCACGGCAAGGGCGAGGGCGGCGCCGACGATGAGCGCGATGGCGACGTAGGTGAGGGTGCGTCTGTTGGCGATCACGGGGTACCTCCCGCGGCAGAGCTCGCCCACAGATACGCGTTCAGCGTGATGCTGACCGTCAGCGGCACCGACGACGAGCCCGAAGTAGGCACCGCGCCCCCGGTGAGCCCCAGCGTGGTGACTTCGAGAAGCCGGCCGGTGACGCGGAAGCTCGCGTTGCGGAAGGCGACGTAGGTCTCCATACGGTAGAGGAAGTCCTCGATGTCGAAGAACCTGCCCGTGACCTGCAGCGACACGCTCTGCAGACCAAACGGCGTGCCGGGCTGCGTGGCGCCGCGGCTGATACTGTTGAGGTCGACGCCCGAGGCGTCGGCCGTCTTCGTGAGCTCGATGATCAACGACGGGATGCCCTCACTCTGGGGGAGCATCTTGCCGAGCCGCACGATTTCGGCGCGCGACTGCGGCGCCGTCTTCTTGTACGACTCGAGGCGCGCGACGTCCTGCTGGGCGGTCGCCAGAGCAGCCTGCTGTGCCTGGACCTGACTGTCGAGGTCGCTGAGCTTGGCGCGCGCGGGGCTGAGCAGCAGGAAGTACCACGCCACGATGAGCACGACCGCGACTACCGCCGTGATGATGTAGACCTCTCTGCCCTTGGCGATTCTCATTGGGCCGCTCCCCCGATGGCGGTGGCGGGAGGCGGCGTGAGGTACGGCCGCAGCGACGCCGTGACGCTGAACGTGACGGTCGCCGCCGGCGTCGCCCCGCTGGTTCCGCTGACAGGCGCCGCGGCGGCGCCGGCGGATGAGCCGAGCTGGATGTTCATGAGCTGCGGGATGAGGCCGAGCCGCGTCATGAACTCGGCCACGTCCTTGTGTGTGTACGTCGTCCCCGAGAAAGTGACGTCAGTGGTCCCGGGGGCGCCGGGCGTAGCCGGGGCGGCCGAACCCGGGAGCATGGTCGCCGGCACGGTGCAGGTGAGGCTCTGCAGACGCACGTTGTCGGGGATGACGAGGCTGATCTCCTGGAGGATCGTGGACCACGACACGCGTGAGTCGTAGATGCCCTTTGCCGTCTGCGTCATGGCGGTGCGCTCGGTCTGGATCAAGGCGTAGGGGCGCAGCACCGCGGCCTGCTGCTGGACCGCCGCCACTTGGGCGGTGAGCCCGTCGAGCTCGACCTGCTTGTCGGTAACCTTGCTGTTCTGCCAGACGTAAACCATGCCCAAGGCCACAACGACGGCCACAAGGATGAGTATCGCCCACAGCAGGCCGCGCTCGCGCGAGGCCTTGACGCGTTGCTCCGGCGGCAG
>CAIOZS010000293.1 GCA_903862845.1 uncultured Thermoleophilia bacterium
CCTCGCTCCTGCCGCTCACCGTCTCGCTGGGGAGCGGCCGTGAGGCCGCCGGCCGGCCCGTGCCGGTCGACGACTCGCCGTGGGCCCTGCCGGCACAGGTGTTCGTGGATCATCCTGTCGCAAGGTCCGCCGAGTGAAGCAAGGCGAGATCCTCTGCGTGGACGACTCTATGGCCTGGGCCTCGAGGCCGAGCTCCAGAGCGCCGGGCTGCCGGGCATGCCCATCAGCTTCGCCGAGCGCTTCTGGGCGATGACGGGCGGGCGCGGCTGAGTCAGGGGCCGGCCGAGGGGCTGCCGAAGGGACCCGGCGAGGCAGGGGCGAAGCCGGCGGCGACGAGGCCGACCGTGCCCACCCGCACGCCGTCGGCCCAGTAGCCTGCCCGCCCGATGACGGTCCCCTCAGGCGGCAGCAGCGAGAGCCGCGCGGGCACGGCGTAGCGGGTCGTGACGACGGCCGCCGCGCGCACCAACGCGGTGAGCGAGGCGGCGGCGGCCAGAGCCACCCGCCGGCCGCCGGCGAGGCGCACTGTGGTGACCACTTCGCCGGCCGCGACGAGGGTCTGGCGGGCGTATTGCGCGGAACCCCACCTGAGCAGGCCGACGGCGTCGCGTTCCTCCTGGTCGCGGCTCGGCTCGTGCATGGTGACGACGATGAGAGGCACGAGCCCCGGGCGGCCGGAGCCCACGAGCACCATGCCCGACTCCGACGTTGCCCCGGTCTTGATGCCGTCGCCCCACGGGTAGTGAAGCAGGCGGTTGTGAGACGTCACTTGCACCGCGTGGTTCGGCGGCCACGTGATCACGGCCCTGCGCATGCCGGCCAGCTCGCGAAAACGGGCGCTCCGCATCGCGAAGCGGCCCAGCGCCGCCAGGTCGCGAGCCGTCGAGAAGTGCCCCGGCTGCGGCGTGCCGCGGCAGTTCTCGAAGTGCGTGCCGGTCAGCCCCAACTCTCGCGCGCGGGCGTTCATGAGGCGCACGAAGGCGGGCTCGTCGCCGGCGACGTAGGCTGCCAGGGTGAGGGCGGCGTCGTTGGCGCTTTTCACCATGAGGGCGCGCAGCGCCTGCTGGACGGTGATGCGCTCGCCGGGCAGCAGCCCGATGCCCACGGTCTGCGGCAGAGGGATGTCAGGCACCGTGGTGTAGCTCTCAAGATCGTGCACGTGCTCGAGCACGAGGAGCGCCGTCATGATCTTGGTGCAAGACGCCGGCGGCAGGTGGCGATCCGCATCCTTGGACCAGAGGACGGTGCCGCTCCGCGCCTCGATCAGGATCGCGCTTCTGGCCTGCACGGCGGGCAGCACCGTCCCGGACCTCGACCCGGACCCCGACCCCGACGAGCCTTTCTCGGGTGGCTTCCCGGCGCACGATTGCAGGATGACGACCGATCCTGCCACGAGGCACAGGACGGCGACGAGGATGAGGAGCAAAGGGTGCGACCGGAGCAGGTTCGACGAGCGGCGCGCAAGCCGCGTGACCCAGTCTGGGAGGCTCATGGCGCGGAGTATAGCAGCGGGGCGCCGGCGGCCGGCAGAGCCGCCGGCCTGATGAGCCGCCTGCGGTTCCCGTGGCCCGCGCCACTCGATACACTGAGCGAACGCGCGCCATGCGCGCCACGCATGAGCCGGCGTAGCTCAGTTGGCAGAGCAGCCGCCTTGTAAGCGGCAGGTCAGCGGTTCGACCCCGCTCGCCGGCTCCAGCAGGCTCGAATCGCTCACAGAAGGGCCCCTCGCGGGGCCTTCCGTACTCCAAGCGTACTCCCTGGCTGTGCAACTACTTCTGGCCGGCCTCGGGCAGATCGTGCCTGCGGATCCGGGGCGCGCCGGCGGTCGTATTCGTCCGCGCGCCGCGCAGCCGCCTACGGGGCCCCGCGCGGCCGGGTCGACGGTGCAGCGCCCGGCTCCTCGCCCCGGCGCTCGTCCCGCTCACCGTTGTCTCGGCGCTGGCCGTCGTCGCCGGCTCCGGCCGGCTCCGGCGCGCGCAGCCTCAAAGCGTTGACTGGGACCGTTCTCAAAGTGCTGCGCGCCCTGCGCGCATCCGAGCCGGCGTTTCTTTCAGTTGAGCAGGTCCTTCGTGTACCAGTGGTCGCGTCGAGCCGTGGAACCGCGGTGGGAATCCGTGGAGGAAAGCAGGGTTCACGAACCCCGTCGCGGAATGCAAGGGCATGACCATCCCCTTCGCCCAGGCGCGTGTGAGCCACGAATGGGGCGCCCGGCTGATGCACAGCCGGCAATGCGGCGACCGCGCCGACCCCGGCGGCTGCGGCGCGGGGTAGTGCGCAAGGGGAAGACAAGGATTCCCTGACTTTCGCGTCGCACGCGGCCGTCCGCAGGCTCGCTCGCAGACGGGCAAGACAAGGATTCCTTGTCTTGCCTCACAGTACTACCCCGCGCGCCGCTATCGCGGGCGGCTCCCGCGACCGCGGCGGGTGCGGGGCGTCATGTCAGCCTTCGCGCCGCTCGTCGATCCGGAGGCTGCTCGCGCAACCGGACGGAAGGGGATGGCTATGTGGAAGGGATAGGAGCTCCTCCGGCTTTGCGCAACGGGCGGCCCGGGACCCTGCGCGGTTGACGCCGGCCCGCTGCTCCTGTACTCCATAGGCGCTCGCCACGCGCGCCGACCACCTTACTGCGGGTTGGCGGCGCTCGTGCTTGCTTTGGGAGAGAAGCACCGCAATGGGGAGGGATCTTGCTCGTCCAGAGGATGAAGACCGCGTTCGCGCTCGCGCTCGTGACGCTCGTGCTCGCGGCCGCCGCGCCGGCGGCGCTTGCCGCCGCAGGGCCGCAAGACGCCGCGCTGCTCCTCAGCTTGCCGCACAGCTACCAGGTCTTCCAGCGCGACGAGAACGACCGCGGCGTGATTCTCGTCGCGGGACGCGCCGTCGGCCTGGGGACTCACCTGGAGGTACGCTGGGGGAACGAGCCGTGGGTGCCGCTGACCTGCCGCCCGGACGGCGCCTTCGCGCTGCGCCTGGGCGCCCGTGCGGCGGGCCAGGCGACGCTTCAGGTGCGCAGCGCCTCGCGTCACGACGTCGTCATCAGTCGCCAGTACGTCGGCATCGGCGACATCTACGTGGTCGCCGGTCAGAGCAATGCCAGCGGGCGCGGCACCTCCCCGAACTGGTACACGAGCCCCGTCTTCAGGGCGGCGCTCTACGGCAACGACGATCGCTGGAAGGAGCTCAACGACCCGGTCGACAGCGTGGTCGGTCAGGTCGACCCCGTGAGCGCGGATCCTCAGGCGGGAGGCTCGGTGTGGCCGCTCCTCGCGACGGAGCTCATGGCCGCCGAGAACGTGCCCGTGGCGTTCGTGCCCTGCGCCAAGGGCACCACTCCCATCTGGAGGTGGGAGGAGAACCCCGCGGCGCCTCACTCGCGTGACACCCTGTACGGCTCGATGCTGCGCCGCGTGCGCGCCGTCGGCGGACGCGTGCGAGCCGTGCTCTTCTGGCAGGGCGAGGCCGACGCCCGCAGGTTTACGTCGGAGCAGGTGTACGCGGCGGCGCTTCGCCGCCTCGCCGCCGCCGTGGCGCAGGACTGCGGGGCACCACTCGTGGCGGCGCAGATCGGCGACTACGACGCGCGCAGGTACACGCCGAAGGGCATCAACGGCATCCGGCTCGCCCAGCAGGAGGCCTGGCGCGCGGGCTGGGCCCTGGCGGGCCCCGCGCTGTACGACATCGACTTGCACGGCCGTTCGCACTTCAAGACCTGGGATGACGAGCTGGTGGCCGCCCACCGGTGGGCGGCCGCCGTCCTCGCCGTCGTCCTCCGCCGCAAGGTACCAGCCGCGCCCAGGCTGAGGCGCGCGCGCTACGACGGCGGCCTGACCGTCACCCTGCGCTTCGACTGCGACGGCGGGTCCCTGCGTCCGGGGGAGGCCGGCGGCCTCGTGCTGCGCTCCGCGGGCGACCTGCTGCAGGTGACCGCCTCCGTCACCGCGACCGACACGGTGACGCTGCTGCTCGCGGCGCCCGCGCCCCCGCCGCTCACCGTTTCTCTGGGCAGCGGCCGCGACGCCGCCGGCCGGCTCGTGCCGGCCGAGAGCTCGCTGTGGGCTCTGCCGGCCGAGCTGTTCGTCGACGCTCCCGTCGTGACGCCCGCGGACTGAGGCGGCGCCGCCCCGGCGCGGTGGCGCGCGCCTTCGGCCGTCCTGTACAGTTGCGCGCGCAGGTCTGCTCAACAGCGGTCGACGCGCCTCGCGTGCTCGTGGCATCTCGCAGACCTCCGCGGCCGCCATGCGGCGAGCGCTCGATCCGGATGAAGCACGGAGGTGATGCCGTTGGAACCCAGGATCCCGACCCGCATGGGTGACGGGTCTCTCGTCGAGATGACGCGCTCCGAGATCAGGGCCGATCTCGAAGCAGGCACCCAGCTCGCGGCCAAGAGGGCCAAAGTGCCGGAGCTCACGCAGGACGAGCTCGACCACCTGCTCGACATCTACGCCTCGGCGGCGCGCTTCACCGCCGTCGACATCGGCGACGAGGTCATCCTCTCCAACGACGGCACCGGCACCAAGCACATCGGCAACCGCGTGCAGGACCTGCAGAGCTACGAGGCGCTGCTCGGCGTCGACATGGTCGAGCTCTGGCAGATCGACTACTCCTACAAGGCGATCAAGACCAATGTGGCCCACGAGGGTCAGAGCATGAAAATCGCCCAGACGCTGCTCACCAACCCGGTGCAGTACGGCGCCATGCCCGACCTGGGCCGCTACTCGAAGCCGGACGGCCCTATCCCCAACTGGTCGGAGCTGCTGCCGATGGGCAAGATCGACGAGGCGCGGCAGGCCCAGGAAGAGGCCTGCGAGATGCTCGTCGAGGACATCAGCTTCGTCGCCGACGCCATGGTCGCGGCCGGCACCGACGGCATCGACTTCGATACCACCGGCGCGGCCGGCGATGCCGACTTCCTCGCCGGCCTCCGCGCCTGCCGCATGCTCCGCGAGAGGTACCCGTGGCTGGGCATCGAGATCGGCATGGCTGCCGAGCTGGTGCTCGGCATGCACGGGCAGCTCGAGTTCGATGGCGAGCGGCTCGCCGGCATGTGGCCCAAGGACCAGCTGCGCATGGTGCAGCAGGCCGGCGCCAGCATCTACGGGCCGGCCGTGAACATCAACACCGGCAAGTCCACCGCCTGGAACATCGCCCGCGCGATCACCCTCATCAAGCCCGCCATGGAGCTCGCCGAGATCCCCGTGCACGTCAACGTCGGCATGGGCGTCGGCGCGGTGCCGACCTGCGTGTATCCGCCGGCCGACGCCACCAGCCGCGCCTCCAAGGCCTTCGTTGAGATCCTCAAGATCGACGGCTACTAGGTGGGCACCGGCGATCCCCTCGGCATGGAGGGGGCACACGCGCAAGCCTCGGGCATGGGCGGGATGCGAGCGGCCGGAGATCTGGTCGCACGCATGCAGATGACCCGAAGGATGCGCCTCAAGGAAGCCAAGCAGTACGTGGCCGGCAAGCTCGGCTGCACGCCGCGCGACCTCAGCGACCCCGTCGCCATGGAGCAGATCCGTCTCGAGAAAGGCCTGGGCACGCTGGCCTTCACGTCCTCCGTGCACCCGGACGCGCCGGGCATGATGGAGGCCAAGTTCAACATCAGCAGGGCGCTCGAGATCCCCATCAACTGCGTCGAGCGCTTCAAGGAGCGCGCGCGTCTGTAGCAGGCCGGGGCGGCGGGCGCGCGGCGGAGATCCGCCG
>CAIOZS010000294.1 GCA_903862845.1 uncultured Thermoleophilia bacterium
ATGCCTGACGCTGGACCGAGAGGACTTCAGCGCTGCGGCTGCGATGGCTGACCGCGCTCTGCTGCTCGCCCGCCAGCTCGACATGCCTGTCGATGTGCTCGCGCTGGGCGCGCGAGGATATGCTCGGGTGTCCGCCGGGGACCCACGCGGTCTCGACGACTTCCGCCGCGCGATCGAGGAGGCGCAGGCGCAGGGTCTCCTCGTCGCGTCGTGCTACCTGCACTACAATCTCGGGGTCAACGCCTTCCTCTGGGAAGGACCTGCGGCGCAGATCCTCTGGTCGACGCGAGCCCTCCGACTCTCTCGGCAGTGTGGCAGCAAGCGTTCTGCGGCGGATGCGCAGACGCTCCTTTGCGAAGCTCAGCTCGGAAGTGGCGATTGGGATGCGCTCATGGCGGAGACGGCCGACCTCGTGCCTGCGCTGACTGAGGCCGGCGAGACCTGGGATTTGGTGCTGCCGCACGCCGCGCGCGTGCTCGTGTCCACCGACCGCGACGACGACGACGACCTGGGTGACAGTCAAGCGTGGCTCGAAGGCTGGGCACGCGAGGGCCTTCTTGAAGACCGGCCCACGTGCATTGCCGCCCTCGCGGCTCTCGCGCTGCGGCGAGAGCGACCGGCTGAGGCCCTGGATTTGCTCGAGAAGGGCCTGCCTGACGAGGTGGTGAGCGTCAATTTCCGAGCCAATCTCGGCACCGTCCTCACCCGGTTGGCGCGGACGGCGGTGGCGCTGAGGCGTTCGGATCTGGCGGCGAGGTTCGTGGCGCAGATCGACGCGATCACCCCTTTCGACGAAGACGTCAGGAGTACTGTCGCCGCGCTGATCGCGGAGGCCGAGGGCCGGACGGCGGAGGCGGCGGCGGGTTTCGCCGACGCCGCCGCCCGCTGGCACGACTTCGGCGTGCCCTACGAAGCGGGGCAGGCATGGCTCGGCCAGGGGCGCTGCCTGGTGGCGCTCGGACGAGCGCCCGAGGCGGCAGCGCCCCTCGCCGCGGCCCGCGAGATCTTCGCGCGGCTCGGGGCCAAACCGGCGCTGGCGGAGACCGACGACTGGCTGGCACGCGCAGACGCCTCCAGCTGATGCGCGCGTGCGCCTGCGGCTGATTCCGGGCCGCTCGTCGCCGTCCGTCACCCCGCCTCTTCGACCGCTCGCGTCTTGCGGCGCCTGATGACGAGTACCAGGACGATCACCACGGCGGCCGCTGCCGCGACAGCCACAATGATCCACGTCGACGAAGAGCCACCGCCGGTCTGTGTCACGACGCCCGCCGTCTTCGGCTGAACATAGAGGTAGTTCTCGGGGATGATCTGCCAAAGGGCGGAGCCGATGCGCGCGGGCGACTTGACCCAGCCCGTCCACTTGCCGGTGTCGTAGGCTTCGGTGTCGCTCCGTGTCGTCAGGACGATGTAGGGCGTCTGCTCGTAGATCAGCTGCTGCATGCGGTCGATGAGCTGTTTGCGTGTGCCGACGTCGATAGCGTGGAGCTGCTCCTCGTACAGCCGGTCGAACTCCTCGTTCGACCAGCCGCAGTCGCTCCAGCCGCCGATCTGGGCCGTGGTGAAGACGGAGAGTCCCTGTCCGGCATCGAGGCCGGGGTACCAGCCCCAGATGATGAGATCGAAGTCGGGCGCCAGCTTGCCGCTCACGGTGTTGTAGATCGCGTCCGTGGCTGCCCCGCTATCGACGGTGCGAAGGTCGATCTTCAGGCCGAGCTGGCGAAACCACCCCACCAGCAGCTTGCCTTCCTGCTGACCGGTCGGGTGGTCGCTGAGTGACCAGAGGCGCAGTGCTATTGGCTTGCCCCGGAAGTCCCGGAGGCCGTCGCCGTTGGTGTCCCGGTAGCCGGCCGTATCCAGCAACTCGCCGGCCTTCTTGAGGTTGAAGCGATACGCCGTGTCGGCGGGCGGCGTCCAGTGCCAGTCGGGGTTGTGGGAAAAGCCGGGAACGACGACCGTGTCGCCGGGCTGCGTCGTGCCGCTGAAGACGACGGCGGCAAGCTTCTGCTTGTCCACCGCCCATTGGAGCGCCTGGCGGAAGCGAGCGTCCTGCAACACGGGGTTGCCAAGTGAGGAGCCGCCGGCGGGCGGCACCTAGCAGTTGAAGACGATGTTGTCGTAGCCGTTCATCTGCACTGCCGCCGACGTGATGCCCGGGGTGGTGCGCAACGCCGTCAGCTGGACCACGGGCATGTTGCGGCAGCCGTCGATCGTCCCCGCCTTGAGGTCCTGGACCATCGTGTCTTCGTTCGTGTAGGTCTCGAGGATGAGCTCGTCGATCTTGGGGGAGCCTCGCCAGTACTGTTTGTTGGCGACGAGCCGCTCGAAGCTGCCCTTGTTGATCTCGACGATCTGGAAAGGGCCGCTGCCGACGACTGGTGGGTCGTTGGCAAAGGAGTTGGCGGCCTTGCCCGGTGGGATCTTGGACCAGATGTGCTCGGGGAGTATCGAAACGGCGACAGCCGTGGCGAGCATGTCGGCCTTCGGCTGGGCGCACACCATGCGGACCGTGTAGTCGTCGACCGCGGAGACCGTCTTGATGCCCGCGGTGTAGCTCGAGAACGCCGCCATGTCGTTGTCGATGATGTAGTTGTAGGTGAAAGCGACGTCCCGACCCGTGACAGGTCCGCTGCCGTCCTGCCAGGCGGCGTTGCGGCGCAGCGTGAACGTCCAGATCTTGCCGTCCGGGCTCACGCCCCAGTCATTCGCCAGCCCCGTCTCCTTGGAGAACTCCCAAGTTGCCGCATCGAGACCGACCAACACGTCGTAGTTGAGGGCGATCCCTTCCCAGGACACGGCCGTTTGAGCGATGAAGGGGTTCAGGGTCTCGAACTCGCCGGGCGTGCCGATCCTCAGCACCACCTTGCCCGAAGACGCCGCCGGCGACGGGCTGCCGCTCTGGGCGAGCGCCGCCGCGAGGCCGAAGGCCAGGCCGGCGGCGAGCAGGAGGCAGACGCCGAGGACGGTGAGACGGAAGCGTGCGCCCAGGCCATCGCGCACGCGTGGACGGACTCGAGCACCCATGACGGCCCCCTCCTGCCGGCGGTGTCGACGCCCGATGAGGCGCCGATCAGTACGAGCCTCTTCGGCAGTCCACGCCGCATGTGACGCGCGCCACAACGTTTGCGGCGGGTGCGGCTTTCGCCTGCGTACGGCGCCTCTTCTGCCGGACGACGCGCGCGTATAAGCTAGCTGCGGAGGGTGAGCCTAGCGATGATCGTCTGCCCATCGTGCGCCACCGAGCTGCCCGAAGGATCGCGCTTCTGCCTGAGCTGCGCCGCGCGGCTGGCTGCGCCTTCAGCCGCAGCCGCCGACGAACGCAAGGTCGTCACCACGCTCTTCTGCGACCTGGTCGCCTTCACGGCGATGAGCGAGGCCGCCGACCCCGAGGACGTCGACGCCGTCCTGCGCACCTACCACGCCGCTGCCCGCAAGGTGATCGAGTCCCACGGCGGCGCCGTGGAGAAGTTCATCGGCGACGCCGTGGTCGGCGTCTTCGGCGTACCCGCCGCGCACGAGGACGACCCCGAGCGCGCGGTGCGCGCCGGGCTGCGCATCGTGCAGGCGCTCGAAGGCGCGACCCGCCCGGACGGCGGCCCCCTCGAGGTCCGCATCGGCGTCAACACCGGCGAGGCCCTCGTGCGTCTGGACGTCACGCCGGGCTCCGGCGAGGGCTTCCTCACCGGCGACGCTGTGAACGTGGCGGCGCGGCTCCAGGCCGCCGCGCCGGCTGGCGGTGTCGTGGTCGGCGCGGCGACTCACTCGCTCTCGGCTCGCGCCATCGTCTACCAGGAGCTTCCGTCCGTCATCGCTAAAGGCAAGAGCGAGCCGCTCGTCGTCTGGCTCGCCGAGGCAGCCCATGCCCGCACCGGCGCCGAGCTCGGGCGCGACTTCTCCACGGCATTCGTGGGGCGGCGAGACGAGCTTGCTGCCCTGCAGCGGCTCTTCCGCGAGACCGTCGCTTCGTCGTCGTCCCGCTTCGCTCTCGTCCTCGGCGAACCCGGCATCGGCAAGTCGCGCCTGGTCGCCGAGCTCGCCGCCTGGCTGGACGGCCAACCGCAGCTCGTCACCTGGCGGCAGGGTCGCTGCCTGCCCTACGGAGAAGGAGTCGCCTTCTGGGCCCTCGGCGAAATCGTCAAGGCGCACGCCGGCGTCCTCGACAGCGACGGCCCCGAGGTCGCCGAGGTCAAGCTCGAGGCCGTCGTGCCCGAGGGTCTCGACCGGGCCTGGCTTGCCAACCGCCTGCGCCCACTGCTCGGCCTCGAGACCACTCAGGCGACCCGCGAGGAGAACTTCGCTGCCTGGGAGGGGTTCCTCGAGCACCTCGCCGGCGACGGGCCCGCTGTCCTGGTCTTCGAGGACCTGCACTGGGCGGATGCTGCGATGCTGGCGTTCCTCGAGCATCTTGCCGGCAGGACCCGGGAGGTCCCGCTTCTCCTCGTCGCTACGGCAAGACCAGAGCTCCTCGAACGTCACGCCGACTTCGGCGCGGCGCTGCCCGTGGAGCGCCTGACGCTCCGGCCGCTCTCTGACTACGACACCGGCAGGCTCATCGCCGACCTCCTCGAGACCAACGCGGCGCCGGCGGAGATCCGGGCGCCGATCCTCGAGCGCTGCGCCGGCAATCCCCTCTATGCGGAGGAGTACGTGCGCCTGCTCCGCGAACGGGGATTCCTGCTGCAGACGGCGGAAGGGGTCCATGTCGACCAGGGCGTCGAGCTGCCGCTGCCGGACTCCATCCAGGCCGTGATCGCCGCGCGCCTCGACACCCTTAAGCCCGAGCACAAGGCCGTCCTCGCCGATGCCGCCGTGATCGGCGGCACCTTCTGGTCCGGCGCGGTCGCTGCGCTCAGTGGGCGGGAGGTCGCGGCGGTCGAGCACGACCTCGCCGATCTCGCCGCTACGGAGCTGATCCGCGTCGCGCGCGCCTCGTCGATGGCCGGCGAGCGCGAGTACGTCTTCTGGCACGTGCTCGCGCGAGACGTCGCCTACGGCGAGCTCACGAGGGTGGCGCGTGCCGGCAAGCATGCCGCCGCCGCCGGCTGGCTCGAGGCCAAAGCCGGCGAGCGCGTGGAAGACGTGGCAGACGTCCTCGCGCATCACTACGTCACCGCACTCGACCTGGCGACGGCGGCCGGTCAAGGGGATCTCGCCGAGGCGCTCCTCGATCCGGCCGTCCGCTTCCTCACGCTGGCCGGCGACCGCTCCCTGCCGCTGGACGTCGCCGCCGCCGAGCGCTCCTATGCTCGCGCCCTCGCGC
This sequence comes from uncultured Thermoleophilia bacterium, assembly GCA_903862845.1. Taxonomy (GTDB): domain Bacteria; phylum Actinomycetota; class Thermoleophilia; order UBA2241; family UBA2241; genus CAIXSE01. Next base: position 5,258 of record CAIOZS010000294.1, read on the forward strand.
TGTGTCCTCGCGAAGGTCTGGAGCGCAGCCGCCTGCTGGTGCGCTGGGGCAACGCCCTGAGACAGCTCGTCCGGTTGAGAGAGGCCGCCGAGGCACTCGAGTCGGGAGTGGAGGGGCTGCTCGCCGCGGGGGAGAGACGCGAGGCCGCCGTCGCGCTGACCAGACACAACTCGATCCTCTCTCTCCTCGGGGACCCCCGCTGTGCCCGCGACCAGCGCGAAGCGCTCGCCCTCCTCGAGGGCGATGACCCCAGCCCGGAGCTCGTCGAGGTGCTCGTCAGACAGGCCGGAGCCTTGGCCGTCGATCTCGACACGCGCGGCGCCGTTGACTGCGCCGAGCGCGCGCTGACCATGGCGTCGGGACTCGGTCTTCCGCTACCTCCAGAGGCCTTGAGCTACCGGGGCGCGAGTCTTGGCCGCTTGGGCGACGCACGTGGCATCGATGACCTGCGCCTCGCCGTCACGGAGGCGCGGGCACAAGGCTTGGGTTGGACGCTCGGCTACTGCCTTCAGGCGCTCTGCGTGGAGTCGCTCTTTTCGGAGGATCCTCGCGCTTACGGGACGCATGGACAGGGGTATCTGGAGTACTCCCGGAGGTGCGGGGCGGACGAATGTTCCCTGGACGCGCAGATCCTGCGCATGGATGCGCTCTTCTGGCTCGGCGAATGGGATCTTGCGCTCCAGGTGGCCGCCGAGATGAGGCCGATGCTGGCGGAGGCCGAAGACCTCTGGGAGCTGGTCAGTCTGAGCACTCTCCAGATCCAGATGCTGCTTGCGCGCGGCCAGACCGCCGAGGC
>CAIOZS010000295.1 GCA_903862845.1 uncultured Thermoleophilia bacterium
GACCGACGAGAAGCCGGCTGAGTAACGTCCGCATTACGACAACCGCCGACCCTGAGAAAGGATCGTGCTTTGGCTGAGATCACCGCTGCACTGGTAAAGGAGCTCCGCGACAAGAGCGGAGCCGGGATGATGGACTGCAAGAAGGCGCTGACCGCCACCGGCGGCGACTCCGAGCAGGCGATGGACGAGCTGCGCAAGCAGGGCCTCGCCAGCGCCCAGAAGAAGAGCTCGCGGGCGACCAAAGAGGGTGCCGTGGATTCGTACATCCACGCCGGCGGCAAGATCGGCGTGCTCGTGGAGGTCGGCGTCGAGACGGACTTCGTGTCGCGCGGCGATCAGTTCAAGGAGTTCACCCACGACCTCGCCATGCACGTCGCCGCGGCCGCGCCGCGCTGGGTCACGCGCGACCAGGTGCCCGAAGACGTCATCGCCCGCGAGAAGGCCATCTACGCCGAGCAGGTCAAGGGCAAGCCCGAGAACGTGCTCGAGAAGATCGTCACCGGCAAGCTCGAGAAGTTCTTCGCCGAGACGTGCCTCATGGAGCAGCCCTTCATCAAGGACACCGACCGGACGATCGAGCAGCTGCGCACCGACCTCGTCGGCGTCATCGGCGAGAACGTGGAAGTGCGGCGCTTCGCACGCTTCCAGCTCGGCGAGACGGGCTCAGAGGCCTGACGGCCGTGGAAGGCGACCCGCCAAGCCCCGCCTTCCACCGCGTCCTTCTCAAGCTGAGCGGGCAGGCGCTGGGCAGCGAGGCGCGGGCCATCGACCCGGCGACGACGACGCGCCTGGCCGGTTCGATCAAGGTCGCACGTAGTCTCGGCGTCGACATCGCCATCGTGGTCGGCGGCGGCAACATCTTTCGCGGCATGGCCGCCGCCGCCGGCGGCATGGACCGCGCCACCGGCGACTACATCGGCATGATCGCCACCGTGCAGAACGCCCTCGCCCTCCAGGATGCCCTGGAGGAAGAGGGCGTTGACACGCGGGTGATGAGCGCCTTCGAGATCCGCGCCGTCTGCGAGCCCTACATCCGTCGCCGCGCCATCCGGCACCTGGAGAGGGGGCGCGTCGTGATCTGCGCCGCCGGCACGGGCAACCCGTATTTCAGCACCGACTCCGCGGCGGCGCTGCGCGCCCTCGAGCTCGAGGCCGACGCCATCCTTATGGCCAAGCGCGAGTACGACGGCGTGTATTCGGCCGACCCAGAGAAGGAGCCGGACGCCGTGTTCATCCCCGAACTCACCCATCTGCAGGCCATCGAGCGCGGTCTCAAGGTGATGGACACGACCGCGCTCAGCCTCTGCATGGACAACAACATGCCTATTCACGTCTTCAAGATGACCGGCGACAACATCGTGCGCGTGCTCTCCGGCGAACGCGTGGGCACTGTGGTGCGCACGCCCGCCGGGAGCTGACCTCGGGAAGGGAGGACCCGTGGAAAAGGAGCTGCTCTCTGACGCCAAGCACCGCATGGACAAGGGCGTGGAAGCCGTGAAGACGGAGTTCAACACGGTGCGCAGCGGCCGCGCCAGTGTGGGGCTGCTCGACCGCATCCACGTCGACTACTACGGCACCTCGACGCCGCTCAAGCAGATGGCCAACATCGCCGCCCCCGAGCCGCGCCTCGTCACGGTGCAGCCCTTCGACAAGACGGCCATGAAGAGCATCGAGAAGGCGATCATGGAGTCGGACCTCGGGCTCAACCCGAACAACGACGGCAGCGTGATCCGCCTGGCGATCCCGACCCTCACCGAGGAGCGCCGCAAGGATCTCGTCAAGCTCGTGCACCGGCTGGCCGAAGACGGCCGCGTCGCGGTACGCAACGTGCGCCGCGACTGCATGAAGGATCTCAAGGAGCTGGTGCACGAGGGCGAGGTCGGCGAGGACGCCGAGAAGCGCGCCGAGCACGAACTGCAGAAGCTCACCGACGGCCACGTGCACGACATCGACGAGCTGGTCAAGCATAAGGAAGCCGAGATCCTCGAGGTCTGACGCTCCGCCGCAGGGCGGAGCCGACGACTCGGGGCGGAGCCGACGACGTGGGGCAGGGCTGATGGCTTCGTGGCGCACCTGGGTCGCACGCTGGCGCCTGCGGGGGGCGCGCGGCGCCGCCGAGCCTGCGGCGGGCGGCGCGACCGCGCGCTACGTCGCCATCATCATGGACGGCAACGGGCGCTGGGCGCAGCGCCGCCGGCTGCCCGTGGCGGCGGGGCATCGGGCGGGCGCGAAGACGCTGCGCCGCGTCCTCGAGCACGCCCTCGACCTGGGCATCCTCGAGGTCACCGTGTACTCGTTTTCCACGGAGAACTGGAGCCGCCCGCCGGCAGAGGTGGCGGCGCTCATGGACCTGTTCGTCGAGATGATAGATTCGCAGGTGCCCGACATGCACGAGCGCGGGGCGCGCGTGCGCTTCGTCGGGCGCCGTGACGGCGTACCGCAGAAGCTGGTGCGCCGCATCGAGGAGGCCGAAGCGCTCACCGCCGCCAACACGAGGATGACGCTGTACATCGCCTTCAACTACGGCGGCCGCCGCGAGCTGCTGGATGCGGCTGCGGGCCTGGCGGCCGAGGGCAC
>CAIOZS010000296.1 GCA_903862845.1 uncultured Thermoleophilia bacterium
ACAGCCCGCCCCTCTGCCCTTGGGTCACGCCGAACACCACGCGGCAGGAGTCGCCCCAGAGCTTGACGGCTGCTCTTTCTGCAGGGCATCCCGTCTCCTTCAGCACGTACTTCTCGGGCGCTATCACGTGATCGACCCGGCCCAGCACTCTCCCTGTCCACGGCCGCCCGGACCCGGTGTCGATGACGGTCGTCACCCCTCTCTTCTCACATTCATCCAGCGCCGCTGTCGCCAAGCCTTCATCGGTCGCGTCCAGGAGCGCAACGTCGACGCCTTCGAGGAACTCCGGCAGCTGCCCGATCATCCGCGCATCCGCCGTTGGTTGTGGCAGCCAGATGATCGTCCGCGTCGCATCTCCCCGCGCAAGGATGACCGCCGAATGCTGCGAGGGCTGGTCGTAGGCGACCCAGGTGCAGTCAACCCCCTCGGCATCCAGTTCGGCCCTCAGGACCTGGGCATGCACGCCGGTTCCACACGCCGCCAGAAGCTTGGTCGTGCCCCCCAGTCTCGTCGCGGCGATCGCGCTCCGACCGGCCGGCCCCCCAACCACTATCTGATGCTCCAGCGCACGGATCACTGAGTCCGCTGGCGGATAGTCGTCGAGGACGTAGAGGTAGTCCACCGTCGCCATCCCGATCATCGCGACGACCGGCGCACGGCTCAGTTCTGGGTCAGCACCCACTCGGCTGCGTCCTCCGGGCTCGACATGATCATGATCGCCTTCTCGGTGAATCCGAGCTCATCAGGCGACCCTGCGCGTGGTCAGGACATGGACCTTGAGTGGAAGGAGGCCGCCTGTCTGCGGACGGAGCGCTCAGACGTTGTAGACCTCGCGCCCCAGAGTCTTCACCCAGCTGTCCGCCAGCACCTTCTGAGCCTCTTCGGTCTTGTCGACGCCCAGGATGACGATAGCGTCGTCGTTGATCCGGCCCAGGTGAGGATAGAGGTAGTGGACGTTGATGCCGGCCGCCTTCAGTGGCTTCAGCACGGCGTTCACGCTGCCCGGATGGTCCGGTATCTCTACGGCAAGCACGTTGATCTCTTTGGGATCGTAGCCGCCCCCCGTGAGGATGTTCTTGGCCTTCTCGTGGTCGTCGACGACGAACCGGACGGTACTGATGTCGGAGGTATCGGCCACCGAGATGGCTCTGATGTTCACGCCTTCGCGTCCCAGGAGCTCGCTGATGGTGGAGAAGCTTCCCGGAACGTTGGCGAGACTCACGGACAACTGCTTGATAGACATGCGCCCCTAGTCCTTTGTGTAGTTGTAGCCCACGGCGAGGGCTTCCCTGTTGAGCTTGAGGAGTTTCGCTTTGCCTTCGCCGAGTATCTCGGTGAGGTTCTTCACCATGGCGTCGTAGGAGATCATGGTGCTCGCCCTGACCAGGGCCCCGAGCATGATCATGTTGGCCACCTTGATGGAGCCCAGCTTCTCCGCCAGCTCGCTGGTGGGGACCGCAAGGATCTCTATGTCGCTCCTCGCCGACTCGGTGTTCACAAGAGACGAGTTGGCGCAGAGAAGGCCCCCCGACTGAAGAACGCCCTGGAACCTGACGAAGGAGGGCTGGTTCATGGCGACGACGAATTCCGGCGCCGATGCCACGGGGGAGGCGATCTCCTCGTCGGAGACGGCGACGGTGCAGTTGGCCGTGCCGCCGCGCACCTCCACGCCGTAGCTGGGCAAGAAAGTGACGTACTTGCCTTCGAGCATGGCTGCGGTGGCCAGGGTCGATCCGATCGAGAGCACGCCCTGGCCGCCGAATCCCGAGATGATGGTCTTGGTCAGCATGGGACCTCTTTGAACACGCCCAGGGGGAATTGCCTGGCCATGACCTCGTCGATCCACGTGCAGGCCTCGAGGGGGCCCATCTTCCAGTTCACCGGGCAGGGGGAGAGAATCTCGACCAGAGAGAAGCCGGCCCCGTCGATCTGGCGCTGAAAGGCCTTGGTGATGGCCTTCTTGGCCTTGACCACCGCGGCGGGCTTGTTCACGGCGACGCGCTCCAGATAGGACGTGCCGTCGAGCACGGAGAAGACCTCGCAGATGCGCACGGGGTGACCGGCAAGGTCGGAATCGCGTCCCGTCGGAGTGGTGGTCGTCACCTGATCGAGGAGCGTGGTCGGCGCCATCTGGCCGCCGGTCATGCCGTACACGCCGTTGTTCACGAAGATCACGGTGATGTTCTCGCCCCTGTTGGCGGCGTGGAACCCCTCGGCGGTGCCGATGGCGGC
>CAIOZS010000297.1 GCA_903862845.1 uncultured Thermoleophilia bacterium
ACCGTTCGGCTACGATCACAAGTACGTGTTCTCGGAGCTCGGCTACAACCTCAAGGTCACGGAGATGCAGGCCGCGGTGGGCTGCGCCCAGCTCGCCAAGGTGCCTGAGTTCACGCGGCTGCGGCGCGAGCACCACGCGACTCTGTCGCGCCTTCTCGCGCCACTCGGTGACCTGCTTCACGCGCAGGAGGCGACGCCCGGCTGCGAGCCGAGCTGGTTCGGCCTGCTCCTCACGCTGACCGACGAGGCCAGGGCTGCCGGCCTGACGCGCGACGGCATCGTGGCGCACCTCGAGGCGGCGAAGATCCAGACGCGCATGCTGTTCGCCGGCAACATGGTTCGTCAGCCGTGCTTTGACGCTATGCGCGCAGCGGCCGAGGCGGGCCGCCCCGACGCCGGCTACAGGGTAGCCGGCGGCCTGGCGGCCACCGACCGCATCATGGACGACGCGGTCTGGGTGGGCGCGTACCCGGGATTGACCGGCGAGATGCTCGAGTATGTGGCCGAGCAGCTCACGGCGGCTTGTGGGCGCAAACCTTGGTGACCATGGCGAGTCACATCGACGGTCTTCTTGAGCGCATGGACCACCGGCCGCTGTTGGGGCGGATGGCTCGGTTCTGCCGGCGCCGCCGCGAGCAGATCCTCTATCTGGTCGTCGGAGGCTGGAACACACTGTTCGGGTACCTGATCTGGGCTCTGTTTCAGTATCTGCTCCACGACTACATCTACTACCTTGTCATCCTAGTGATCGCGTGGGTGCCCGCCGTGCTCAACGCCTACTTGTGCTACCGTCACTTCGTGTTTCGCAGCAAGGGCAGCGTGTGGCGCGAGCTCCCTCGATTCTCTCTCGTGTACGTTGTCACACTGTGCATCAGCCTCATCGGACTGCCTATTCTCCTGCGGCTGCTGCCGTTCAGCATCTACGTAACGCAGGCCCTCTTCATGGCCGTCATGGTCGTGCTCAGCTACCTGAGTCACAAGTACTTCAGCTTCAAGGGCGGTCGAGCAAAGCCGATACCAGCGGGCCGGGACGAGCTCATGGCAGAGAGGCCGGCCGAGCATCTTCCTTCTCGAGAAGGGACACTCTGATGACGGATATCAAGATAGGCGACACGCGGGTCGGGGACGGAGACCCTTGTTACGTGGTGGCCGAGATCGGCATCAACCACAACGGGGATATCGAGCTTGCCAAGCAGTTGATCGATATGGCGGAGGCCACCGGCTGTAACGCGGTGAAGTTCCAGAAGCGCACGGTCGAGGTGGTGTACTCCGCGGAGGAACTGGCCAAGCCGCGAGAGAACCCGTTCGGACCCACGAACGGCGACCTCAAGCGCGGGCTGGAGTTCGGGCTTGATGAGTACCGTGAGATCGATCGCTTCTGCCGAGAGCTCGGCATCGCCTGGTTCGCGTCCTGCTGGGACGAGGGTTCGGTGGACTTCATCGAGCAGTTCGAGCCGCCCTGCTACAAGATCGCCTCTGCCAGCCTGACCGACGACGATCTCCTGCGGTATCACCGCGGCAAGGGGCGCCCGGTGATCCTCTCCACCGGCATGAGCACGCTCGAGGAGATCGACCATGCGGTGGAGGTGCTCGGCAAGGATGATCTCATCATCCTGCACGCTACCAGCACCTATCCGTCGAACTACGACGAGCTGAACCTGAAGGCCATCCCCGAACTGACCGCGAGATATGGAGTGCCTGTCGGCTACTCCGGACACGAGACCGGGATCCCCACCTCATCGGCTGCCGCGGCGCTGGGCGCTTGTATCGTCGAGCGCCACATCACCATGGAGCGTTCCATGTGGGGCTCGGACCAGGCTGCGTCCCTTGGCCCCAGCGGCATCGCCAGGCTGGTGCGGGACATCCGCCTGGTGGAGCTGGCCATGGGCGACGGCAACAAGTGCGTGTATGAACGCGAGAAGCCGATCATCAGGAAGCTGCGTCGCGTCGGAGCCCGCCTGTGACCCGCGTCAGAGCCGTCGCCTTCGATGTGGACGG
>CAIOZS010000298.1 GCA_903862845.1 uncultured Thermoleophilia bacterium
CGCCCGCTCGGGGTCGTCCTCGTGCACCGCCGGCACGCCGAACACGGCCACGACGGCGTCGCCGATGAACTTCTCGACCGTCCCGCCGTGCGACTCCACGACGCGCCGGGCCACGGCGTCGTAGCGGCGCAGCAGGGCGTCGACGTCCTCGGGGTCAGCGCTCTCGCTCATGGCCGTGGAAGCGACCAGGTCGCAGAACAGCGTGGTGACGACCTTGCGCTCCTCGGCTGCGGCGGCGGGCGCGGCCAGCCGCGCGCCGCAGCTCAGGCAGAAGCGCGAGCCTTCAGGCAGCTCGGTGGCACACGATGGGCAGACGGTCATCGCTAGGCTCACCCTCCGCGGCAAGCTTACACGCGTGCGACGCGCCGCAGAAGCGGCACCGTATGCAGGCCAAAGCCGCGCCGGTCGCAGACGTTGTGCCGCTCGTCACGTGCGGCGTAGACTGCTGACGAGGCTCGTACGAAGCGGCGCCTCGCGGGGCGTCGACACCGCCGGCAGGAGGGGGCCGTCATGGGTGCTCGAGTCCGTCCACGGGTGCGCGCCGCCTTGGGCGCGCGCTTCCGCGTCACCGTCATCTGCATCTGCGTCGTGCTGGCCGCCGGCCTGGCCTTCGGCCTCGCGGCGGCGCTCGCCCAGAGCGGCGGCCCGTCGCCGGCGGCGCCCGCGTCCCCGGCGGCCTCAGCCTCCGCCGGCGCGGGCAAGACCATCCTGCGCGTCGGCTGGACGCACGAACCCGACAACCTGAACCCGTTCATCGGTCAGGTGTTCTCCTCGTACATGGTGTGGTACCTCACCTACGACGTGCTGGTCGGCGTCGACCCCGTCACGCTCGCTCCGGCGAAGGGGCCGTCCTCCGCGGGCCTCGCCACCGACTGGACGGTCAGCGCCGACGGCAAGACCTGGACCTTCACCCTGCGGCGCGGCGCGACGTGGACCGACGACCACCAGCCGGTGACCGCCCGCGACGTGGCCTTCACCTACAACTACGTCATCGACAACCAGCTCTCGGCCTTCACGACGCTCACCGAGGGCGTCAAGCACGTGACCGCCGTCGACGACTACACCGTGAGCTTCGACTGCTCACAGCCAAAGGCCGACATGCTCCTCGGCGCCGGCTCACTATTCATCCTCCCCGAGCACATCTGGAGCAAGGTGCCGGCCAAGACCGTGGCCACGAGCTTCACCAACGCGCCTCCAATCGTCGGCTCAGGGCCGTTCCAGTGCGTCACCTTCAAGAAGGGCGGCTACGTGGAGATGGTCGCCAACCACAGCTACTGGCGCGGCGCCCCCCAGATCGACGAGGTCCTCTTCGAGAACTACACCAACGAAGACACCATGGCCCAGGACCTCAAGGCGGGCACGCTCGACGCCTGTCAGGGCCTGCTCAACGCTCAGCTTCGCATGCTGCAGGACGTGCCCGGGATCTCAGCGCAAGGGATCCCGACCAACGGCTACGACGAGCTGTGCCTCAACTCGTACGATCCTCCGGGGGGCCAGAAGAGCCTCGGCAACCCGGTGCTGCGGGACTGGCGCTTCCGCCAGGCGCTGCAGTGGGCCGTCGACAAGGAGAAGATCTGCGCCGTCGTCTACGGCGGTCATGCACGCCCCGCGGACACCGTCATCACGTCCGACTATTACAAGGATCCCGACTGGCACTGGGCGCCGCCGGCCGATGTGGCCTACAGCTTCGACCTCACGAAGGCTGGGCAGGCTCTGGACGCCGCCGGCTACCGCGACGCGAACGGCGACGGGATCCGCGAGTCTCAGGGCAAGCCCATCGAGCTGCGCCTCTGGTCCCGGACAGAGAACGAGGAGAGCCAGCTCGAGGCCAAGTTCATGGCCGGCTGGTTCAAACAGCTCGGTCTGAAGATCGACCTGCAGACGCTCGACAGCGGCGCCCTGACCGACCGGATCTACAACACCGTGGGCGGCAAGCTCGCCCCAGACTACGACATGTTCATCTGGGGCTGGTACAGCAGCCTCGACCCCGGGTCTGGCCTCGGCTACTTCACCACGGCGCAGATCAACGGCTGGAGCGACTCGGACTACTCGAATGCGGAGTACGACCGGCTGTACGTGGAGCAGGGCCGCGCCATCGACGTGCCGGCCCGCAAGCAGCTCATCGACCGCATGCAGCAGATCCTCTACGAACAGTCGCCGTACGTCATGCTCACCTACGCTCAGGACAAAGAGGCCTGGAACACGGCGAAGTGGACCGGGTGGGAGCGCACGCCGCGAGGCTTCGGCAACGTCGTCATCCCGCCGTGGGGCATCGGTACGTACCTCACGGTGCGGCCGATCGCGGCGGCTGGAGCCACCACGAGCGGAAGCAGCTCGACGATCTGGGTCGTGGTCGGGGTCGTGGTCGTGGCGATCGTCCTGATCGTCGCAGTGGTCCTGGTGCGGCGCCGGAGGAGGCGGACGGTCGAAGAACCGGCGTGAGGCCGGGCTGCGCCCGGCCTCGCATCAGTCCGTGGCAGTCGCCTTCGCGAGCCAGTCGTGAGTCTCCGTGAGCGCCGGCTTCGCGCCGAGCCGCGCGAAGATCTCGCGGGCCGCGGCGAGCGGCGCTGCCGCCTCGGGCGCTCTACCGAGCGCCACCAGGCAGCGCCCCTGGCCCAGCAGGGCGTGCCCCTCTTCGTAGGGCGCGCCGAAGTCGTGCCAGCCTTCCGCGGCGCCGCGGTGCGCCTCAACCGCTGCGGCGAGATCGCCTTCCGCCTCGGCGAGAAGCGCGCTCGCCGCCGCCAGCGCGTGGCGGTGGAAGGGGGAGATCGCCGCGAACCCCTCGCAGAGCCGGGCGGCCAGATCCGGATCGTCACAAGCCAGCGCAGTCCGCATCGCGGGCAAGAGGAGCTGCGCCAAGGTGTAGCTTCCCGAGACGCCTGCGGTGCCCAGAAGCTCCCGCAACAGTCCGCGCGCCGCGTCCCCGTGACCGGACTGCTGCGCGGCTGCCGCCCCGCAAGCCAGGCAGAAGGGCGCATCCTGAGCGGTGGCCTGCCCGCGAGACCACGCCTCGGTGAGCCAGCGCGCGATTGGCGCCGCCTCGGCGGTCTGGCCGCGCGCAAGCAGCATCTGGATCTGGAGAGTGCTCAGACTGACCAGCTCCCAGAGGTCTTCGGCCTCCGCCAGCATCGGCCTCATCTCGGCGGCCACCTGGAGCGCAAGATCCCATTCGCCGAGC
>CAIOZS010000299.1 GCA_903862845.1 uncultured Thermoleophilia bacterium
CGCGGCCCGGCCGGCCGTGGAGGGAGCCGGCGCAGCGGCCGCGTGGGCCGGCGCGGCCGCGGCCGCGAACCCGGCGACGATCGCGAGGCACGCCAGCAGCGTCGCGCTGCGCGCTCTCCCGGTTGCTCGCACGGGCGGAAGAGGCCTCCCTCGCCCCGAGGGGATGGCCGGGGCGTCGCCGCCCGCCGGCTTGCCGAGCGCTCTCTTCAAGTCCGTCCCCACGTGCATCTCCCGGTTCGCGTGCCGGCGCCCAGTCTGACTGCCGCGCGCCACCTTGAGCAACTCGCGCTCTGCCGAGCGGCAGCGCTGCCCGCAGAGGAGAGCCCGCGCGGGATGGGGGAGGGCCGCCTCGTCGTCGCGAGCCGGCGCTCGGTGGCCGAGGCGCCGACGAGGGTGCGGGGCATCTCGCGCGCTTGGACCATGCGCGGAGCTTCGCTGGGCTCGTGACCGTGCGCGCGGGCGGAGGTGCGACGGGCGCGTCCTTGTGCCACGGTAGCGACGCGGGTAGTCTGGGCCGCAGCACAGGATTGCGGCTTCGGTCCCGGCAGCCGCCGGCGGACCCCGGAGACGCGCCGCATCATCAGCGTGGAGGGGGAGCATCATGGGGAAGGTCCGCATCATCGCGGGGATCGGCGGCGCCGTCGTCGGCCTGCTCGCCGCGGTCACGCTCGCGGGTGCACCGGTGGTCGACCGCGCCGCGGCGACGGCCACGCCGGAGCGCAGCGTGGGCGTCCCGGTGCAGGCGGCGCAGTCAGCCGTCGTCAACATGGCCGCGCTCGCGAAGCAAGACGCGGCCCGGCCTGCGCCGCGCGGCCAGAGCGTCGTGCGAGTGGTTCCCGCGCCGCGGAGACCGCCTAAGCCGGGCGCGGGCGCGTCACCATTGCCGCTGCAGTTCCTGACGCCCGCCGGCCTGTCGCCGCAGGTGCCCTCTCCGGACCCCGCGCAGGACTTCGCCGGCCTCGACGACATCACCGACATCTCCTCGCCCTACCACTATCGGGTCATCCCGCCGGACACGGACGGCGCCGTGGGCCTCACCAAGGTGATGTCGGGCCTCAACAATAACTACCGCATCTGGACCAAGTCGACGGGCGCCGAGGTGAGCACCGTGGGCACCGAGGCGTTCTGGACCGCCGTCGGCGGCGCGGACCTCTTCGACCCAAGGACACTCTACGACCCCATCAACGATCGCTGGATCGTGGTGATGATGTCCGGGTTCTTCGAGTCCTTCATCAACATCGGCGTCTCGCAGACCAGCGACCCCAGCGGCTCGTACACCTTGTTCAGCGTCAACGCGGACCCGTCGACCTTGACCTGGGCGGACTTCCCCACCATCGGGTTCAACAAGGACTACATCGCCGTCAACGTCAACATGTACGACAACACGCGCGGCTCATACCTGAGCTCCAAGGCGCTGGTGGTGGACTATCCGGCCCTGCGCGCCGGTACGCTCACCTCGTGGTTCGTCGACGGCTCGGAGTACTGTTCCGCGCCGGCCGCGACCTACTCGGCCACCGAGAGCAGGCTCTACGTGGCCACGCAGGAGTATGGCGCCCCCGGCACCTATCACGTGGACACCATCACCAAGGGGGCGGGCGGCGCACCCGTCTACACGGTCGGCGCGATGAAGAGCCGCGGTCTCTCCTGGGGCGTCCCGGACTTCAACATTCTGCCGCAGAAGCCCACGGCCGCCGCTCCCCGCCCCATGGGCATCGAGGCCCAGGACGACATGATCCGCTCGACCCCGGTGACGAGGGGCGGCTTCATCTACTACACGCAGTCGGTGGGCCTGCCCGCCAGGGCGATGACCCGCAGTTCCGTCCTCTGGACGAAGCTCGAGGCGAGCACCGGCGAGGTCGCCGACGGAGGCCTCATCGACGACCCCACCGCCACGGCCACGAACGGCGGCGAGTGGTACTCCTATCCGCACATCGCGGTGAACAAGTACGGCGACATCATCGTCGGCTTCTCGCAGTTCTCCTCGGCGCAGTGGGCCTCGGCCGGCTACGCGGTGCACGCGGCGAATGACCCGGCGGGGACGATGCGCGAGCCGGTGGTCTACAAGGCCGGTGAAGACCTGTATCAGAAGGACTACGGCAGCGGCAGAAACCGCTGGGGCGACTACAGCAAAGCCCAGGTCGACCCCTCCAACGATGCCGATCTGTGGGTCCTCAACGAGTACTCCAAGCCGATCACCGGCCCGTCAGACTGGGGCGGCGTCTGGGGCACCTGGTGGGCCAAGGTGGCCGCGCCCACCACTCCGCCCACCATCACCAGCCTCACCCCGACCTCCGGCCCGGTGGGCACCTCAGTGATCCTCACGGGCAGCGACTTCAGCGGCGCCACCGCGGTCACCTTTGGCGGCGCCGCGGCGAGCTTCTCCGTGGACAGCGCCGCGCAGATCACGGCTACGGTGCCGGCCGGCGCCACCACGGGACGGGTCACCGTCACAACCGCGGGAGGCACCGCCGCCAGCCCCAGGCAGTTCACCGTCACGGCCCCCGCGCCGGCACCCGCGGTCGTGTTCTTCAGCCCGGCTGCAGGTCCGGTGGGCACCTCCGTGACCATCATCGGCGCGGGCTTCATCGGCGCAACCGCGGTGCGCTTCAACGGCACCGCAGCGAGCTTCTCCGTGGACAGCGCCGTGCAGATCACGGCCGCCGTGCCGGCCGGCGCCCTCAGCGGCCCGATCAGCGTCACCACCTGGGGAGGCACGGCCGCGAGTGCGGCGAGCTTCACCGTCACGCTGGCGCCCACGGCGACGCTCAAAATGAGTGGCCTGACGAGCGGCTTCTAGAGGCTCGGCAAGAGCGCGCGGCAAAGGGCGTCGTGACGCCCCGAGCCTCGCCGGCGGCAAGGGCGGGGGGCCGCGCCTTGTTGAGGCCGCTCTTCCGCGGAGGCGCATCCGCGCGGGGCGCGGCCGCACTGCGGCGAAGTGACGTGCAGCTCCGCGCCCAGGGCGCGCGCCGGCAGCCGCTGAGATCGGATCGACCTGACTCGCTGCGCTCGCAGGTTATCCCCAGCACGTTGGATGCATGCGGCGCGGGGTTGGCCATTGGCGCGACTATCATGCAGTCTGATTCTCGGGTTCGGAAGAAGGGGGAGCGGATGTCTCAGACATTGACCCTCACGGAAGTGGTCCGCCACTTCGCGGAGTACATGAACCGGGTCGTCCACCGGCGCGAGTCCTTCGTGCTCGTCCGCGGGAACAAGGCCGTTGCTGAACTGCGGCCCCTGCCTGCGAGCATGCGGCTCGGCGATCTGCCGGCGTTGTTCGCCTCGCTGCCTCATCTGCCCGCCGACGAGGCCGACTCCTTCGCGGACGACCTGGATTCGGCTCGCGATGAGATCGCCCGGAGAGAGGTGCGCGATGCATGGGGATCCTGATCGACGCCGGCATCCTCGCCGAGGCTGAACGCGGGCGGCTCGACAAGGAGCCACATGTCGCGCGGCGCGCGGAAGAGGAGTCGTTCCTGTCGGTGATCACGGCCAGTGAACTGCTGCACGGCGTCCAGCGGGCGGTCAAGCCGCAACGGCGCGCCAGGCGCTCGGCGTTCGCCCCGGGGCATGCTCGAGCGGTTCCCCCTTCTGGACGCGGACTTGACCACGGCGCGGGCGCACGCGCAGGTGTGGTCGGACATGTCGGCCGCCGGCACGCTGATCGGGGCGCGCGACTTGTGGCTTGCGGCCACGTGTATCGCGCACGGACTCATGATCGTGACCGCGAACCTCCGAGAGTTTGAGAGGGTTCCCGGTCTGCAGGTTGAGAAGTGGAGCGACGCGGGCTGACGCTCGCAGGTCGCGTCCATTAGAGGGATCGAGCCGACTCACTGGGCTCGCGGGTCATCCCCAACGCGCTGAGCGGGCCGACGTCTTTCGCGCCGCCCGCCGCCGAGCCCGTGACTGGTGCCAAAGTGAAGGCGACGCGTCCGCTGCCAGCGACGAACGACTGCCATGGAGGCCAGAACGCCATGAGGTTCGAGCGCATCACCACAGATCCCGCGCAGATGGGCGGACTCCCGTGCATTCGAGGTCTCCGCATTCCTGTGGCCACCGTCATCGACATGGTCGCTGACGGCACGTCGCCCGCCGACATCATCTACGCCTTCCCGGACCTGCAGCCGCATGACATCGAGCAGGCTCTCCGCTACGCGGCCGCGAGCGTCCGCGAGCGGGAGATCCCGAGCGGTCTCCTCGCGGCTTCGCCACCCGCGGCCGGTGAACATGGGCGCTGGTAGCGGGGTCGGCCGCCGCCGCGGGGTAGTGCCGCGAGGAAAGATGAGGAGAGCCGGCGGATCAAGGAATGGCTCGTCGCGCCGCCGGCGCACCGGCCTCATCTGCGCCCACGGCTCCGGCTTCCTCGCGGGCCGGCAACGGCTCGCGGCACCCCAGTCCGATGCGCGTGATCAAGGCCGTGCCTCGGTTTCGGGCGCCCAGGTGAAACGCGTCCGCGGCGCGTTGCGCTCGTCATGCCTCAGACGGCCGTCGTGCTGAAGGCGGCCGGCGACGATGCCCGCGTCGACCCCGACGTCAGACGCGAATGCCTCGATGCGTGCCCGGGAGAAGTCGCCTGCCGTGACGAAGCACTGGTATTCGTCTGGCGGGATCAACGAGTCACCGGCGAAGCGGTCGGCCTCGGCTTCTCTCTGAGGGAGCGCGGGATCGGCGTCGTCGCTCTCGAGAATGACCTCCTGCCGGCCGTGCAGGAGAAGGTGCCCCAGCTCGTGGAAGAGGCCGAACCAGAAGACGTCGGCCCAGGCCCCGCGGACCGTCATCATGAGGACAGCCTTGCGTCGGCCCAGCCAGAAGGTGGCTCCGTGGACGCGCGTGCCGGGGAAGTGCGGGCAGATGACCAGCGCGACGCCCGCCTTGGCGAGGAGCGACGTGAGCTCGGGCAGGAAGACCTGCGGAGCCTGCCCGGTCATGGCGCGCAGAGCGGGAAGGGATGCCTCCGCGAGCGTCTTGTCGAAGGCGGCGCAGTTCAGCCTTCTCGCTTCGAGCTCTCCGAGGCGAAGCCAGGAAGACAGGGCTTGCGGGGATTGCCGATGGCGGCTGGTCGATCCCAATCGGAACGCGACCTGGTAGCGGCGGACTTCGGGGATCGCGGCGAGCGAAGCCACGCCGAAGAAGCGCTGCAGCTCGGCGACCTTCACCAGTGGCTTTGTCGTTGGAGTCACTGCTCCGAGCTTGGCCAGCCGGCCGTAGCAGTAGGCGGTCGCGAGCTTACTCTCCTCCCTGAGGCGCGCCACGTCGGCGTCGGTCTGGCGACGCGCCAGGGTCAGGCGATATTCGGCCTCCAGGCCCAGCCAGATGCGCGCCGGTACGCCGACGACCTTCTCGAGCTGCAGCGCAGTGTCGGGGGTGATGGCCTTGCCGCCTTTGAACACGGCGCTCAGCTTCGCGGCGGGTCGGCGCATGCGGCGCGCCAGCTCGTCCTTGCTCATGTCCAGCCCAGCGATGACCTCCTCGAGGTACTCGCCCGGCGGGATGGCCAGATCGGAGTGGATGGTCGTCTCAGTTGTCATAGTGCTTGCTCACCTCCTCGATCATGGCGATCTCCAGTCGCTCGCCCTCCAGAGTGAAGATCAGCCGGTGAAAGCCCGTCAGAGTCACCGCCCATTGGCCGGCGCGGTTCCCCGTGAGCGGATGGCAATGCAGGACGGGCAGCTGCCTTAGCTCCTCGATGTCGCGCGCCTGCTTCATGAGGTTGATCCTCGCGATGTACTTGCGGCCGACTTCGTCGCCGTCTACCCGGGTCGCAGCGGCCGAGCGCTCGTATCGGCGCTGCAACTTGCGGGTCCGGAACGCGACGTCCACGCAGTCCTCTTGGGCCGGTGCTTTACCGCTGGGGTAAACCGAACGGTACAGCAGTCCGCCGGAGACGTCAAGCTCGTTCTTTACCCGAAGGGTATACGGCCGATTGTGAGAGAAGATTCCGCGCAACGAAGGCAGGGGACACCGCAATGTGACGACTGTGGATGGAATGGGGAGCCGGACCCGCCGCCTCCGCTGCGAGCGGCGGCGTCATCGAGTGGCACAATCTGCGTTGTCACCTGCATGCCGAGCCTGAACGCGAGCTTGCCCACGGTGGCTGGGGTGAGGTAGCGCTCGCCGGCGAGCACTCGCGAGACCCCGGGCCTGCGACGTGCCCGTGCGACGGGCCAGCTCGGTGCCGCTGACGCCCTTCACGTCCATCGTCCGCGCGTGTGTGCTCAGAGGTATCTGCTGATGGGTGCAGCCGCCCGCCGGAATCACGGCCTGGCCGTGACCACGAAGATCCTCTTGACATGACCATCACCGTCGCTCAGGCGCCGGTGAGCCACGAATGGGGCGCCCGGCAGGCATGGGGTGCAGCACTTCCCGACTGATTGAGCGATAGCCGGCGCTCGCCGTGTCGATGACGAAGCCCTCTCCGGTTACTGAACGACCTCCCGGCGTGCTCCGCGGCCTCTGCCGACGAGCCGGACCGTGCCCTGCTGCTTCATCTCCGCGAGCACCTTCTTGATGAGCTGCGGGCCGGCCACGGGCACCTGGGCCGCCAGGTCGCCCAAGGTGAACTGCTCCACCTGAGCGAGCACGGCCTGGCGCACGAGGTCGCTTTTGGCGGGGCGCGCCGCGGCCGATCCCATCTGCAGCTCGAGCTCGCCGCAAGCTCGGCGCAGAACGTCGAGGAAGTAGTTCCACCAGGGGACGAGCGCGTTGCGGCCTTCGTGCCAATCATCAGAGCATTCGGCCAATGCCCGGTAGTACTGATCCTTGCTCTGCTCGACGATGCGCTCGAGGCTGACGTAGCGAGCGACCTGGAAGCCGTGTGACGGTAGCCCGCGATCTCCTCTTCCGGGCGATCGCGGGGAGCGGCTTTCCCCAGAACCACGGGACGTAGACGGTCCGGCGCTATGGTGACGCCCTCGATGCGGTTGGACGATTCCACGCTTTGGATGATGGCCTGCCGCGAGCCTCCATGCACGCACCGAGAAGCCAGCCGGTGCCGATCGGGATCGACATCTCCGCCAGGGCAGCGCGGTTCAGAGAGAGCACGATCGATCACCTCCATGCCGGGATAGCCGAATAATGGCCCATTGCTCGCGGAGTAGCCGATAGACGCCGAGAGCGGGGTGCGACGGAACGCCGGCGGCGTGCATACGGGGCTTGGTGTCCGCGGACTTTGACTTCGGCACGATCCTTGCCATCCGCGCACAGAGCAAGCCCTCGGTCATTCTCTTCAGGCGCGGTGCCGGCGGCCGTCGGCGGCCACTGCCCACTGATGCTCGAGCTCACGATCGACGAGGCCGGCCGACAAGGGGTGGAAGCGGACGAAGCTCGAGCACGATGGGGCTTCGTGCCTTCATCCCCGAGGAGATTCGCCACGTCGGCGTCACTCTGGCGCCGAGCCAAGGCAATGTGACGACTGGGGATGCAAAGGGGTGGGGCAGAGGTCTGATCGTGTTGCCCAACGGAGGAGGCCGGCTCCCGCTAAGCCGTCACTGCGCGCACCTACCGAGGGCCGGACCCGCCGCTCTCGGCGTGGACCGCGGCGGTATCCAGCGGCACGATCTGCGTGGTCACTCGCATGCCGAGCGCGAAGGCGAGCTTGCCCATGGTGGCTGCGGTGAGGTTGCACTCGCCGGCAAGCACGCGCGAGACCCAGGCCCGCGACGTGCCCATGCGACGGGCCAGCTCTGCGCCGCTCACGCCCTTGACGTCCATCTCCGCGACGAGGGCGTCGATGAGCTCGAGCGTCATGAGGTAGCTCCAGTAGGCAGGATGTTGCTGGGCCAGCGTCATATGCTGGTCGAAGGTGGGTGCCATCATCCTCCTATCTCGACGACGATATCGCCGGCGGCCGAGTCGGCGAGGTAGGCCGCGCGGAGATGCTGCGCGCGCCCGACGATTCCCCGGAGCTCGCGCGGCTTGGGCTTTCTGCACAGCTCGCTGCACACGATCAGTCGCCGGCGGCGATGATCCATGCGCTGCTCATGATGACAGGAGCCGCATGTTAACTTATAAGTTGACATCGCGCAAGGCTTGGTCACTGCTCTGCGGTGCAGCAGTCCCACTATCCCGGAGACGCGGAGATTGCGTGCGTGGAGTCTTCACGATGTCAGCGTATGCCAGCCGCCGCATCGCGCGACAGGATGACGAAGGCGGTGGGGGGTGGACGTTTCAGGGTGGAACTCTCGCCGGCTGCCGTTCGGCGGGAGGGCAAGAAAAGGGGGGCTGATGGGCCCCCGGAGGAATCCGTCGTCCAAATCATGGCTGGAGTCCAGATTCCGCTTCGATTGTACCGCCAGCCCAGCGCCGGCGGCGCGGCAACCATCCCCTCCAGTCAATGTGGGCGTCGTCTTACCAGTAAGACGTGATGACTCGATTGTGCACCAGCTGACGTTCGGCACCGGGTAGTCGAGCGCGTCTGGTCGGGGTGCGTCGGCCAGGACCATGAGGCGCCGATCGTGGGTGGGGTGGAGAGTCTCCCATCGACCACGTACCTGCCGGGCGGCGCGCGCATCGCACCTGCTGGGCAGCGTAGCAAGTGATCCGGGGGCTGGGAGTCCCGGCGTCGGCGACGAGATGAAGGAGCGGCTTGACGCTCCTTTGTCGTTTCGGGTTGAAGTCCTCGGCGTCTACCGCTCGGCGATGCTCAACTCGACCCCGAGGGCACCGGTGAGCGCCCCGAGGGTCTTGAGCGTGGGGTTGCCGTTGCCGCTCTCGATGCGGCTGATCTCGCTCTGGTGGATGCCGGAGGCAGCGGCGAGCTGCTGCTGCGTCATGCGCAGCTCACGGCGACGCGCGATGAGCTGCCCGGCGAGGCGGTAGCTGGTCTCGTACAGGCGCAGCTCGGAGACGGCCGCAGGGCCTTCGGCCTCGGCCTCAGCGACGACCTGGGCGTAGTGCTCATCGAATGTGATCATGCGTCATCACCTCAGCTCGATTATGGCTCAAGGCTCATAGCCGGTCAACGTCGGGACGACCACGAAGACGACGTCAGTGTCGCCTCAGTCGATAGTCGGCGAGGCGCCGGCGGGCCACTTCGATCTCTCGTGCCTGTCGCCGCGAGCTGGGGTCACCACCCTTGTCGTAGCCGCCAAGAAGCAGCATGACGCGGTCGCCCATAGCGTGGCAGAAGACGCGCAGGAGGACGTCAGCACGGGGAGTCTGTGCAGCAATCCGGAGCCCCGCCTTCTTGATAATCGTCTGTTCGTCATGCCTGATCCGGAGCTCGAACAGCCCACGACCAAGGTGCCGTCCGTACTCGGAGGCGCAGATGTCGAACGCCTTCGGCGGCCAAGAGATACTTGAGGGCCGCCA
The DNA here is from genome assembly GCA_903862845.1 of uncultured Thermoleophilia bacterium. GTDB lineage: Bacteria > Actinomycetota > Thermoleophilia > UBA2241 > UBA2241 > CAIXSE01. Next base: position 9,307 of record CAIOZS010000299.1, read on the forward strand.
TGACGGCCTTGCGCTGTGCTGCTGAGAGGTCGTGGTCTATCCAGCGCCGAACAGGCTGGTCTCCGTCGGCGGTGCGGTAGTACTCAAGCGTGAAACGACGTGCGTACATCCTGACACTATGGGGGTCGCCGGAGCACGCGGACAGGATGACGATGCCGCTGAGGGGAGGACGATCAGGGCGAGCTGGGCATTGTCCTCACCCAGGCTCGGCGTGGCCGCTTGCGGCGAGTGGGCGGAGCATGTAACTCGCAGACGGCGCATTCCACAGAGGCCGCGGTCATCGACGCAGGCGGGGACATCTGGCGGACGAAGACGCTCGACCGCCGGCGCCGAGCGGCGGGCGCGGCGGGCGCGGCCGGCCGGCCGAAACTGCAGGGCACCCGAGCCTGCCCGCCTGGGGCTGGGCGGTCGGTCGAGGTGACGAGCTCCCGCCGAATCTGACCATGGTAGGGTCCGCGCACAAGCAGAAGCGCAGTCTTGTGAGAGAGAGGACCAACGATGCCCAATGAGCTGGCAATGCCTCCGGATGAGCTCATCAAGTGGCTCGACGCTGTCGATGCCGAGGGGTCGGTCACGGGATAGCCACCGGCCCGACGGGGGCGAAGCTCCGGCCCCGCCGCTGGAGGTCTCTCGCCTGAACCAATGATGCGCGGCTGATCGGCACTCCGCGATGCGGCTGGATGGTAGTCGAGAGTGCGGACGCTGGTGGGTGAGGACTCTTCGCGAGCTGCCCGGCATCCTCATCGTCGGTCCGCGGGCCGTCGGCAAGACGGCCAAGGCGCTCCGTTTCACCCAGGAGGTCGTGCGCCTCGATTGCGAGGCGGTGGCCGCTGCCTTCCGCGCCGATCCCGATGCCGCCTTGCGCGGGCTTCGTGCGCTGCGAGAAGGGGGGCGCGCGACGAGGCGGGTGTCACGGCCTACGTGAGCGCGCCAGAGAAATGCGACCACCCCGGCTATCCTTGCGGAAGAGTCCCATGGCCTCTTGTCACCGGGGTGGATCCTTTGTCGTGAGTTTGCCCGGAACGCGGGACTTGGCAAGTTGACGTTGAGAGGGGCCTCAGAGCGCGGCCGGGCGGATGGGTGTTTCGTTGTCTCGCGGCGCACGGCAGCGGTATGCGAATGCTCTGCGTCGTTGCCTGCAAGGCGGAGCTTGACCGCGGCCTTCGTACCCCGGAGCGGCTCTACGCGACAGCCTTCGGCCGACTCGTTCGGGAAGCGCTGAATGCGCTCGCGCCCATGCTCGAGCTGCTGGAGTTGCAGGACTCCCAGCCGACAACGAGCCCACCGGGCACCGCTACTCCGCGGCGCCTTTCAGCAGCTCCGCTGCCTGCTCCGCGCTGAGACCCTTCAGGTCGCCGAGAGTGTGGCCCGCGGCGAGCAGCCTGCGCACGAGCGCGAAGGGCAACGCGTCGCCCGGCGGCCGCGCAGACGCCGCCTGTGGCCGCGCAGGTGCGCGGCGCTTGTCGACCGCCGTCCAGAACTCCTGCTCGGTGACCTGGAGCTGGCGTTTGAGGATGGCGGCGAACACGCCCTTGGCGTAGCTCCCCCGGCCTTTGGAGATGAGCGTGCGCAGCGTGACGCCGCTGGCCAGGGTCTTCTCCCAGACTTCGTGCTTGGCCACGCGCCGCCCCGGCGCATCGGCCTTGCGGCGCCAGCCATCGACGACGCAGAAGCGGCGCACGTCTTTGGTGCGGCCGATCCTCACCTGCGGGGCGTCTCCGCGCAGGGCTCGCCGAACAGCACGCCGCGCACGCCCGCGTCGTCGCCGGCCAGCTCGAGGCGGCGCACGTGGCCGACCTTTGCGCGGTGGTTTGGGGCCGCGTAGAGGTGGTCTTCCCAGTCCTCCACGTACTCGAGGGCGGCCTCGATGAGATCGTCCTCGGCCTCCTCCAGGGTCGCGCCGACGCCATGCACGTCCAGCTCCGCGAGGTAGATGCCGACTTCACCCTCTTCAATGAAGACCTCGGGCGCGAACGGGCAGCAGGCGCCGAGAAGCTCCGCGAGCTGGGCGGCGTCGGCGACCACAGCCTCAGGGCGGCCGCGGCGGCCGATGAGCTGCCAGCGACCGCCACGGACCTTGTCGAGCAACGTTGGGAGCTGCCTGCGAGCCTCGGTCATCGGCCACGTCTCCATGTGGATACCTCGCGATTCGTTGAACCAGTGTAGGCGCTTTCCTCACACTATGCATGGAATGTAGCGATTGTACACCAGGTGACGTTGAGCGGTGACTGCCACAGTGGGACGTAGGTGGTGGTCTGCCGGCGGCGGCGCGGTTGCCGGCGACAAGGCCTTGCTCGTCGCCTTTGACGACCCCGATGTCAACGACTGGCCGGCATACGCGCGCAGTCATCTCGCTCTGGCAGATATTCTTCCGGACGCGGTGGTCCTGCCTGCCACGGTCTCGGGCGATTTGCTTCGCGGTCTGCGCGCCTATGCGATCCTCTCGAGGTATCCCGGGGCATGACCATCCCCTTCCGTCCGGCTCCGCGTTCAGCCTCCGGATCGACGAGCGGCGAGAAGGCGGACATGGCGCGCCGCGGCCGCCGCTGCAGCCGCTGGAGCCGCCGCGGCGGGGTAGTGCTGCGAGGGAAGATAAGAAACATCGGCGGATCCTTGTCTTCCCCCTCAACGAGCGAGCCTGCGGACGGCCGCGGACGACGCGACAGTCAAGGAATCCTTGTCTTCCCCTTTCGCACGTGCCCCGCGCCGGGGCCGCCGGGATCGTCGCGCCCGCCTGGGCGCCCGCCTGCCCCCCCGCCGGGTGCCCCATTTCGTGGCTCACCGGCGCCTGAGCGACCGGGATGGTCATGTCCCGGGGATCTGGATGATGTAGCGGAGGCCGACTACGAAGAGGCGCTCGAGATCGCGTCTTGAGTGCTCGATTGGGCCGGCCGACAGGTGGGAAGCTGACGGTCCGAACCCTGAGGCGCACCGCTTGCCGCCTCGCGGGGGTGGGGAGCGCGTCGCGCTTGCCGTAGTGCAGCAGGTTGCGGCGAATGGCCTCGCGCCGGGCGGCTGACGTCTTCGGCACGCTGGCCGATGATCGTCGCCTCGAACGGCGCCCGGTGGACGAGCACCGGTCTGCCGCCTTGGCCCCGCCGGGATCGGTCGCCGCCAGCCTCGATCAGCGTCCCGGTGCCTCTGTGCAGCTACTCGCAGATGGGCGCGAAGTTGCACGTCCTGCAGAGCCCGCTCTCGCGCTGCTCGAACGCCTCCATCTCCAAGGGGATGTTGCGCTCAGGGTCGCTGAGCAGCGCGCGCATGCGCGCGACGCCTTCGCGCACGGACGCCGCGGCCTGAGCCTTGAAGTCGCGGGTGGGATCGACGGGCTGGGTCCGCCCGGCGGCCACGTACTCGAGGTGACCGTGGACGGCGAGGCCCTCGAGCTCGTGGTAAGTGCCGAGGGCCCACCACATCTGGAGCAGCACCTGCGTGGGGTTGGTGTCGTCCTCACGCCCGCTCTTCCAGTCGATCACGTGCAGAGTGCCCTCGTGGACGTAGGCGAGGTCGGGGGCGGCGAAGACCTTGAGGCCGTCGTACTGGAAGCTGGCGAACGCGGGGATCTCGATGCGGCCGGCGTCGCCGCAGGCGCGCAGCCGCTCCCAGTGGGACGCCGCCAGGAGACCCGCCATGCAAGGGCCGGCCTTCTGGTTCAGCCGGTCGGTCTCGGGCCGCGTGTCCTGCTCGAGGTACACGGAGCGAAGCATCACGGTCTTGCCCGGCTTGCGCTCGAACGCGGTGCGGCCTGACCTGGATGTCTGCCAGGCCCGGCGCAGCGCCTCGCGCGTGCGCGCCTCGAGCTCCGCAGCCGAGGGCAGCGGCTGGCCGCTGCGCGCGGCCGCCTCCAGCTCCCGCGCGCGCTCGTCGATCTGCTGCCCCAGGAGGGCGTCCAGCGAGGTGAGCTTGTTGAGCCGGTAGGCCATCCGCGATTCGGCCGGGGCGTCGTCGAGCCAGCCGTTCCAGGCGAGGTAGTAGCTGCAATAGAAGGCACGCGGGCAGCGGTCGAGCTTGCGCTGCCGGCTTATCGACCAGGAGAGCTCGGGATAGGGCTTGACCTCGAACCTCATGTCGCGCGCACCTCCTCTGCGACCTCGGCCTCAGAAGGAACCGGGGCAAGCGCCTCGATCCACTCCATATCTGGCCAGATCGTGTCGCCGGCCAAACCGGTCGGCATGGACACGACCCACGTCACCCCGTCTGCAACGAACAGCCGTTCGCTCAACTGCACCCCCCGGATCGTCGATGTTATGACCACTCATGAAGCTCCCCGATGCCGCCGGCGCGACGGCGAAGCCGCGTCGCTGGGCTCCGTGAAGAGCGGGTCAAAGCCCTCCCGCCGCATTCGACGCTGAACACATCATTATGGGTGACGGCTCGGACGGAAGATCAGGCAGAAGACCCGGCGGTTCGCCGTGGGCGCCGCGCGTGACGCCTGCCGTGACCGGATCGCCCTGCTCCCGGAGTCAGTGCGCCACCTCGAACTTGATGAGGCCGCAGGCGTCGAGGTCCACGAGGAAGTGCTCCGCGGTGTCCATGCGAATGACCTCCGCATGGAGCATCTTGTGGCGCTCGACGATGCCGCGCATGTGCTCCTCGACCGAATCGGTCGGGAGGAAGGCCTGGTCGCGCATCTCCTCGACCAGGCCCTCGAAGCTGTCTGCCTGGCAGAGCTGCGTCCTGCCCGTGTGGTCCTTCATGGACATGTACTTCATTGGTTGATCCCCTTTCCTCGTTGCTCGGGACGCGACAGAGCCGCGGGCCTGACTCACGACTCCCTCCGACGCCTGCTGCTCACGGAATCGCCTCTCGACGCGCTTCATCACCCCGTGGCATGCCGCGGCTCGCCGCAGTAGTGACTGCAGATCGTGGGTGGTGCGGGAAGCGAGAGAGACCTCGTCGGGCCTTGGTCTGTGGAGGGAGCCGCCCTCCGCGATTCGGGTGGTACACTACCATAGAGATTGACGGAAGTCAAGTAGAAGCTCGAGCAGTTGTGCTCGGATGACCGGCCGCAGCGAGCTGCCGAACGGCGGCTCGCTGCGGCAGCGCGTGCGGGCGTCAGCGCTCGGTCACATCCTGGTCTCCGCCGCGCAAGCGGAACATCCGATCGTCTTCGGCGAAGATCGGCGAATAGCGGGAGCGGTTGTAGAAGCTCTCTCTGCTCACGCCCGTTCCGTCGCAGAGCTCACGAAAGCGGGCGCTTTCAAGCACGGGGCCGTGTTCGCGCAGGACGTTGAACATGGCGAGCTCCTCTCCCATAAGCTCCTTGGTGGGGTCGAGGGCCTCCTCCGCCGAAACGATCGTGACTTCCCCTCGCGTTACTACTTCCACACCTCTCATCTGACCGCAGAGTGCTTCCAGAAGATGCTCGGGCAAGGTGAACGTGCCCATGCGCACATCGCGTGCGATGCCCTCGTGAAGCTCGTGAATGGTGGCGCAGCCGCTGACACTGAGGATCTTGCGCACGCGCGTGACCACACCGTTCTTGCCTGCCTCCGTGAGCCAGAACCAGCCACCGTCCTCGTCGACCCACTGGAAGTCCGTCCTGGCCCTCAGAAGGCCGGCCAACTGCTTCTCGTCCACGGTCGTGCCCAGCTTCTTCTCGACGTGCTCGAGGACGTCCCTCACGCGGGTTGCCCCGTTCTCGCGCACCGCCGATTGCGCGATGCGGAGCTCGGTGATCACAAGTTCCTCTGCGTCGCGCGCAGCCTGTGTCTTGTCGCCTGACTCATCCAGCGGCAGCAGGATCTCCATACCGCGGACGTCCTTCACGCTGAAGGGCTCCGGCTTCTCGAAGATCGCGCAGGCGCGCTGGAGAGCCTTGAGCTCGAACGTGGCCCGCGACAACCCTGCCTCGCGCAGCAAGTCCGGGATCGCCTTGGCGGCGATCGGCAGGCTATCCCTGATGAGCTCCAGAGCTGAGTCCAGGACGGGCGTAGAAACGGCCGGAAGCCCGGACAGCTGCACCTCCACTTCCTGGACGATCTGCCGCACGCGCTCACGGGTTACGCCGTCGGTCTCCTGACCCAGCGCCTTAAGAGTGATGCGCTCCTCGCCCGACCATCCCCAGTGCCGCAGCGCCAGGCGCTGCTGGCGCGAAGTGGCGACGCTTGCCACAATCGCGCGCAGTTCGTCTTCGAGGTAGCCCGTGGCCGCGCCGTCGAGCGTCTCCGGCTGCGCCTCGGTCGGAGCCGCAGGCTCGGTCTGGACAGGCGCAGGTACGACCGCTGGCAACTCCGCAGCCGCTACCGCCGGCGCCACTGCGGCGCCCGGACCAAAGGACGGCAGTCCTGTGACGACCACCAGTCGCACGAACGAGCTGGCGGGGGCGGCAAGGGCGCGAAGCGCCTCCGCAGCGGCGAGGTAGGCGGCTGAACCACGCACGACGCCGTGACCTTCGCCGAGAGTCAGATTCCAGGCGCCGTCATGCTCCTCGCAGTGGGCAGCCGTGACGACGATCGCGGAGTGAGCGAAGTGGAACGGCAGCCACGCCCAGCCTTGTGGCGTCTCGTCGGCCGTGGCAGGCTCCACCACCGGCAGCGACGAAGGTAGCTGGTCCAGGGCCACGAACCCCGAGCGCCACGTGACGGACGGCATGACAGGGTCTGGCTCCGAGCTGGTAGCTACGCAGACAAGCTGGAACGTGACTGTGCTCAATAGGTCCTCCTCAGGTAGGGGCCGCCGGCTGCTGAATGAGAGGCCGGTAAGGCATGAATGGAACGCGGCCGAAGCAACGTGCTACACTGTGTACCATAGTAGACGACTGATGTCAATAGTCATTGAGCATTCGTTACTACGATGTCAATCGACCGGCGGTTCCTCGGCTTTGGCCGTTCAAGGGTCAACTCGCCGTGCGGCGCAGAAACGCGGCCACACCGTTCACGGGAGGTGTGCGGATGGAGCAGAGAGTGAAGGGCGACGACGCGCATGCTTCACGGCGTCGCGGATGCATGCTCGCTCTTGCGATAGGCGACGCGCTGGGTGCGCCGGTGGAGTTCCTGAGCAGGCGTCAGATCCTCTCCCGATTCGGATCGCAGGGCGTCTCGGAGCTTGAGCCTTGGGGAAGTCAGCCTGCCGGCGCCTACACCGACGACACGCAGATGTCGGTGGCGACCGCCCGGGGCATTCTGGACTGGTGCGAGACCACGGGCTGGAGCCCTGGGTCAGCCGGGCCCGCCGACCGCGACGCGCTCGCGCTCGCCATCTGGAGCCGCTACGCAGAGTGGGCGCGCTCGCCCGAGTGCCCTCTCGGCAGGCCGGGGATGAAGTGCCTCGGCTCGATCGCGAGCGGAGTGCCCCTGGCTCTGTCAGATCTCGTGGACGGCCGCGGCAAAGGGTGTGGCGGAGTAATGCGGGTCGCGCCGCTCGGGCTTGCCGGTCTGGGAGAAGCCGCCTTCGAGGCCGGGGCCCGGGTCGCGACCCTGACTCACCGTCACCCCACGAGCGACGCCTCGTCGGGGTTCCTGGCTGCCCTCGTTCGGTGGCTGGTCGACGGCGAGTCGCTGACCGGCGCCGTGGACGCTGCTCGCGAGCAGCTGGTCGCGTGGGACGGCCACGAGGAGACGCTCGATGCCGTCGATGCGGCCGTTCGTCTCGCGGGCGGCGGGATGGACGACTACCCGGCGATGGGCCGCATCGGCCATGTCGGCCACGAGACCGAGGATGGGCACGGAAAGGGGTGGGTGGCCGAGGAGGCGCTCGGCATCGCGCTGTTCTGCGCGCTGCGTCATCAGGGCGACGTGGCTGCGGCGCTGCGCGCCGCGGCCAACATCAGCGGCGACAGCGACTCGACCGCGTCGATCACCGGCGCGATTCTGGGCGCGACGCTTGGGGACATGGCCATTCCTGCGCGCTGGGTCGCTGCCGTTCAGAACCGCGAGCTGCTCGTGGACCTGGCGGACCGTCTCGGCGAGCCCGCCGCAACGGCCGGCGACGCATGACAGAGCCTGTCGGGATGCTGCCGTGGGGCAGCGCCTGCGCCTCGGGAGAGCGTCGCGAATGGACGTGACCTGGGACGGTATCCGCAAGGCCGAGACGCTGCGCGAAGACGCGGCGACGACGCGGCATGCCGTCTCAGACGCGGCCCGGGACTACCGCTGGCCGCGACTTCTGAGGCTGCTCGAGCGGGATCCCGAGCTCCTCAACAGCACGCGCCTCGACGGCCCGTCGCTGTACGCTCCGCTGCACCAGGCGGCGCACGGCGGTGCGCCGGTCGAGGTCGCCAAACGGCTGATCGCCATGGGCGCCTGGCGGACCTTGCGGACGGCGCGGCACGAACGCCCCGTGGACATCGCCGTGCGCAGGGGCCACAGGCACCTCTTCGAGGTGCTCGAGCCGGTCCTGGTCCGCGACGTGCCGGCGGACGTGCTGGCACAGATCGAGTGGCACTTCCATGAGGTCATCCGCGGCCGCGTGGAACGCCTGGTGCTCAAGGGCGGGCTCCGGCTCCCCGTGCTCGAGCCCATGCTCGAACTGCCGGAGCCGAAAATGTGGTTCGCCGTGCCGGGCATGTACGGCGGCTTCGGCTACGAGCTGCGCGCCGCCGGCGCCACGTCCTTCCTGACCTGCGAGAGCTGGTGCAGGGTCGCCGGGGGGTCGGGCCAGCGGCACGTCGTCTCGGCTGCCGGCAGCACGCTGGTGGATGAGGGGTTCGTCTGAGCGGCGCACTGCCCGCGCCAGACCAGCTGGGTCACAGGACGATGTTTGGGAACCCCGAGGCGTCCGCATCGAGCTCCGGCCAGCCGCGGTCCAAGGCATCCGCGTTGCCCAGACCCTGGCGAATGAGGAGGTCGGTCGGCGGGACCGCGCGGCCGTGGGCAAACTGGAAGGCCGCCAGGACGAAGGGCAGCCATACGGCGCAGTTGATCGCCAGCGGGTTGCCCTGGTACACGGCGACCTTGCCGACGTTCGCGGCGACCGCCACGGCGCAGGCGCCTTGACCTCCGGGCGTCCCTGGCCGAAACTATAAGCGGCTCATCTACCACGCGTAGAAAGAGCAACAACGTCGTCCGCTTGCGGGCGACGTCAGCCTTTGAGGGGATCCTTTCTCCCGCTCGCCGCGCACTTTCTGCGCATCTGCTTTCGCCGATACGCTGCATCCACAGGATAGGCCGTCCACAGCGTCAACTCGTCGACCGCGGCGCGAAGAGTGGCCGAGGTGAGCCACCCGCGCGCCGGGGCCGAGTGGCGGCCACAGAACGCGGTCCTCGCGCGACCATTGTCAATCTCCCCCTGGCGCTTGACCGCTGTTACGCTCGCTCGACCATGCACGCCACAGCCGAACATGCGCGGGACGCGCTCTACCTCTCCATCGATGAGGCCGGGAACTTCGACTTCGGGCACACCGGCACGCGCCATTTCGTGCTGACTGGGGTGCTCATGCGGCGCCCGTTCGCTCACTTGGCGGGCCTCGAGTACTTCCACGCCTCCGAAGATCGGCAGGCGGTCGGCGATCGCGTGTTTCGTTGTCTCGCGGCGCACGGCAACGGCACGCGAATGCTCTGCGTCGTTGCCTGCAAGGCGGAGCTTGACCGCGGGCTTCGTACCCCGGAGCGGCTCTACGCGACAGCCTTCGACCGACTCGTTCGGGAAGCGCTGCATGCACTCGCGCCCATGGCCGGGGGGCAGATCATCGTCGTCACCGACTCTCTGCCCGTGCGTAGCGGTGGAGCTGCGGTGTGCGCGGACGTGAACCTGCAGGTGGCTGACTACTGCGCGTGGGCCGCGTACCGAAGGTGGGAGCGCGAGGACGACCGCTCGTACCGCATCATCGCCGACGCTGGTGTGGTGTGGGCCGCATCGCGTCTTGTGCACGCCGAGTGACGCGGTCGAGCCGGCCCAGAAGCGCGACCACCCCAGCTATCCTTTCGGAAGAGGCCCATGGCCTCTTGTCGCCGGGGTGGAACCTTTGGAGGCAGTATACCCGGGTGGTGCGAATCGGCAAGTTGACGTTTCGCCAACGTCCCCAAACGACCGGCAGCGCCCCTTTCACGAAGACGGACCGGCCTCGTACCATGGCGAACCATCCATGTGCAATCGCTTCATCTTCAGCGATGAGTCCGGCGTGATCGGCGGCGTCAGCCAGCGACTGTTCGTGTTGGGCGCGCTCAAGATCGCCGACACAGCGACGCTGACGCACGGCCTCACCCGCGTACGCAGCCGGGTCTGTGGACGACACGGCACAGCCGTACCTCGGTTTGAGCTCCGTTTCTCGGCGATCACCGAGCGAACTGCAGGCGCGCATTCCGAGGCTGTCGCACTGCTCTGCGCTGAGCCCGAGTGGGAGCTGCGGGTCGTGGTCTTCGACAAGGTCAAGCTCGAGCCCGATCTCACCGCCACCTACGGCAGTGAGTGGGACGCCCAAGTGGGACTCACCGTCGACCTCGTGCGTGAGATCGCTCGACCTGACGAGCGCCTCTGCGTTCTGCGCGACGCGGTTAGCCGGCCTGGCGCGACGCGCGTCCTCTTCGAGAAGGAGCTGGAGCGGCTGGGGCGTGACCCTGCGTTCGCCGCCGAGATCTTCGGGGCGGTCACCATGGCGTCTCGCGCCAGCCTCTTGATCCAGCTCGCGGACGTCGTCGTCGGTGCCGTGCGCCACGCCGAAGCGTGGCGGCGAGGCTACCCGCAACGGACCGGAACGCCCAAGGCTGTGGTCGCCGACGAGGTGCCGGCGCGGCTTGGGGGCGATCAAGGGAGGGGAGGGGAGCAGACCCGCGCGTTCGTCGTTCGTGCGCTGCCGGATGAGAGGGCTCGCAGAAAGCAGTGAGCGCGAACCGATTGGCTGAGCCAAAGGTCCGCGCCCACTGCAAGTGTAGCCACGGCTCCTGGTAGGTCAATGAATGTCAACGGTGGAGGCGATTCACGCGGCGTGACGACCTCGTGCGCGGTGCTATAATCAGCACCAGTATATTAGTGTTGTCTGGAGGCAGCCATGGGCAGCGAAGTGAAGTTCTCGGAGGACGTCGTCTCGCTCGGGGATATGAAGGTCAATCCCGGCAAAATCGTGCGCCGCGTCGATGAGACCCGTCGTCCGGTCCTGCTCACCAGCCACGGTCGGGGGGTTGCAGTCGTGCAGGCGCTCTCGGACTACGAAGCCGCCCAGGAAGAGCGCGAGTTCATGCGTGCCGTCGTCGCCGGCCTCGCTGATATGGATGCGGGCCGCGTCGTCCCGCTTGCGGATGTGAAGCGCCGTTTGGGACTTGATTGATGGCGCAGCGTTGCGAGGTCGATCTTGCCGAGTCGGCGGAAGACGACCTGCGGGACATCTTGGCCTGGTACTCATCTCAGCAGGTGCCCGAGGTCGGCGCACGCATGGTCGTCGCGATCATCGAGCATGTTGAACAGCTCATGGCGTTTCCGGACAGTGGAAGGGTCGTCCCGGAGTTCGAGACACCATGGCTTCGCGAGCTTCAGCTCCCTCCCTATCGGATTGTGTATCGTCACGAGGATGCTGTGGTCACCGTCGTTCGCGTATGGCGGAGCGAACGGCTGATGGATGCGACGCTGATCGAGGACGCCTGACAAAGGCATCCAGCAGATAGTTCGCTCGCGTGGAGCATCCTCGACGGGGGCGCTGGCGGGGACGCAGGCATTTGCGGTTGGCACGGGCTTGGATCGGGCTGCGCTACGGCA
>CAIOZS010000300.1 GCA_903862845.1 uncultured Thermoleophilia bacterium
AAACTGGCGGAGGGGGTGGGATTCGAACCCACGAACGACTTGCGCCGTTGCCGGTTTTCAAGACCGGTGCGATGAACCGCTCCGCCACCCCTCCGCGTCGTGCCAGTGTAGCAAGCGGGGGAGGCGGGTGTCAGTGCCCGGACTAGTCCCAGCGAGCGCCATCTGGCATACTCCTGCGCCATGACCGCACTCTTCATCGCCTGCGCCGACGGCCGCGTCGCCGCCGCCCTCGCCGCCCTCCAGGAGAAGGAAGGCGCGAGCGACGCCGATCGCTTTCTGGTGCCCGGCGGGCCGCTGGTTCTCACCAAGCCTGGCACGGAGCGGCGCGTCGCCCTCGACTGCGTGCGCACGCAGATCGACCTGCACGGCATCCGCACCATCTACCTGGTGTCGCACCAGGAGTGCCCCGCCTACGAGCACAGCCTCGGGGGCCTGGGGTTCGACCAGCAGGAACTGCTGGCCCGCGATCTGCGCCGCGTGAAGGCGCTCCTCGAAAACACCTTCGCCGACGTGGAGGTGCGCTGCTTCATCATCCCCTGGCGCGAGAGCGGCGCGGCGCCGGCGTTCGGCGAGGCCGAGCCCGTCGAGTGACGGGAGCGGCGCGGGCCGGCGGCCGCAGGCCCTCCGGCGGTCAGGCCCCCAGCACGTCCTTGCCCATCAGGGGCTGGAGCACCTGCGGCACGGCGATGCTGCCGTCGGCCTGCTGATAGTTCTCCATGATGGCGATCAGCGTGCGGCCGACGGCGATGCCCGTGCCGTTGAGCGTGTGCACGAAGCGCGGGCCCTTATCGGTGCGGTACCGGCAGTCCAGGCGCCGCGCCTGGTAGTCGGTGCAGTTGGAGCAGCTCGTGACCTCGCGGTACTGCTGCTGCCCCGGCATCCAGGCCTCGCAGTCGAACTTCTGCGCCGCCGGGGCGCCGAGGTCGCCGGCGGCGATGTTGACCACGCGGTAGGGGATGCCGAGCCCCTGCAGGATCTCCTCCTCCGCCGCGAGGATGAGCTCGTGCTCGAAGGCGCCCTGCTCGGGCAGGCAGAAGCTGAACATCTCCAGCTTGTCGAACTGGTGCACGCGCAGGATGCCGCGCGTGTCGCGCCCGGCGGCGCCGGCCTCGCGGCGGAAGCAGCTCGAGTAGCCGGCATAGCGCAGCGGCAGCTTCTCGGCCTCGAGGAACTCCTGCATGTGCATGGCCGCCAGCGGCACCTCGCTGGTGCCCACCAGGCAGTCCCCGTCGACGGTCTCGTAGACCTGGGCGCGGTCGGTGGGGAAGAAGCCGGTGCCGAACATCGCCTCTTCACGCACCAGCACGGGAGGGATGACGGGGCGAAAACCCTTGGCCTGGACGATGTCGAGGCCGTACCGCACGAGGGCGAACTGCAGCAGCACGAGGTCGCCCTTGAGGTAGGCGAAGCGCGAGCCGCTCACTTTGGCTCCGCGTTCCATGTCGATGAGGTCGAGAGCGACGCCCAGGTCGAGGTGGTCTTTGACCGGGAAGTCGAATTCGCGCGGCGTGCCCACGTGGCGCAGCACGACCGAGTTCTCCTCGCCGCCGTCGGGGACGTCGTCGAGCACCAGGTTAGGGATCTCGAGGAGCATCACGTTGAGCCGCTCCTCGACCTCGGCAAGCGCGGCTTCGCGCTCCTTGATGGAGTCGCCCAGCGTGCGCATCGCGGCGATGGCCTGCTCGGCGTCGCCGCCGGCCTTCTTGACCACGGCGATCTCGTCGCTGGCGCGCTTGCGCGCCGCGCGCCTGCTCTCGACGTCGGTGAGCAGCCGGCGGCGCTCCTCCTCGAGGGCGAGGAGCTCGTCGAGCGACGACGTGGAGTCGCCGCGCCGTGCGAGTGCCCGGCGGACCTCGTCCGGGTTCGAGCGCACCATCTTCACGTCGAGCATCGTGACTCCTCGCGGTCGCCTTTGTCGCGCCTCATGGTATCGCACCGGCTCGACCGCCGCGCTCGGTCCGTGCTACTCTCCCAGCACGATCAGCCACGCGCTTCCGCGCGAGAGCAGGAGCCGAGCCATGCCCCAGAGCACCTTCCGCCGCCGCCGCGGCCTGCTGGCCGCGGCCGTCATCGTCGCGCTGTGCGCGACGTTTCTGGCCGCGGCCGTCGCCGCGGCGTCGCCCTCGCCGGAACCCTCGCCGACCTCGACCTGGAGCCCGACCCCGGAACCCTCGCCGACCCCGACCCCGACCCCGACCCCGACCCCGACGCCGACCCCTTCGCCGGCGACCACCGTCACCTGCGCGCTGTCGCCGGCGACGGTCGTTTTCGGCGGCGTCGTCAAGGTCTCCGGCGTGGTCACGCCGGCCGTCGCCGGCCAGGAAGTGGCGGTCGCCTTGGCCGGCGTGCGCGCCGGCACGGCGCTCACCGACGCGGCGGGGGCCTTCAGCGTCGTGGTCACTCCGCGACGCAGCGGCGAAGTGGTCGCGCGCCTGCTCGCCGACGGCACGCCGAGCGCGGCGCGGCGCCTCGTGGTCAAGCCCAAGGTGACCGTCACGCACGGCACGCCGGTCCCCTTTCTCAGCCTCCAGTACGTGGTCAAGGTTGAACCGTCCACCTACAGCGGCACCGTCAGCGCCACTGTCGTGCACCGCGGACTGACCGTCGCCACGGTCAAGGCTGCGGTGCGCGGCGGCAAAGCCGTGCTGCCAGTGCCGCTGCGCGGCGTCGACAACTTCGTCGTGACGTTCTCCCTGCCCGCCGCCGACGGCTTCGGGGCGCGCAGCCTCGAGTCGACGGTGAAGGCCAAGGGGCAGACCGTCGCCGCGGGCTCATCCGGGCCGTGCGTGCGCGGACTTCTCACGGCGCTTTCGCGCCTCCAGATCCGCGTGCCCTACATCGGCACGACCTTCAACTCGCAGTGCGCCGACGCGGTGATGGCCTTCCAGAAGGCGTACGGCCTGTCGCGCACCTACGTGTTCGACAGCGCCAACTGGCGCAAGCTCGACGGCGCCAAGCCGTTCAAGCCGCGCTACTCGGGGCCGTCCACCCACCTCGAGGTCGACAAGGGACGGCAGATTCTCATGGTCGTCAAGAACGGCGCCGTCTACGGCCTCATCGCGGTGTCCACGGGAGCCACGAATAACACGCCGGAGGGCAGCTTCCACATCCAGCAGAAGCACCCGTACACCACCTCGGGGTTCGGCGGCACCCTGTTCCGCACGATGGGCTTCATCGCCGACTTCGCGATTCACGGCTACGCGCCGGTGCCGCCGTATCCGGCCAGCCACGGCTGCGTCCGCGAACCCATGTGGGTGGCCCAGTGGGTGTACGACCAGTCGTGGGTGGGCGAGCAGCTCTACGTCTATCACTGAGGCGTGACGACGGGGCGGGCGGCGGCCGCAAGGGCCGCCGCCCGCCCCGCCCTCGTCTTCAGCGTCGCGTCGCCGCGGGCACCCCGGAGGCCACGCCGGCGGCGGTCGCCAGCACGGTGATGCCGCACTCCATCGTGCCTGAGGCGGCGGCGCTCTCGGGGGCGAACGACGTCAGCGAGAGCGCCCGCAGGTCGAAGCGCGCGCCGGTCATCTCGACGGCCGCCAGCAGCTCGGCCTGCGTGAAGCCCCCGGGCGAGGGGAAGCAGACGGCGGGAGCGACGTCCGGGTCGAGCACGTCGATATCGACGTGAAGGTGCGCGGGCGGGCGGCCTGCGGCGATCCGCCGCACGTCGCCGGCACGCGCCGCGAGCTCGTCCAGCGCCGGCGCGAGCGCCTCGCCCAGACCGCGCCCGCGCACCGCGGCGCCGCTCACCACGGTGATGCGTGACGCCGCCAGCGCCGCGGCTTCCGCGGGATCCAGGTCGCGACCCCCGGCGTGCAGCGTCAGCGTCTCGTGGAGTGGCTCGCCGCCGAGCCTGACCCAGGTTTCGGGGAAAGCGCGCCCCGTGAGCATCGCCAGCGGCATGCCGTCGAGGTAGCCGGTCTCGGTGGTCAGCGGCGTGTTGAAGTCGCCGTGGGCGTCGAGCCAGATGGTGGCGAGGCGCCCACGGGCAGCGTCGTCGTCGATCCCCGCGGCGAGCAATCCGGCGCGCACCCCCAGCGTGACGTTGCAGTTGCCGGCCAGCACCAGCGGGAGGCGGCCGTCCGTCGCAGCGGCCGCCACCAGCGCCGCGACGGCGGCGTCGACGTCGAGGACGGCTTCCAGCTCGCTGCCGAAGGGGGCGCTGCGCCGCGCGGTCACGACCTCGACGTCGTGACCGCGAGCTCGCAGCGCCTCCGCGGCCCCGCCCTCGAGGTAGGCGGCGGGCCCTCTGCCGCTGCCTACGCCCTCGCGGCCGAGGTCGTACGGTACGACGACGAGCGTGAGGTCCACGCCGGTCTCAATCCTCGACCGCGGGGAGGCGCTTCACGAGGAGCACCATCTCGGGCTGCTCGGGAGCCGCGGCCGGCACGAAGTCGTGGCCGCGGTACAGGCGTAGAGAGGGGTTATCGCCGGTGGGCACGAAGGCCGTGAGCCGGCGCAGGCGGCGGTCGATGGCCACGCCCTCGGCCCAGTCGACGAGCTGATTGGCCACGCCGCGTGCCTCGAAGGCCGGGCTGACGCACACGCAGCGCAGGGCCAGGCCGTCGTCCTCGGTTTCGACGGCGACGAACCCCGCCATCTCGCCCTCCGCTTCGGCGACGTACACGTCGGCCCGCGCCAGCAGCTCGAGCAGCTCCGTCGTGTGGTAGCGCTCGGGATGGCCGGAGCCGTCGGCCAAGGGGTGCAGGGTCTCTTCGGCGAGCAGGACGAGCATGCCGCGGTCGGCGGCACTTACACCTCGCACAGAGCACTTCACGCGTTCCATGTGGACCTCCGGCTGGGTCAGGATGTTTCGGCGTCAGCCAGCTTCTTCCGCTCTTCGCCGATCATATAGCGGATGGTGATGAACGTGAGCAACAAGGGGAGCAAGCCGAACACGGCGCTGAGCTGATTGGCGTAGAACTCGAAGAACTCGCCGACCAGGATGCTCACGAGCACGGCGCGCTCGAACCAGGCGTAGGCCACCAGGCGCGAGTGCCTGCCGCGGACGATGCCGATCACCACGAGGACGCCCTCGACGAAGCCGGTGACGCTGAGCCCGACGTCGGCAAAGCTCATGTTCGCGGGGTTCAGGTCCACGCCCAGGCCGCCGACGAGGCCGGCGAGACTGATGACCACAAACCAGCCGACCACGATGACGCGGAACCAGCGGCGGTCGACGAAGCGCGCGTACAGGCCCGCAAACCAGCGCATCGCCGTCTGCAGCGGCGACGGGTTGGGCTTCTCCGGCATCTCCAGCGAGTGCAGCATGTCGCCGAGGGCGACGACCACGGGATCCGCCTGGTCGGCGCGGCTGAGCAAGAAGAGGGCCTCCGCGCGTTCGCCCTCGTCCATGTCGCGCAGCACCGCCTCTTTGGCGTAGTCGAAGGCGTTGACCAGCGCCGTCTGAGGGGAGAGGTGCTTGATGCTGCCCAGCCAGCGGAAGAGAAAGAAGAGCCCCACGAAGATGACGTAGATGATGGCGATGACCGGCCGAAAGAAGTAGTCGTTGTCGGAGGTGATGAACTTGCCCAGCTCGTCGATGAAGAGTCCGAAGCCGATGCCCGCGGCGAGCGCTCCCAGGGCGTCCCACAGCCTTCCCTCCATGGCGAGGAACAGAATGATGGCAATGAGCATGCCGAGGCCGCCCCAGAGCAGGTGAGCGAAGTGGATCTTGCCGCCGCCGAGCTGCGGCCATCCGGTGGCCGCCAGGATCGCGCGCACGAGGATGATCGTCGCGACCGCCGACACGAAGAAGATCTCGAAGTGGTTCGTGGCATCGACGCGACGCACGAAGAACGAGCGCTTGGGGGCGGCGGCCACCGCTGCGTCTGGCTGCTCGGTCATCGCTTCAGGCCGGGTAGGAGCCCAGCACTTTCACCCAGGGCAGCTTGCAGGCGAGGCACGTGAGCGCCTGCTGGATGGGCGGGTCGTCGCGGCGGCCCTCCAGGTCGATGAAGAACATGTAGTCGCCCAGGCCTTGCCTCGAGGGCCGCGACTCGACCTTCGTCAGGTTGACGTAGCGGTGCGCGAACTCGCTGAGGATGAGCAGCAGGGTGCCGGGCTGGTCGGCGCCGATACCGCAGACGATGCTGGTCTTGTAACGGGCGTCCAGATCCTGCGGCGCCGGGGTGCGCGCGAGGTAGACGAAGCGCGTGCGGTTATCCAGCGAGTCCTCAATGTCGTCGCGGACCACAGTGCACTCGTAGAGGTCGGCCGACAGCCGCGTGCCGATGGCCACCCAGGGACGGTCCACGCGGCTCACGCGCCGCACGGCCTCGGCCGTGGAATCGGTGGCCTCGTGCTCCACGCCCGCGAGGTGCTCCTGGATGAACCTGCGGCACTGCCCGTAGGCGATCGGGATGCTGACCACCTTGGTGACCTCGTCGAGGCGCAGCTCGGTGCGGGCGATGAGCTGATGACGGATCGCGTGGGTGACCTCGCGCACGATCGTCAGCTCGTCGAAGCCGAAGGCCAGAAGGTCGAGAGTGCGCGTCACGGAGCCTTCGAGCGAGTTCTCGATGGGCACGATCGCCAGTTCGGCGTCGCCGCCGGCGACGGCCTGCATCACTTCCTGGATCGAGGGATAGGGGAAGGGGGCGAGCGCGCCCTCCGGCGGAATAGCCAGCAGGGCCTCCTCGGTGAACGTGCCTTCAGGTCCCAGGAAGGCGACCCGGCTGCTCTCGTGGGTCACTCTCGTCCCCTTGCGTCAGGCGCTTGAGGAAGGGTCGGGTTCGGCGTCCGGCCGGCGTCCGGCGCCGGGTCACCGAGCTCCGCGAGCGCCTCGAAGGCGCGGCGCTCGTCGTCATCCGCGGGCCGGCCGCTGGCGGCCGGCCGCCGCTCGTCGGCGAGGCGGGGGGCCCGCGCGGCGCGCGGGCCGTGCTCGCCGGCCGGCAGCGGTCGCGGCACGGCGGCCGTCACCGCCTGCTGCTCCTCCGGCGAGAGATCGCGGTCGGCGATGCCGTCGCTCAGGTGCTTGACGTAGAGGCGCGCGAAGTCGCGCGCCGCGATGGCGCTGAACACCACGCCCGAGCGATGGTTGTCGAGCAGGGCGAACGAAGCGCTCTGCTCGCCGCCGGCGTCGCGAAAGGCGTCGTAGCGCACGATCGCGCGGTTGGTGAGCGCGCGGTCCAGGTGCCGCTTCTGCTCGTCGAGCTGGTCGGTGAGGATCTCGACGGCCTCGCGCAGGTTGCGCACCTGCGAATCGAGGCTCTCGACGTGCGCGACGATATCGCGCTGCTCGTGGCGGCCCATGATCACAAGCTGCGCGCGCCGCACGCGGCGCAGGGAGCTCCACAGCACGAGGACCAGGATGAGCAGCGCCAGTGAGAGGGCGACCGCGGCCAGCGCCGCGTACGGTGCGATGTCGTGCAGCGTCGGCATGGGGCTCTACTGGAGCTGCAGGAGGATCTTGAACCGCCCGGTGTTGTTGGTCTTCACCCGCTCTCCGGGCACCGGTCCGACCGTGACCGTAAGCGTGGAGATCTTGCTGAGCGCCTCGGCGGGGATGGCGAAACCTTGGACGGTGACGCTCTGCGTCTGGCCGGAGGCGATGGTGCCGATCGTGGCGGATTGATTGAGCACGGTCCCACCGGGGACCTTGAGCGCCGCCGCGACGACGACGTTCTGCTCGGTGACGTCGCCCTGGTTCTGGACCTTGACGTCGAACGACAGGTCGGCGGTGGCGGGGACATTGGTCGTGCCGGTTGCTTTGAGCGTGATGTCGCCGGGCTGGGCGATCACGCTTACGAGGCCGACGCCATGCACGCCGGCGAGCTTGGTCGAGCTGCCCACGCTGTCCATCATCTGTGCGAGGCGCGCCGGGTCGAAGGTCTTGGCGGTGAGGTAGTAGGTTGAGGTAGGCACGGGCACGTCGGTGACGCCCTGCTCGCTGAGGGTGTTGCGCGCCGGGGTGTACACGCGGCTCGTGTAGTACGCATCCGGGCCACTGAAGTAGCCGGCGAGGGCGGCGAGCTTGGCGGGGCTCACCGTCTTCTTGCCGAGGTTGCCGAGCAGGGTCGTCTCGAAGAGCTTGTAGCCGTCGGCGCGGACCTTCATGCCTTCGGCGAAGACGGCCTGCTCGGCGGTGAGGGTGGTGGGCGGCTTGAGGCGATCGGCGCGCACGGCGATCTCGTTCTGCTTCGCGCTGAGCTCGGCGAGCTTGGCCGTGAGCTGCTTGCGCGAGAACTTGGTGGGGCTGGCGACGATCTGGTCGAGCTGCTTGCCGAGCGCGGCGGAGTCGCTGATGGCGGCAGAGACGCCCTCGAAGTAGGTGCGGTAGGACGCCACCTTGCGGTTCTGCTGGCAGCTCCGTGCCCACCAGGCCATCGCGAACACGACGACGAAGAGAATCGCGGCGAGGATGACGATGCGCTGGATGCGGGTGCGGCGGGGGTTGGAACGGCGGCGCGATGGCGACGGCGAAGCGGGAAGCTCGCGAGCGGGCGCCTGACTGGTCGCGTCGTCGTCGAAGAAATCCACTCCGCGGACCCCCGTTCGTGAGGCGGTTGGTGGGCGAGGCGGGACTTGAACCCGCACGCACGTAAGTGCACTAGACCCTGAACCTAGCGCGTCTGCCAATTCCGCCACTCGCCCAGCAGCTCTTACAGGGTTCGGATTGTACCATACCGAATACGGTCCCAAACGAAGGATCACCGACTCCCATGTCCTCCGCGGCGCACAGCTTGACACCTCTCTACTGCGACTGGCGCGACCGCTATCAACTGGTCGGCAAGATCGGCAGCGGCGGGTTTGCCGACGTGTACGAGGCGCTCGACGTGACCCTGGGCCAGGCGGTCGCGCTCAAGATCGTCGCCGACGGGCGCAGCATGTCCGGCCGCGTCGTCCGGGAGGTCGAGGCCGCCGCGGCGCTCGTCCACCCCAACATCGTGGCGCTCTACGACTGGTTCGGCGACGGCGAGCGCAGCATCCTCGTCTGGGAGCTCGTGCGCGGCGAGTCGCTCGACAAGCTGGCCGGCGAGCTCGGCGACGGAGACGTTGCGGCTATCGGCGTCGAGCTGCTCGACGCGCTCGCGTTTGCCCACAGCCAGGGCATCATTCACCGTGACGTGAAGCCGCAGAACGTGATGCTGGACGCTGCCGGCCATGTCAAGGTGATGGACTTCGGTATCGCCCGCCTCATGGACGCCGACACCCTCACCGGCGACGGCGACGTGATCGGTACGGTCGCGTACATGTCGCCGGAGCAGGCCGCCGGGCGCCGCGTGGGGCCGCCGAGCGACGTGTATTCCGCCGGCATGGTGCTCTACGAGCTGCTCGCCGGCGAGCACCCGTTGCGCGGGCAGACGCCGGCCGAGACGCTGTCCAACGTGGCCGCCGGCCGGCTGCCGTCGCTGAGCGTGCTGCGCCCCGACCTTACGCAGGATCTGGTCGGGCTGATCGACCACGCCTGCGCCCCCAGGCCGGGCGAACGGCCCACGGCCGCCGAGCTCAGCGAGGCGCTGGCCGAGCTGCTGCGAAGCGGTCGCCTGCGCACTCAGCGGCTGTTGCGCGCCCAGCGGCTGGTGCGTCCGCTGAAGCGCGCCGGCGTGGTCGTGGAGCGCGTCGCCGGCGCCGGCCTTGCGGCGCTCACCAGCGGCATCGTGCTGGGCACGCTGCCGGCCTACCCGCTGAGCTGGACACTGCCGCTGGTCGCGATCTGCACGGCGGTCTGGGCCGTGGTGCCGCAGGGCGGGCTCGCCTTCATGCTCGGCGTGCTCGCGTTCCCCGTCTTCAACGTATCGTTGAGCCTGGGAGCGGCCTATCTTGTCTTCGCCGTCGCCCTCTTTCTTTTAACCCGCACGAGGCCCATCGTGGCTCTCTGGCCGACGCTGGCGCTGGCGCTGACGCCTTTGTACCTCACGCTTCTGGCGCCGGCGGGGGCAGCTCTGCTGGGCCGCGCGCGCGGCCCGCTGGCCGCCGCCTGGGCCGGCGCCGGCACGCTGATCTACCTGCTGCTCCTACGCGCCTCGCGCGGGCCTTTCACACTCTTTCAGGCGCGCGGCAACCTCGGCGGCCAAGCTGCTGCCGCCGGCGACCCGTTCACGGCGGCGGCCCGCGTCCTCGGCGCGGCTCTGGCGCCCGCCTGCGCGCTCCAGATGCTCCTGTG
This sequence comes from uncultured Thermoleophilia bacterium, assembly GCA_903862845.1. Lineage (GTDB taxonomy): Bacteria > Actinomycetota > Thermoleophilia > UBA2241 > UBA2241 > CAIXSE01. The sequence goes on from CAIOZS010000300.1 coordinate 10,106, forward strand.
GGCCGGCCTCGCCGTGGCC
>CAIOZS010000301.1 GCA_903862845.1 uncultured Thermoleophilia bacterium
ACGCTCCTTCTATCAGTCTCTGGAGAAGGCGGTCTCGCTGGCCCGCCGTCACGGCAGCCCCCTGTCTCTCGTGAGCTTCGACCTCGACGGCCTCAAACGCGTCAACGACAGCGCCGGTCACAGGGCCGGCGACGAGGTGCTTGCGAGTTTCGCCGCGCTGCTCATCGACCTGTGCCGCGCCGAGGATCTGCCGGGCCGGCTCGGCGGCGACGAGTTCAGCGTGCTGCTGCCGGGCGTGGAGCTCGGTGGGGCCCGCGGCCTCGCCGAGCGGCTGCTCGCGGCGGTGCGCTCCTGCACGGCGCTCGAGGAGCGCAGCGTCACGGTCAGCGGCGGAGTCGCGCAGTGGACCTCGGGCGACCTCCCCGACGATCTGCTGCGCCGCGCCGACGAAGCGCTCTACGCCGCCAAGCGCGACGGCGGCGACGCCGCGGCGGGGTAGACCCTCAGCCGCGGCGCGGGGAGGTCGAGCAGGTCGATATCGCCCCGTGGGCCGGTGTGGTTCGTCCTCTCACAGCGCCAACACCATCACTCCAACGGCCCGCTCGTGACGAGCGCGCTGACCGCGGCGCCCGACGCGTCGGCCTCGCGCTGCCTACTGGCTTGCCTCGATGCGCTGCGCGAGCTGCGTGCGCGCGCGCTCGAAGACCCCGGCCTTCGTCGCGTACTTGGGGAAGTCGAAGACGTTGGCCTGGCGAATGGGGTAGGGGTACCAGGCCACCTGGGCGGCGACCTTCTTGACGAAGGCCGCGCCGCCGCTGGTGCGCGCCGCGAGCCGCAGGTACTCGCGATCCTCGAAGCCGTCGCGGAGCGCCTCGAGGCGCAGCGAAGAGACCGGTCCGGCGAGCGGGTCGGTGAGCCCGTAGCGCGGGTAGTAGCCGGGGTAGATGAGGCAGGTGTCGCCGTTGGCGACGCGCCCGTCGGGCAGCGGCTTGCGGTACGAGAGCGGGTCTTTGTAGGGGTCGCGCCAGCCGTTGCCGGTGAGCGCGTCGCCCCAGCGGTTGGTGCCCCAGTTGAGCAGGCCGTCCACGTTCCACTCCTCCATCAGCCAGCCGAAGACGCGCTGGTCGGCGAGCGGCTTCTCGATGAGATAGCCGGGGTTGACGGCGGCCGCCGAGTTGGCGTACGTGTACCACCAGATCTCCTGACCGGCGGCCCGCCGGGCGCGAAGCGCCGGGACGCGGCCAAAGAAGTAGTAGTAGCGCGGGCACCAGATGTCGACGTCGTCGAAGAGGAAGCTGTTGGCCGTCTTGCTGCCGCCCAGCGAGGTGGGCCGCGGCTCGTCGGTGAGCAGGTAGCGGCAGCGGAAGCCGGCCTGCGCCGAGGCGCGATGCAGGAGCTTCGCATAGCTCTCGACGGCGCGCTCGCTCTTCGTGCTCGTGGGCTCGTCGATGACGTAGGCGAAGGCCTTGTTCTGCCAGCCGTTGTCCTTGAACACGCGGCACACCTGCGTGAGGTAGGTGAGCAGGCGCGGCTCAGCCGCGGAGCCGGCGGCCATGCTCCAAGGGAACCAGCGGTACCAGGGAATCTGCACGTCGGGGAAGTCGAGGCCGGCCGCGTCGGCCCAGGGCTCGAGCGCGGCGGCGTAGCGCTCCGCGTTGAAAGAGCCGTCGCCGGAGGCGTTCGGTAGCGCATTGGGCGGCATCGGCGTCACGCCGTGGGCGAGCAGCATCGAGTAGTAGGCGGTGAGGATCTGCTGCTTGTGCTCGCCGCTGAAGCCGATGCTGCCGCGCAGGCTGGTTTCGATGGCGCGCGTGCTCAGGGCGAAGGCGCTGTGCGTGCTCAGCCGCCTCCAGCCGAAACCCCATACGCGGAGGCGCATCGGCAGGTCGGCCGCCTCGCCGCCGTTGACGACGTGCAGAGTGGCGCTATAGGTGCCCGCCGGCGTGCCGTAGGGCACGTGCACGAGCACGTAGAGAGCCGCGGTGGCGGCGGGCAGGCGCACCGTCGCCCCGAAGTCCCGCGGCAGCAGCGGGTCGGGGTAGTCGCCGGCCGGCAGGTGCGTATCGGTGGAGGGGTGGGTGACGTGCACGTAGGCGACCTGCGACAACGTCGCGTTCTCAGTGATCAGCACATCGCTGCCGGTCGCCCAGCCGACGCTCACGTCGCGGGCCGCGGCGCCGCGCACCACGACCTGCGCGCCCTCATACTCGTTGCCGGCGGCGTCGAGGGCGATGGACTGCACGTGGCCGGGCGGCGTCTTCGGGAAGGCGCGCTCTGAGGCCGGGATCACCCACACGGCGGCGTGGGCGGGGGCGGCGGCAAGCAGGAGGAGCGCCGCCGGGAGGAGTGCCGCCGCCGTGAGGAGCGCGGTCGTCAGGAGCCAAGCCGTCGACCTGCGGGTGGTGATCATTGCGTGCCCTCCTTTGCCGGCCTATGCGGCCCCGTGCCGCGAGGCTCTCCCCGCGAATCTGTTCGTACACCTGCCTCAACGGATGGCAGCATGCGGTGCTGTCGTCGGACGGCCACTCACGCTCGTCGCCCGCTCGCCGCCACCGGCATTGTACGACAGTGTCGCCGATGTCCCCGCCGATCCGCTCCCCGCACGAGATCCAGGTGCGCCGGCCGCCGGCGCTCTTTGGCGGGCCGGGCTGACCGTTGAGGGCGACGGAGACTCAGATCCCCGGCGCCGCCGCCACGAGGTTCACGGCGGAAGCGAGGCACATGAGGTTCTTGAAGCGGCGCAGGCTCCGGCCCGCGGCCTCCAGCCGGTTGGCGGGGCATGACCATCCGCTTCCGTCCGGTTGCGCGTCCAGCCTCCGGATCGACGAGCGGCGAAAAGGCGGACATGGCGCGCCGCACCCGCCGCACCCGCCGCACCCGCACGAGCCGCTGGAGTCGCCGCGGCGAGGTAGTACTGCGAGGGAAGACAAG
>CAIOZS010000302.1 GCA_903862845.1 uncultured Thermoleophilia bacterium
CACGTCGGCGGCGCGCGGCGACAGCCTGTTGACGCAGGCGATCAGGCGATTCGAGCGGCCCATGACGGCGACCCGCTTGCGCTGCAGGAGCGCGGCGAGGACGAAGTCGGCGACGCGCTCGGGCGGCACCAGCGGCGAGCCTATGCTGGTCCACAGCTCGCCGTAGGGCCGCTCGGCTTGCGTGTCCGCGGGAGCGGGACACGCGTAGCACAGGCGCACGTCGCGCCCTTCGAGGGGAAGCTCGCGATTCATCGACTCACAGAAGCCGGCGACCCCGGCGCGGGAAGCGACGTCGACGGAGTAGTAGGGCAGCGCGAGCCGGCCGTCGGCGAAGCCGCCGAGGATCGCGATGGTACCTCCATCGTTGATCAGAGGCACGAAGGCTCGCGTGGCCAGGATGGGCCCCACGAGGTTGAGGCCGACCTCGGCGGCGATCTCGTCGGCGCTGTGCGCGGGCAGATCCTTGCGCACGTCCATGCCCGTCGCGCAGACGAGCATGTCGAGGGCGCCGACGTGCGCGGCAGCATCCTCGAGCGAGGCAGGGGAGGTGATGTCGACCTGGAGGGCGCCTTCGCGCAGCGCGTCGTCGAGGCGCAAGGTGTCCCGCGCGAGGGAGACGACCTCGGCGCCCTCGCGCTTCAGGGCGTGCGCGATGGCCGCGCCGAGGCCGCCCGTCGCGCCGAGCACGGCCACGCGTTTCCCTACAAAGCTGCGGCCGGTCGTCACCTTGGGGCGGCGGAACCTGGCGACCACGGCCGCCCCGAGGATCACGCCGCCAACCCAGAACATGGTTTCGCCGGCGACGGCGATCACCGTGGCGGCGATCACGCGCTGCGCGGCAGGGAGAGGGAAGAACGGGGTCGCCGTGATCGCGACGACCCACATGGGGAACGACGCGATGATCAGCGCCCACGCGAGGATGCGGACGGGCCGGCTAACCTTCACGCCTCGCCCCACCCGGTTCGATCACGCCCGCCGGGCGGGCCGTTCGCCGCGAGCGCGCGGAGCGCCGGGCCGGAGACGCCGCGGCACCGGACGCAACGTCCGGCCGCCCGGAGCGAGTCGTCGTGCTTGTTCGCCGGTGCACTCACGCTCGCAGTGTATCGAGCGGACGGCAGGTAGCCAGTGGGACGCCCGTTGGCGCCGGCCGCTACCTCCGTCGGGAGACGCTGTCTGGCGGGCGCCGTGGCATCCATACGCAGAACAGCGTAACGTCACATCGAGGTGCTACACACACGGCATGCTCATTGTTCGGCGTCGCAGGCTCGCGGCATCTTCCGTGGGCGGGACGGGGTAGTATCCTTGTCGTGATGTCTCAGGAAGGTGAGTGATGTCGGTCGTCTTTCGCATCGAGCTCGAGCGCGAGACTGATGGGCGCTGGATCGCCGAGGTGGTCGAGCTGCCCGGCGTGCTCGCCTACGGCGCGAGTCAGGACGACGCCATCGCTCGCGTGCAGGCACTTGCCCTGCGCGTCGTCGCCGACCGGCTCGAGAACGAGGAAGCCGGCCGCGAGTACCTGAACATCTCCTTCGCCGCTGCGTGAGCAACTGGCCCAGCACCCGCGCCAAGCTCGTCCTCGCAGCTCTCCTGCGCATCGGCTGGACGGTCGAGCGCCAGACCGGCTCCCACAAGGTCCTCTCTCGTCCCGGCTGGCCCAACCTCGTCTTCGCCCTCCACGACCCCGAGGAGATCGGCCCGCGGATGCTCGCGCGCATCGCCAAGCACAGCGGCCTGAAGCCCGAGGACCTGTGAGGGGGCGCATGCCGAACAAGCACATCGATCGCGACAACGCTTCGCGGCGCGGGTCATGTGCCTAACGTTCGACGCTACATCCTGGAGCGTAGCCGGCGTGGCAGCATCAAGCGTACGATTGGCACAGCAGCACGACGACGGTGAGGTGAATCTCTGTGACGATCGATGAGCTCAAGCGCGAAGCGCTTCAGCTGGATCCCTCGACGCGGGCAAGCCTCGCGCGTGACCTGCTCGAGAGCCTTGACGACCTGAGTGAGGCTGAGATCGAGCAGCTCTGGCTCGCGGAGGCTGAGCGGCGACACCATCAGATCATCTCCGGGGCGGTCGAGACGGTGTCCATGGAGGAGGCGCTCTCCAGGGCGCGCGCTGCACGACGGTGACCCGCCAAGTACGTCTCCGCCCTGCGGCTGAGCAGGTTCGTTTGTTGCCGAACTCGTCGCCAATTGCCTGCGGCGGACCCATGTGGCCACATCCGACACAGATCACCGCCACTCGAGCAGGGGGCCGTGGATGAAGAGCATTCGAGTCTGAGATGCCGGGCCTTGCAGAGGTCACCGACATCTCCACGAGTGCGCTCGATCTGCGCGACGCCTACTTGCAGGCCAAGATCGTCGCAAAGAAGCACTCAGACGACGCGCTTCATGTGGCCCTGGCCACGGTCCCAGGCTGCACCCTCGTCGTGAGCTGGAACTTCCAGCATATCGTCCACTTCCAGAAGATCCTCTTGTACAACGCCATGAATACGCTGGGCGGCTACCAGCAGATCGCGATCTTCTCGCCGCGGGAGGTGATCCGGTATGAAGACGAAGAAGTTTGACTGCGTGCAGATGAAGCATCTTGGCGCCGCGAAGGTGCAGGCGCAAACGGTGACGCTGACCAAGGAGCAGGAGCTGGCTTTTTGGCAGGGGCGCTCGCAGCATCTGCGCCGGCATCAGAAAGCCCTCAAATCGCACCTCACCCAGGCAGGCGCCTGACCGCCGGTTCCAGCCAGGCTTCCCTGCGGTTTCGCCCGTCATGCCGGCAACGGCACGCGTCCGGCAGATCGACTGATCCCGTGTGCGTGGAGCCGTCGGTCCAGGGCGCAGGCTTTGCGCCGGCCCGCGGATCGACGCCGACCTCCGCGAGGCGGTGGTCGGCACCGGCGCTGGGGGGGCAGTCGAGGAAGGCATCGCTGACGAGATACGCCCGCCGCCCGTCATCGTCCGCGATGCGCCGGCGGTGTTCCGGAAGGATGGCTCCTCGACCGGCCCGGCCGCGCGTCCGGTATCATGACGGCAGGCCGAAGCTACCTTCGCGGAGTCAGCCGACTCGGAGAGAGGCCAACCGCGCACATGACGTCAGGGCAGAAGTCGCAGCTCGACTCCTGTCCTTCGGGAAGGCAGAGGGAAAGGACTTCCTAGGAATCGCCGCGCTGGACCGGCACGCCTGGCGCGACGGCCGCCGCCCCGGAGGCATCCCGGACGGCGAGCACGTCTGAAGGGCGTGGGTCGCCGGCGACTTCGTGCACGTCCGCGTCGGCTACGTTCTGACTGTCGACCCGGCGGGCGACGCCGCCGCGAAGCGCTACGCGCCTCGGGTTCACCGAGCGCGAGCACGTGACCGGGGACGACGAGGACAGGTACTCCCTGACGCGGCCGGCCGCCGGGCGCTGAGGCGGGTCCGAGTGCCGCGTGCGGGACGGCCCGGGAGGAGGATCCCGTGAAGGACTTCATCGGCAAGACCGTCTTCCTGACCGGCGGCTCGAGCGGCATCGGCCTGGCGACGGCAAAGCTGCTGGCGACTGAGGGCGCGAACGTCGTCATCTTCGCCCGCAGCGAGGAGAAGCTCGCGGCGGCCTCCGCGGCGATCGAGAGCCGCCGCGTCTCCGCGGCGCAGCGCTTCGCTTGCCGGCCGCTCGACGTGGCGGACCACGCTGCGGTGACCGCCGTGATGGCCGAGGCCGTGCAGTCCTTCGGCGCGCCCGACCTCCTCATCAACAACGTGGGTCGGGCCGTGCCGCACTGCTTCGAGGACGTCACCTTCGCGCAGTTCGACGAGACCATGAAGACCAACCTGTACGGCGCCTGGAGCACCGTCTCGGCGCTCGTGCCGCACATGAAGGCGAGGGGCGGCGCTATCGTCAACGTCTCGTCGATGGCCGGCTTCATCGGCGTCTTCGGCTACACCGACTACTGCGCCTCCAAGTTCGCCGTCGTCGGCCTGTCGGAGGCGCTCCGCCAGGAGCTGCGGCGCTACGGCATCAGCGTGTCGGTGCTCTGCCCTCCCGACACCGATACGCCGGGGCTGGCCAATGAGGACCTCACCAAGCCGGCGGAGACGAAGGCGGTCTCCGCCGGCGCCAAGCTGCTGCAGCCCGACGACGTCGCCCGGGCGCTGCTCAAGGGCATCCGCCGCGGCACCTTCATGATCGTCCCCGGCGGCGAGGGCAAGCTGGCGTACCTCATGAAGCGGTACGCCCCCGCCGTGGTCGACGGGATCGTGCGGCGGGGGATCCGCAAGGCGCAGCAGGGAACGGCCGGCGCGGGAACGGACGGCGCGGGAAAGCCGCGCGGCGCGCGATAGACTACGGGCGGCCGCGCGGCAGGTGCACGCAAAGCTCGCCGCCGCCCGGACCACCACAGGCGTCGACCGAGGCGAGGTGCCCATGAGCGCGTTTCCCGAGCTCGACAAGTACGACGGACTGGGCCTGGCGGAGCTCGTGCGCGCGGGCGACGTCGCGCCCGCCGAGCTCGTCGACGAGGCGATCGCCCGCATCGAGACCACGAATCCGCGCATCAACGCCGTGATCCGCAAGATGTACGAACGGGCTCGCGAGACGGTGCGAGACGGCGCACCGGACGGGCCCTTCGCCGGCGTGCCCTTCTTGATCAAGGACCTGCTGTGCACCGTCGAAGGCGTGCCGACGAGCTGCGGCACGCGCATCCTGAAGGACGTCCCCCAGCCGCACGACAGCGAGATGGTGCGCCGGTACCGGGCGGCTGGCCTCGTGATCCTCGGCAAGACCAACACGCCCGAGCTCGGCCTGCTGCCGTACACCGAGCCGCAGGCCTTCGGCCCGACCAACAACCCCTGGGACCTCTCGCGCACCGTCGGCGGCTCGAGCGGCGGCTCCGCGGCCGCCGTGGCCGCCGGCATGGTGCCGCTGGCCGGCGGCGGTGACGGCGGCGGCTCGATCCGCATCCCGGCATCGTGCTGCGGGGTCTTCGGCCTCAAGCCGACCCGCGGCCGCACCCCCACCGGGCCGGACGTCGGCGAGAACTGGCGCGGGTACGTGCAGGAGCACGTGCTCACGCGATCGGTGCGCGACAGCGCCGCGATGCTCGACGCCGTCGCGGGACCCGAGGTGGGCGCGCCGTACTGGGCCCCGCCGCAGGAGCGGCCGTACTTGCAGGAGGTGACGACCGCGCCCGGCAAGCTACGCATCGCCTTCTCGTCGCGTCCGCTCATGGGCCATGTGGTTGACCCCGAGTGCGAACAG
>CAIOZS010000303.1 GCA_903862845.1 uncultured Thermoleophilia bacterium
CCTCGACGGCCTCAAACGCGTCAACGACAGCGCCGGTCACAGGGCCGGCGACGAGGTGCTCACGAGCTTCGCCGCGCTGCTCATCGACCTGTGCCGCGCCGAGGATCTGCCGGGCCGGCTCGGCGGCGACGAGTTCAGCGTGCTGCTGCCGGGCATGGAGCTCGGCGGGGCGTGCGGGCTGGCCGAGCGGGTGGTCGTGGCGGTGCGCGCCTGCGCGGCGCTTGCGCAGCGTGACGTCACGGTCAGCGCGGGAGTCGCGCAGTGGACCCCCGACGAGCCCCCGGATGACCTCCTGCGGCGCGCCGACGAAGCGCTCTACGCGGCCAAGCGCGGCGGCGGCGACTGCGTAGCCGGCGGCGCGTGACGCCGCGTCAGCGCCGTCCGACGGGGCCGGTCGGCGGCGACGCGGCGGCGGCCAAGGGCACGCGCACCTCGATCTTCGTCCCGGCGTCCGTCCGCGCCAGGTGCGCGCTACCGCCGCATGACTCCGCGGCGGCGCGCGCGATCGCCAGGCCGAGCCCGCTGCCCGGAGTGTCGGCCGAGGCGGGCGTCCGGTAGAACCGCGCGAAGACGCGGTCTCTGTCGGCGAGCGGGATCCCGGGCCCGTCGTCCTGTACCCAGATGAGCGCCCGGCCGCCCTCGGATCGCGCGCCGATCTGCACCGTCCCGCCGGCCGGCGTGTACTTCACCGCGTTGTCCAACGGGTTCTCGACTGCCACCCTGAGCCGTTCCGGATCCGCGAGGGCGAGCAGCTCGCCCTCCGGGAGCTCAAGCTCAAGCTCCAGGCCGGCCTGCTCGGCGCGCGAGGCGAACGTGTCGGCCGCCTCCCGAAGGAGCTGGGCGAGGTCGAGCGCCTCGGCAGGGCGTCGCGCGTCCGGCGCCTCGAGGCGGGAGAGTTGCAGGAGCCCGCTCCCGAGGTCCTCGAGCCGCTGCTCCTGGGTGAGCGCCCGATCCAGAAGACGCCGGTCCTCAGCGGCGCGAGCGGTGTCCTGCAGCATCTCCAGATCCGTGCGCAGAGCCGTCAGCGGCGTCCCGAGCTGATGGGCCGCGTCGCTGACGAAGCGCTGCAGCGACGTGATGGTCGCCTGGACGCGGGCGGCCATCTGGTTGAAAGAGCCGGCGAGGCGCCCGATCTCGGCGCCGCCGGCAAGCTCGGCGCGCGCGCCGAGGTCGCCGGCGGCCATGCGGTCGCTGGCCTCGGCGAGCTTCACCAGCGGACGGGCGATGCGGGAGCTGACCCAGTACCCGGTCAAGGCGGCGGCGGCGATGGCCGCCGCGGCCGCCACGGCCCAGGCGACGATCACGCTGCTCATGATGCCGCCGCCGGACGCCGGCCCTTCCGACACGCGCACGAACGCCACGCCATCCGGACTTCCCGGAAGCGCCGGCCGCTCGTAGACCGCATCGGATCGCACCTCGTCGCCCCTCGGCGCAGCGGCGGCACCCGGCCCCGTCGACGCCGCCGAGCCCGCAGCCGTACCTTGCCCGGCAGCCGCCGGCGTCGCCAGCGACGACCCGGCGATCCGCTCAGGCGATCCCGAGTCGGCGATCAGCCGATGAGCGGAGTCATACGCCTGCACGCGTGTGTTCGAGCCGTAGGCGGTGAGGCGCAGCACCTGCTCGAGCGGAAGCCCCGAAGCGGCGTGGACGTCCCGTGCCGCACTGGTCGCGACCCCCCGGAGGCGGTCCGCGTCGGCGCCCGAGAAGTGCGCCTCCAGCATAAGGATGAGGATGCCGCCGAGCACGAGCGCCGTGAGCAGGGCGATGCCCGCATACGTGAACGACAGGCGCACGCGGAGCGACCGCGGACGCCGTCCGGCCTGACCGCTCAAGACGTCGCCAGCCGGTAGCCGAGGCCGGTCACGGTCAGCACGATGTGCGGGTCGCTCGGCCGGCGCTCGATCTTCTCCCGCAAGCGGCGGATGTAGACGTTGACCGACTTCTCGTCGTACATGTCGGCGCCGAAGCCCCACACGTGCTCAATGAGTTGCCCCCGACTGAACACCTGCCCCGGGTGCTGGGCGAGGAACACCAGCAGGCGGAACTCGATCGGTGTCAGGTTGAGATGCAGCCGACCGCGGCTGACGGAGCCCCGGGTGCGGTCGATGACCAGGTCGGCCACGTACAGGATGTCCGATTGCGCCGAGGAGAGCTCACCGTAGGCCCGCCGCATGAGTGAGCGGATGCGGGCGATGAGCTCCCGCAGTCGATAGGGCTTGGTGAGGTAGTCGTCGGCGCCCGCCTCCAGGCCGAGCACCTTGTCCAGCTCATCCGCCTGCACCGTCAGCATGAGGATGGGCTGGCGCAGGCCCAGGCTTCGCATCTGCTTGCAGAAGTCGAAACCCGAGCCGTCGGGCAGGCGCACGTCGAGGATGACGAGGTGCGGCCCGCGGTCGCGCGCGTAGGCCACTCCGCCCGCGCCGGTGGCCTCCCAGTGGACGTCGTAGCCCTCGCGGCCGATGCCCTCCATGAGGCTGTGCGCGACCGCCGCGTCGTCCTCGATCACCAGGATGTGGTTCATCTGTTCCATGCGACTCCGTACATTAGCATCGCGGCGGCCGGCGCCGTTCGGCCCGAGCAGGCCGAAGATCTCGCCGGGGAACGTCTTCGAGAGCCCGCTCGTGGTGATGTCTGCGCAACGGTGGGGCATCGTCACGCCACGGTCCTGCTGCTAGGCTTGTCGAGTCAGCCATCGCTGAGCCCAGGGGGAATCCATGCACCAGCATCCGCCACGCGCCGGCAAGTTCGCGCACACCACCGTTCGGAAGCCGCTCATCGCCCTGGTCCTCGTCGCGCTCGTGGCGGCGGCCGGCGCCTTCTGCGCGCAGCCGGCCGCCGCGGCCGCGCTTCCACAATACCTGCAGACGTACCAGTACGTCAGCCAGTTCGGCAGCCAGGGCCCCAGTGCCGGGCAGTTCGACTTCCTCAGCCAGATCACGTTCGGGCCTAACGGCCACCTCTACGTCGCCGACACGCACAACTTGCGCATTCAGGAGCTCACCACCAGCGGCACATGGGTAAGCACGATCGGCGTCTCTTCGGGGCCCTTCTGGGGCCACGGGCCAAACGACCTCGGGCTCGATCAGCCAGAAGGCGTCGCGGTCAGCACCGACCGCGTGTGGATCACTGACTACAACACTGGCCTCGCCTGGTTCGGCCTCAATGGCGCCTATCAGGGCATGTCGCTCGGCCCCAACCCGCCATCGGACATATTCGCTCTGCCGCAGGGAGCCGGAGTCGACAACCACGGCAACGTCTATGTGGCCGACGGCAACAACGATCGCGTCCTCAAGTACGACCCCACCGGCGCCTTCGTCTGCCAGATCAAGGACGCCGCTGTCTCCAAGCCGGCGGCCGTCGCGGTCGACGCGGCCGGCAAGGTCTACGTGGCCGACGATATCGGCGGCCAGATCTTTCGGTTCTCGCCAAGCAACTCGGCCGGTACCGCGTACGGCCTTTCGGCGACGTGGAGCGCGGGCGATCTCAGCGGCCCGGCCTCGATCGCCCTCGACAGCGCAGGCAACGTGTACACAGGTGACAACGGGCTCGGCCAGGTCGTCAAGCTCAGCCCGAGCGGTGAGTTGCTCGCCAAGTGGGGCAGCCCCGGTACAGGCGACGGGCAGTTCACCTACGTCCTTGGCGTTGCCGTCGATCCGGCGACTGGCTACCTCTTCGTCGGTGACCGCGATGCGGACCGCATCCAGACGTTCCGGCTGATGGACCTGGGCCCGATGACCTATGCGTCGGCCAACCTCAAGGTCGCCAAGGGCAAGGCGGTGACCTTCACGTACGGCGTGTCCGAGGACGTCAGCGCGACGGCGACCGCGTCGATCCAGATTAAGAAGGGGACGACTACCAAGAGCACCATCAGCCTCGGTCTCGTCGACTGCGGCTCGTGGCTGACCGAGAAGTGGACCTGCACCCTGGCCAAAGGCAGCTACCTCTGGTACGTCTACGCCACCGACCAGGCCGGGCACGACCAGGTGCTGGTCGGCAGCAAGTCGCTCACCGTCAAGTAGGCGGCCGGCTTGAGGCGCGGGCCGCGCGAGCAGGCCGCGCCGGCCTCGGGACTTGCCGCGATGCCGACGTACGGGACCGTCGCCGTCAGGACGTGCGCAGCATCCGCCGGCCGGCATGGCGCGGGCCGGCGGATGCTGCCGGTCAGCGGACTTCTCGGCGGGTGTAGGTCACGCTCAGCCGGCTGCTTTCGAGAGTCAGCTCGCTGATGGCGCTGGTAAGAGCCGCCCCGCTGACCCGAGCGGCCGGCACACTGAACGTCGGAGCCCCCGAGAGCGCGTAGACCGTAAACGTGTAGGTCTTGGGCCCGTGGCCTTTTGACATGGGTGGGTAGTACCGCAGCTCGGGACCGTCGCTGCTCAGGCCGACGGTGCCGACACCCGCGGTGCTCTCCGCCAGCGCCGTCACGCCGGCCGGAATGTCGTAGAGGACCCAGTTCCACTTCAGGCCGTCCAGCGCCAGTGTGGTCATCATGACCGCAAACCCGACGGTACCCTCCGGTACGCCCGTCCACGCGAGGGGCGGACTGAGGCCGGCCCCGTCGCCGGTGTAGACGACGGGCAGCGTGCCGCCGTCCGTGAAGGCGCTGCTCGTAAGCGTGAACGGCTCCGTCACGGGGCGTCGGCGTCGGTTCCGGCTCCGCCACCGTGAAGCTCGTTGAGGCGCTGGTGCCCTTGGCCGACCTGACGGTGACCGTGAGGGCGCCGAAGGCCGCCGCGGCGGGGACCTTGCACCTGATGCGCATGGCGCTCCACGAGAGATAGCGGGTGCACTTCGTGGCGCCGAACCTCACTGTGCCCGTGCTGCGCTTCGCGCCAAAGCGCGTGCCGCCGATGGTGACTGTGGCGCCGCGCAGGGCGGACGAGGGACTGATCGTCGTGGTCTGCGCCGTCGTCTTCCCCTTCGCGAACAGAAAGTCCGTGTCCGGGGTCGCCGGCATCGGTATCGCCTGCGAGTACAGGAACGCCCCGTCCGGCGAGAGGTCGCCCAGCATCTCCTTGCGCAACGCCATCAGCTGCGTCGTCTGGCTGGCCGTGAGCGTCTTGCCGACGGCGCTGAATGCCGTCGCGTAGCGGTAGACGATGTCCCCATCGAGCTCGCCGTAGTGCTCCATGAGGCTCATGACGGCGGCCTCGTCGACCTGATCGCCGGCCATGAACCCGCGCAGCTTCTCGGCCACGCTGCGCCTCACGTCGACGATCCCCAACAGGTCCTCTCGCTGCGCCTCGACAAGACCGTTCACAAGCGCGGCCTGCTGTGCATCGAGGGCCGCGATGAAGCGCTCGCCCATGTCGCCCGTCACCGTCGTCGCTATGTTGTAACCGGAATTCCCCACGGCCGGACCGTCCTTGAGGTAGAAGGAGCCGAAGTACGTGCCGTGGCGCTCAGGGCAGAAGTACACATCGGCCGCGACCGACCCCGCGTACCAGCTGAACATGTCGCCGGAGTACGTCATGACGGCGACCTTCTCGTCGCGGCTCAGGCTGCGCATGTCCTCGGGTTCGGTCGCGTCGGGCCACTCGAGCATGCCCTTGCCGACCATGTCGTCGAGGCTTGCGCGCTGCTCGTCGGAAAGCGAGCTGAGCACGCTGCCCATGACTTCGGCGCGCTCGTAGCTGATCTCGCCGTCGAGCTGGTAGAGCGCGGCTGAGTACGCCTTGACGGCAGCCTGGTCCAGCGCCGTCGTGCCGGCGGGCAGGTCACCCTTGAGCAGCCGTCTGAACGCGGCCGTCAGCACGAAACGCTTGTAGCCGTACTCGTTGATGGATGCCACCTGGCCCTTGGCGAGCTCGGTCAGCGTCTGGCGCTGAGCGGTCGAGAGCACGCCATACATGTTCAACGAAGCCTTGGTGAGAAAGTCCGTGTTGTGGCCCATCTCGCTGGGATCGTTGTCGCGCAGGTACTGGAAGCCCCAGAAGTCCGCGACCTTGCCGGGGGGGAAGAACGAGTCTGTACCGAGCGACCCGGTGAGAAACCCCAGGGCGTCGAAGGCGATCGTGGTCTGCTGGGCGCGGTCTGAGATCGCCTGTTCGATCGTGTACCCGGGCGCCGCCTTGCCCTGTTCGACCGCCGCGGCCATCGCTGTGTCGACGCGGACGTGGGGAACGAGCAGAGCCCGAAGTCCGAGACCACCCAGGACGGCCGCCGCCGCCAAGCCGACACCGGCGAGCACCGTCACCGTCAGCCTCCTGCTTCTATGCCTCATCGCAGCTCATCTCCTTGATTTTCGCTGGACCCGTCTCTCGGGCTCACACCACGATGTTCGGCGGCGCTCCTTCAGACGGAATCACAACGGGATTGCAGTCCCGAAACCCAGGCGGGCGATCGGGAGCCGCATCTCCACGGTCGTCCCGTGGGCATCGCTCCACAGGCGGACGCGGCCGCGGTGGGCATCGACGATGGCCTTCACGATCGCCAGGCCGAGACCACTACCGGGTATGGCGGCGGTGTCCCGCGCGCGCCGGAAGCGTTCGAACACATGCGGGATGTCGGCGGGAGCGATGCCGCGACCGGTGTCGCACACGCGCAGCACGACGAGCGCGTCGTTGCGCGCCAGCGAGACCGTGACTTTCCCGCCGGCGGGCGTGAACTTGAGAGCGTTGTCCAGCAAGTTGGCCAGCGCCCGGTCGAGAGCCGCCGGGTCACCGGCCACGACCAGGCCGCCTCCACGATCGTCGAACGCCAGCTCGATGTCCGCCTGCTCGGCACGCGAGGCCACGCCGTCGAGAGCGGTGCTCACGAGCGCCGTCAGCTCCACACTCTGCGGCTCGGCGACGGCGCCGAGCGACTCGAGACGCGAGAGCGTCAGCAGGTTCCTCGTGAGCACGCCGATACGCTCGGCGTGGCCGAGCGACTGGTCGAGGAGAACGGGCACAGACGCGTCGGTGGGCGACTCACGCGCAAGCTCCAGGTCGGCCTGCAGCGCCGTCAGCGGCGTGCCGATCTCGTGCGCCGCGTCGTCGACGAACCGCCTCAAGGACTTGAAGGTGTCCTCGATGCCGGCGGCCATCTCGTTGAAGGCGGCCGCCAGCGTGCGGATTTCCACGACGCCCTGTGGATCCGCGCGGACCGACAGACGGCCCCGGGCCATCTCGCCGCTGACACGGGTGAGCTGTGTAAGCGGCTCGCTCACCCGGCCGGCGAGGACGAACCCCAGCGCTGCCGAGACGGCCACGGCGATCGCGCCGGCGACGGCCCAAGCCCAGGCGATGCTCGACGTCAGGCCGACGCCCACCTTGGGTCCGCCGGACACCTCGATCCGCCCGACCACACGGCCGTCGCGATCCGTGATGGGCTCCGCGCGCACCTCGTGAGAGACCGTCTCCGTCTCCGTCGGCAGACCGGAGTCGGCGAGCATGCGGCCGGAGGGATCCATGATCCGGACGCGCACGTGATCGGCCTCAGCGATGAGCTTGACCTGCTGATCCAGCGCCTGGGCGCCGCTCGCGCCGGCGCCTCCCGTCTCGCCGAGTCGGCGCACGGCGTCGGCGCTCGCGTTGCCCAGGTACCCCTGTTCGAGCTCGGCGAAGAACCGCGGCAGGGCCACGGCGAGGATCGCCCCGAGGAGAAGCGCCGTGAGCAGTGCGATGCCCGCGTACCCCAGTGTGAGGCGGCCTCTGAGCGATCTCGGTCTGGCCACCCAACTCATCCGGCTCTACGACCGCACGTCAGACGCTCAGCCTGTAGCCCAGGCCACGCGCGGTCACGATGAGCTTCGGAGATGCGGGGTCGGCCTCGATCTTCTCTCGCAGCCGCCTCACGTGGACGTTCACCGTGTTCTCCTCGGCGAGGTCGGACCCGTAGTCCCACAGCGCGTCGAGCAGCTGCGCCCGGCTGAAGACCTGCCGGGGATGCTGAGCGAAGTGCACCAGCAGGCGGAGCTCCGTGGGCGTCAGGACGAGCTTTCGGCTGCCGCGCGTCACGGTGCCGCGGCTCCGGTCGATCACCAGATCGGCCACGTAGAGCACGTCGGCTCCGAGCGACGCCAGTGGCCCGTACGCCCTCCTCATCTGGGCCTGCACGCGCGCGATCAGCTCGCGAAGGTGGTAGGGCTTGGTCAGGTAGTCGTCGGCGCCGACCTCCAGGCCCACGACCATGTCGACCTCGGCGTCCTGGACCGTGAGGATGATCACCGGCATGCGCAACCCGAGGGCGCGAATCCTGCGACACACATCGAAGCCCGAGCCGTCCGGCAAGCGCACATCGAGCAGCACGACGCGAGGGTTGTCCTCGCGCGCGCGGCGCGCGGCGCCCTCGGCGGTGTCCTCCCAGCAAACCGGATAGCCCTCGCGCTCGAGCCCTTGAATCAGGCTGCGGGCAACGGCGGGATCGTCTTCGACGACAAGAACCTGCATCTCGGCGGGCATGGCAGCCTGCACCTCACTGACTCCGTGGCCTCACGGGAGACATGATGGAGCCGGTGACGTGGTCGCCGACCGTACCGTCGCCGGTGTCGACGACGGGGTAGGGGCGGGCGGCGGCCGAGTCGGCGCCGGAGGCCACGAGCATCACTACCGGCAGCGCGGCAAGGACGCCGGCGGCCGGTCCGAAAGACCGCCTCCGGCGACCCGCCCGGAGGAGCCGATCCATCGCCCTGATCAAGACGGTCACCTTTCGTGGAACGGTCCGCTCGAGAGGTGCGGACCGGGTGCACGATGAGTATCGGCGCCGGGAGTCAATCACGGGTTACGTCCGTATTGCGATTTCACAACCAGCGGCGCGGGCAGCGGCGGACACGCTGACGGTGAGAACGGCGGGCGGGCAGGTCAGCGCTGCCGCGGCCCGGGTCCGGGCCGAGACCCAAACCCGGGCCGCGCGTGCAGCCACATCTGCAGTCGTGGCCGAGACGCGTACGATCGGCTACTCATGCGCACCACCCGTCGGTCACCTCGTGTACGAGAAGGGCGCGGATCTGCCGCCGTTCGGGTAGCGCACCACGATCTGCACGGCGACCCCCTTGGGCAGCCGCGCCGCCAGCCCCGCGCCCCGCGCGAACAGCGTGGTGGAGCTGGCGCGGAGCGTCGTCGGCGCGGCGCGCCCGTTGATCAGCACCTTGCATGCGGAGCGGAATCCGGTGCCCCTGATCCTCAGGCCGAACGGAGACTGGGTCAGTGTCACCGCGGTGATGGTGCAGGCGGGCGCGACGGTGACCTTGCTCGTCGCCGCGTCCGACCCTGCGGCCCCGCTGACGGTCAGCGAGACCGTGTAGGTGCCCGGGGTCCTGTAGATGTGCGACGGACTCCGCGCCGTGCTCGTGCCGCCGTCGCCAAAGGCCCATGACCAGGTGGTGGGGCTGCCCGTGGAGGCGTCGGTGAACTGCACGGCCAGGCCGGCGAGCGGCGCCGCCGGGAGGTAGCTGAAGGCGGCCACAGGGCTCGCCGCCGGGGTGCCCGCGCCGAACAGGTAGTCCGTGTTGGCCGTGTAGGGAGCGAGCACGGCCGGGTCGCTGATCGCGGCGCTGAAGAGGAAGGGCGTGGTGCAGACGGTGAAGTCAAAGGGCGTGCCGTCGGCGTAGGTGCCGCTCATGATCGACTTCCTGAGGTCCATGAGCTTGGTTTTCTGGGCGACGCTGAGCGAGCTGTCGAGCTTGGCGAAAGCGGTGGCGTAGAGGTAGTTGTTCTCGCCGTCGAGCTCGCCGTACTCCGCCGACTTCTCGAGCACCGTCTGCTTGACCTGAGCGAGAAAGGCATCGCTGGGGGCGCTCGAAGAGATCAGGCTGCGCAGGGCCTTCGAGATGTCGGTGCGCGCCTGGACGATGCTCTGCGTACCCGCGTAGAGGTTGCTCCGCTGGGCGTCGAGGAGACCGTTGATGATGGCCGCCTGGTCAGCTGTCACGTAGCCCTCCCCGGGGTCGCAGAGGGCAGCGCCGGCGGTGGCCGTAAGCTGCTCGCTGATCGAGTAGCCCTCGTGGCCCATGCCCGGGGCATCCTTGATGTAGAAGCCGCCGTAGTAGGTGCCGTGACGCTCGGGGCAGAAGTAGACGTCGGCGTCCAGGCTGCCCGCATACCACGAGTAGAGGTCACCGGCGTAGGTCATCACGGCCACCGCCTCGTCGGAGGGCAGGCCGGCCATCTTGTCTCTCACGTCGTCCATGGTCTTGTCGGGCCAGGCGCTCCAGCCCTTGCCGACCATGGCATCGAGGGAGGCCTTCTGGGTGGCTGAGAGCGAGCGGTAGATGTTGCCGTAGAGCACGGCGCGTTCGTAGCAGATCTGCCCGTCGAGCACGTAGAGGTCCTTGGAGGCGGCCACCACAGCGCTCTTGGAGAGGCCCGTAACGCCGCTCGGCAGGTCGCCGTCGACGAGCTGCCGGAAGGCCTGCATCAGCGGGTAGCGCTCGTAGCCGTACGTGTTGACGTCGGTGATCTGGCTCGCGGCGAGGACCTTGAGCTTGGCGAGCCGGGCGTCGTCCAGGATGTACAGCACGTCGCAGGCGACGCGCGTCAGGAAGCTCGTGTTGTGGCCCATGTCGGAGGGGTCGTTGTCGCGCAGGTACTGGAAGCCCCAGTAGTCCGCGACCTTGCCGGGCGGGTAGAAGGACTGCGCGTCGAGGTTGCCGGTGATGAGCGCGAGGCCGCTGAAAGCGATGGTCGTGGACTGGGCCTTGTCGGAGATCGCCTGTTCGAGATTCTGGCCGGGGGTCGGCGGCGTCGGCGCCGCCACCGCCGCTGCCGGGAGCGCGCACGCGCCGGTGAGCCCGAGCGCTGCCGCCAGCAGCATCAGTGCGAGCTTGTTGCGTTTGAACACCATGACCTCCAGTTCCGCTGAGACAGGGGACCAGGGCCGGACGCCGAGAGCCTGGCATGCCGTACCGCTGCGACCCATGCAAATGACGGTACAAGCATCGGCGATGGCTGTGACTCGACGGTTGCACGCGGGTTGCAGTGCCGCAATGCGCGGCGCGCCGACGACGAAGACCCTCTTGGTGGTCCAGAAGAGCCGCTGCCCAAGGTCAACCTCGGGTTGCAGCCAGGCCGCAGGTTCGTAGTGGGGGCCGGCAGCCCCGCCCCAGCAAGGTGGAGGCAGTGCCCATGGCGGGCTGCCGGATTCCCGGCCCAGTTTCCCTCGCGGCTTCGCGACCCGCGGCCGGTGAAGATGAGCGCTGACAGCAGGGTCAGCCTCCGCGGCGGGGTAGTGCTGTGAGGGAAGATAAGAAAAGTCGGCGGATCCCTATCTTCCCCCCTGGTAACCGAGCCTGCAGACGGCCGCGGGCGACGCGACAGTCAACGAATCCTTGTCTTCCCTTTTCGCACTACCCCGCGCGGGAGCGGCCGGGCAGCGAGAAGTGGGCTATGTTCCCCATCAGCGTCTCGAGACTACGCTCGCGGCTGCGCTCGCGGCTGCGATCTCGTAGGAGAACGCGATCTCGCCGTCGGGATGCTGTGCAGTCGCATCCTTGGGCAGGTACGACCGCACGTACTCAACGAGCACCTTGGCCGCCGACACGGTCACGCGCACGCGGCCAGAGCAGGGCAGCACGTCCGCGGACGTGTAGGCCGGCGCGTTGGTGTCCGCGTAGTTGGGGTCTGCCGGGCTGGGCAGCTCCTGGTAGATGACGCCGTCGAGCTCCTGCCGCGCGAACAGGTGGTCGTGGCCGTGGAAGAAGATCGTCACGCCGTTGGCGGCCATCAGTTGCTGGATGGGCAGACCCCAGCTCGGCCGCTTCGCGGCGAACTCGTCGACCCCCTTGGCGTTGAGGCCGCCCCACTCGAAGAGGCCGGCCAGCTCGACGCCGCCGCGCCCGGTCCCGAGGACCTGATGCGTGAAGACGAACTTGTACTTCGCCGCGCTGGACTCGAGGGTCTGCTGGAGCCACGCGTACTGCTCGTCGCCGAGCGTGATCTGCCACTTGTCGGTGTTCTTCGGGCCGCC
>CAIOZS010000304.1 GCA_903862845.1 uncultured Thermoleophilia bacterium
GCGGCCGGCGCGCGGCTCCGCCGCGCGCGACCAGACCACGACGGGGGAGCGAGATGACGGAGCCCGGCTATTCCTTCGACGCGCAGCGTTGCACGCTGACCGTGCCCAACCACCTCTCCTACCTGCCCATGGCGCAGGGATTCGTGCGTGAGTACGCGTCCGGAGCCGGCTTTGCTCCGCTGGATCAGAGGCGCCTTGACCTGCTCATGGAGGAGGCGGTCACCAACGTCGTCCACGGCGCCTTCGCCGAGGACGAGCGCGCCAGCTTCGACATCATCTGCGAGCGCGTGCCCGCCGGCGTGCAGATCACGGTGCACGACGAGGGCATGCCGTACGATCCTTCCCTGACTCCTGAGTACGACCCCAGCGCCGACCTCGACCGCCAGACCGGCGCCGGCCTCGGCAGCTTCCTCATGCAGCAGATCGCCGACCGCGTCGAGTTCCACAACCTGGGCAGCCGCGGCAAAGAGACGGTGTTCGTCAAGTACCTCGCCAGCGAATCGGTGACCAGCGCACCGCCCGCCGAGGAGGCCCCGCTGGAGGAACCCGAGCCCGTGCCCGAAGCCGAGCGCGTCGAGCTCGAGTTTGGCGCGCTGCGGCCGGCGCAGGCCATCGAGGTGTGCCGCTGCATCTACGACGCCTACCGCTACACCTACGTCAACGAGCACATGTACTACCCCGACCGCGTCGTCGCCCTGAACCAGAGCGGCGACATGATCTCGGCAGTCGCGAGCACCCGCGCGGGCGAGGTCGCCGGGCACGCGGCTCTCGTCTTTCCCGAAGAAACGCGCGACGTCGCCGATCTGGCGATCGTCGCCACGAAGGCCAAGTTCCGTGGCCAGTCGATCGCCCGGCGGCTCGGCGAGTACCTCTCGCAGGAGGCGCTCGCTCGCGGGCTCGCCGGCATGTTCATCGAAGAGGTCACGGTCCACACTTTCACGCAGAAGTTCTGCCATCGCCTCGGGTTCGCCGATTGCGCCTTCCTGCTCGCCTACTCGCCGGCGACCATGGCCTTCACGGGGATCACCGGGGAGAGCGCCGCGCGCCGCTCCGTGATCGTCGGCTTCAAGTACCTGAGGCCGCCGTCGCCGGCGCCGGTGCACGCCCCGGCGCGCCATCGCGACATGATCGCGCGGATCTACGAGTCGCTGGGCGCGCCGGTGACGTTCGCGGACGCCGGCGCGGCCGTGGTTGTCGGCGTCGCCCCCGAGGCCTCTGTGCTGCACGTGGCGGTCAACACGAGCCGCTCGGTGGCCACGATCCGCATGCCCGTGTACGGACGCGATCTTGAGCGCCGCCTGCACGACGAGATGTACCGGCTGCGGCGCGAGGACGTCAAGGTCATGGACGTGTTCCTGAACCTGAGCTCCCCCGGCAGCGACATCGTGGCCACCTCACTGGAGGACGCGGGCTTCGTGTTCACCGGGCTCATCCCCGGCGGCTCGTCCGGCGATTGGCTCGTGCTGCAGTACTTCCACGGCGTGGTCGTCGACTACGACTCGATCCAGGTCGAAGACGGTTTCACCCGCGAGCTTCTCGCCTACATCCGCGCCCACGACCCGCACGCCGGGTAGACAGGCCGCCGGAGCTCGCCGTGCTGTCCATCGACCTCTTCGTGCAGCTCATCAAGAGCATGGCCGTGGTCATCATGGTGGCGTACCTGTTCACGCGCACGC
>CAIOZS010000305.1 GCA_903862845.1 uncultured Thermoleophilia bacterium
AGTTTCTTCGGGTTGGGTTACAGTACGATCCCCCCTAACGGTACAGTCACGGTGTTTAGCGTACGATCAACAGCTGCGGACAGCCTGGAAGCCGGCAAGGACGTGCGGCAGTATGGGCGCCAGCGTGAGCGTGCACGCCGGCGCCGACGCGCCGGCGCTGGCGCGCGTCGACGCGGACGCCGGCGGCGGCTTCGAGCTGGCTCTCAACGCCGGGCACCCGCTGGAGGGCGCGCTGGGGCGGGGCGGCGCCGCGGACGGCGACGGCAGCCTCTGGCTGCGGGCCGTCGCCGCGGACGGCGCCGTCACGGCGACCGAGCTCACGGCGGTTGGTCACGGCGCGCACGGCGTCGGCGTGCTGCGCGCTTCCGCGGACGGCACGGTCGTGCTGAAACGTGACCCGCGTGGCGGGCTCGCGCTGAGCGGCTTCGCCGTGCGCGAGCCCATCTGGCACGCCCCGGTCTCCCACGCATCCATGTCGCTGGGCGCCGCCAGCGAAGACTTCTTGCGGGCGCGCATCGAGGGCAACGCGGGCCTCGCCATGACCTCGTCGGGCGAGGGCGGCCCGATCAGGCTCTCCTCGGCCGACGACATGAAGTGGGAGAGCCTCCAGGCCGCCAGCGGCCACTTCGGGCTGAGCGGGGCGGACCTGCGCCGGGTGCGCGACGTCGAGATCAAGATCAACCAGGGCGCCAAGCCCGGCAAGGGCGGCCGTCTCTCTGGCGCCAAGGTCACGCCGACGGTCGCCAAGGCGCGCAACATCCCTGTGGGCACCGACGCCCTGAGCCCCGACCCCAAGCACGACATCTACTCCATCGAGGACATGCCCGCCGAGGTGTGGCTGTGGCTGCTCTACCACAACCACTGCGGCATCAAGATCACGGGCTCCACCTACACGAGGTTCGTGGCCGCCGGCATGTGGAGCAACTTCGTCGTCGACTACCTGCTCGTGGACGCCGGCATGGGCGGCAGCGGCAACTACCACGCCGACTCCAGCCACGTGGGCTGGCCCGACATGTTTCGCACCATTCTGCACACGCATCACGCCCTGATGGGCGAGAAGGTCGATCTCGACGGCAGCGGCCAGATGAAGCCGATCCGCGACGCCAACGGCGCGCCGTACGGGGCTGCGGGCGGTACCCGCCTCTTCGCCTCCGGCGGCCTGCGCGGCGAGCTCGACATGGTGAAGGTGCTCATCGCCGGCGCCGACGGCCTGCACGAGAGCAGCATCGGCAAGGCCGCGGCCTTCGGCTGCACGCAGTGCGGCAACTGCCATCTGGACTGCCCGCGCGGAGGCATCACGACGAAGCCGGAGCTGATGGTACAGAACGACCGCCGGCTCATGGCGAAGCGCTTTCGCAACTGGACGACGCTCAACCTGGTCAAGCTCGCGGTTCTCGTGGACGCGCTCAACCGCGAGAGCGGGGCACTGGCCGCGGACGGGACGGTGGCGCGGCCGGACGACCTGCTCGACGACATCCGCAAGCTGCGCGGCCGCACCGACCTCCTCGAGATGCCCGTCTGGGAGAAGTCTCAGGCTGAAGTCGAGGTGGAGACTTCGCTGCAGGCGGCGGCCGTCGAGCTGGCGCCCGAGCCGCCGCAGGCCGAGCACGACTCCTGCCGGGTCGGCTCGCTGGCGGTGAACGTGCCGGTGACCGTGGACGCCATCTGGGAGTCGGCGCGGCTGAGCTACAACGGCGGCAACAACCGCGGCGGCGGCATCGACTTCGCCGGGTTTGCGCCGGCGGCCGTGCGCGGCCGCACCTGCCTCGTGTTCAACACCATCGGGCCCGACCGGGCGCAGACGATGGAGGAGATCCTCGGGCATCTGGGCGGCTGCCGGTTCTTCGGCGCCGGCGGCGCCGCGCTGCCGCTCGCCGACGTCCGCGCGCGCCTCGCCGAGCTGCGCCTGCCGGTGCGCGAGAAGTACGCCGGGGAGGACGGCTGGCGGCTCGCCGACCTGCGCGAGGACCCCGGCGACTTCACGATGCTGTTCGTCGAGATCGAGCCGGCGGTGCTGGCACGGTACGGGCGCCGCCTCCTGGCCGGCGAGCGCTGGCTCCAGCGGCGCACGAAGTACGGCGACCTCAGCGACGCGCAGCTCGCCGCGGCGCTCGACGCCGTGGAGGCCGGGCAGGCTGCGCCCGCCGGCCCGGCCGCGCCCGCCCTCGCCGCCTTCGTGGGCGACGTGCGCGAGGAGTACTTCACGGTGCTCGCGCACCTCATCGACTCGCGCTACTACCGCACGCACGGCGCCCCCGGCGCCCCCGCCGGCAAGTTCTCGGCCAAGCGCCGCGGCTACGTCGTCTCGATGGGCCAGGACCTCGCGGCCGTCAAGATCAGCGGCTGGACGCACACGATCCCCGAGTACTTCGACTTCGCGCGCTTCTGGGCCGGGTACCCCGGCTTTGCCGGCGGCGACCCGGCCCTCACGGCGCACGTCTGGGGCATGCACCATCGCTACCCCACGAACTCGCCGGCGATCGACGCCGAGGGCCGCGGCAACCCCGCCGGCGCGCACCCGTTCAAGGCCTTCAACGTGCTGCTCATGCACAACGGCGAGCAGGTCGGGGTCGACTCCACGGCGCCGTTCCTCGCCGAGTACGGGTACGTGCACAGCGACCCGTCGATGGGTCCCGGCCACGCCGACTACGAGGGCGACTCCGCCTACGACCGCAAGGCGCTCACCGACACGGAATACGCGGCCTATCTGGTGGACTTCACGCGCCGCGTCCTCGGTCTGACCACCGAGGAGGCCTCGCAGGTGATCTCGCCGATCACAGGCCTCGACCTGGCGGCCATGGACGCCGAGCGGCGGCGCCTCTTCGAGCTGCTGTCCCTGAACTACATCCAGCTCACGCCCACCGGTCCGTACAAGTTCACGATCGTCGAGTCGCGGCCGCCGAGCGCGGACGGTGGCGCCGCTCGCCGCGTCGGCTTCCGCGAGAACATGGACATCAAGTTCCTCCGTCCCCACGAGCTCGTGGTCAGCATCGACACCGCCCCCGGCGGGGTGCAGGTGCTGGCCAACGGCTCCGAGGCCAAGATCGCCGACAGCATGCTGCGCGTGCTGCACGATCAGGGCGTGCTCAAGGACGCCGGCCACGACCTGCGCTTCAATATGCGTCCCGGCGGCAACCCGGGCCGCGGCGAGCTCGGCGGCGTCGTGGAGGCGTTCCTCACGCCCGGCGCCGGCGCCGGCGCTATCGATCTGCGCAACCGCTTCGGCGAGGCGCTCGCGGTGACGAGAGCCGGCACGAAGACCGACGTGGGCGCACCGGCCGCGGGGATCGCCGTGGCCGCGGCCTGGCGCGACGCGGTCGCGGCGGCGCTCGATGAGATCGCGGCCGAGCTGCCGGCCGGCGCCGGCGTCGCCGGCGGCCGTTTCCTCGGCCCCGACGATCCCCTGCCGCCGGCCGCCGGGCGCCTCGTGGAGACCACGCTGGAGCGCCTCGCCGGCATCTCCGGCGACGACTACCGCCATCTCGCCGAGGTGGCGCTGCCGGGGTTCGCGGAGCGAGGCGATGAGGCTCGCGCCGTCGCTCTGCGCGTGCTCACGGAGCTGCGCAAGCGCGTAGTGTTCGCCGACCTCGGCGGCAAAGCGCTCTCGAGCATCGAGTATCTCAGCGACGGCGGGCGCGCCGCGGACGGCACGCCCGAGGGCGGCATCTACCGCGTGCTGGACGCCGTGCCGCCGCTGGCTGCGGTGTTCGCTGCACAGGCCGGCTCCGCGGCGCCCGCCGGCCGCGGCCGCTACGCCCGTCTCACGCTGGGCACGCGCGACGATCTGCTGCCGCCCAGCGACGCGGCCCGAGACGTGCTCGTCATCGACTTCGCCGGGTTCAAGAGCGAGACCTTCGGCCGCGATTGCGCCTCACGCATCGTCAGTGAGGCCGTGCGCCTCGGCTGGCGCAATCTCGTCGGCTACGGCTGCCTCGGCGGGCCGCGCTACATCGGCTGCAACCTGCCCGGCGCCGAGGGCGCTCCCGCGCGCGGTGTCGTCTTCGAGCTCTACGGCCGCGAGATCGGCGATTTCCTCGGCGCCCTCCTCGAGGGCGCCGACATCCGCCTGTACGGCCAGGGCCAGTGCCACGTCGGCATGAAGGCCGGCTCAGGCGCCATTTTCGTGCTGCAGGACGCGCTCAACACGTGCTGCTACGCCGCCCACGGCGGCTCCTTCAACGTCTGGGACTCCGGCTCGCGCTTCGCTGTGGCCGGCCAGAACAAGGTCCTGCTGGAGGACGGCGAGACGCCGGCCCAGGGCTTTCGCTCGATCCACTTCGGCACGCCCAACGAATACGCCTTCGAGTACCTGATGAGCGGCGGCGACAACTCCCTGCACGTGGTGCTGGGGCTGGCCAAGCCCGACGCGCGCGGCGAGCTCAGCCTCAAGGCCAAGCCCTACTTCGGCAAGTTCTTCATGAGCGGCGCGGCGGCCGGGCGCGTGTTCGTGTTTGACCCCGAGGATCGCCTCGACCCGGCCCAGTACCGCGGCAACGTGCTCGAGGAGATCAGCGCGCACGAGTGGCGCGACGAGCTGGCGCCGTACCTCGCCGCCGAGGCGGCGCGGCGCGGCGCTCCCCTGCGCGTCGAGGGCGACGACGTTGTCGTGCGCCTCGCCGGGGCGTGGAAGCGCTGGCGCTACGACGAGTGCTTCATCCAGCTCGTGCCGCAGAAGGTGTCGCGGCGCCTCGCCAAGCGCGGCGTCACGCCGCCGCAGCTCGCGCAGCTCGTGGAGGAGTAGCGCGCCGGTGCTCAGGCGCCGGTGAGCCAAGAATGGGGCGCCCGGCGACTGCGCAGCCGACAGCGCGGGCGGCCGCGCCGACCGCGGCGGCTGCGGCGCCGGGTAGTGCGAAAAGGGAAGACAAGGATTCCCTGACTTTCGCGTCGCACGCGGCCGTCCGCAGGCTCGCTTACTGAGGGGGAAGACAAGGAATCCTTGTCTTCCCCCTCAGCAC
>CAIOZS010000306.1 GCA_903862845.1 uncultured Thermoleophilia bacterium
GCGCGTCCTGGACGGGGTCGGGATGCGGTGCGGCTACGCCGCCCTCCACCCTAGCCCCGCTACGAGGGCTATTCGACGACACCGGCCACCACCTCAACTGGGGCGCAGGCGTGCTCACGTTCTTCGCCGGCCTGCGACCACCAGCGCAGAAAGCCCTTGCTGTCGAGGTAGGCCTCGCAGCGCGTCATCGCTCCGGCGTCATTCTGGTGCTCGTCGAACTGCAGCGTGAGGAAGGGCTTGCCCGAGGCCTGGCGCACGTAATGCTTGATGTACGAGTCCGGCCCGCACTTGAAGTTGGTCATGTAGATGAGGTGCAGGTGATCCTGGTCGCGGACGTAGCTCGCTGTTTGCAGGATCTTGCGCCCGTAGTTCCAGAACATGTTGGGCACCACGGGGTCGATGTCGATGCCCTTGATGGGCAGGAAGTCGAGGGGGATCACGTTGACCCCGTAGAACTTGCGCAGCTTGCGCGGGATGTCCATGTTGATGCCCTTGTCGTACATATTGTACGGGCGGCCGACGAGGATGATGCCGAGCTCGCCGGCCGACTTCAGCGCTTCCAGCGCCTGCAGGCCGGCGCCGAGCAGCGCCTCACGAAAATCGTCCTGGGCGACGTAGGCGCGGCTCAGCGCGGCGCGCAGCCGCGCCTTGCTCACGCCCAGCTTCGCGGCCATGCCGGCCATGTCGCGCTCGAGGCCCTCGCGGCCGTCGCGGAACATCACGCGAGGCATGAGGATCTTGTCGCGGTGCTCTTCGAGCCCTGGAGCCGTGCGCACCACGAAGGGCAGCGTCTGACCCCAAGGGCAGGCGTGCGAGTTGTAGGCCGTGAACTCGGTCTCTTCGTTGACCTGGTTGGGCAGAAACACCCAGTCGACGCCCTCGCGCAGCAGCCACTGCACGTGCCCGTGCGCGACGCGGATGGGGAAGCACGGCTCGGCCACCGTGAGGTCGACTCCGGCCTCGCGGATCTGCTTGTCGCTCTCCGGAGACAGCACGGGACGCAGGCCGAGCTCGGCGAAGAACGTCGCCCAGAACGGCAGCCGGTCGTAGGTGTACATGCTGCGCGCCAGGCCGACCGTGGGCGCCGACTCGCCGACGCGCTCCCTGGCGGCCTCGTAGGGCGCCAGGAGGCGCTCCTCGCGGAAGGCGACGAGGTCGGCGATCACCGGCTCCTTGTCCACCTTGGCCGGCTTGCGGTAGCGGTCTGAGCACTTGTCGCCCCAGTAGGTCTTCTGGCCCTCGATCGTGAACTGGCGCACGTCGCACTCGTTGGAGCAGGCCTTGCAGACGAAGTCGACGACGGTGTAGTCCACGGCGCCGAGGTCCCAGCCACGGAAGGAGCTGGGCTCGCCGGTGCGCTGCGTGCGCTCGCGAGCGAGGAGCGCCATGCCGAGCGCGCCGATCACGCCGTTGTACGGCGGCACGATGATCTCCTTGCCCAGGATCTGGCTGAAGGCCGCGGCCACGGCGTCGTTGTAGGCCGTGCCGCCCTGGAAGAAAATGCAGTCGCCGACGGTGCGCCCGCGCACGAGGCGGTTGAGGTAGTTGGTGGCGATCGAAAAGGCGAGGCCGCCCACAAGGTCTTCGCGGCGCGCGCCGCGCTGCTGATACGCCATGACGTCGCGTTCCATGAACACCGTGCAGCGCTCGCCGAGCCTGATGGGCGCCGGCGAGCTCAGCGCCAGCCGGGCGAACTCGTCGATGATGTCGATGCCGAGCTTCTCGGCCTGCTCCTCGAGAAACGAGCCGGTGCCCGCGGCGCAGGCCTCGTTCATGGCGAAGTCGACGACGATGCCGTCCTGCAGGCTGATGAACTTGGAGTCCTGGCCGCCGATCTCGAAGATGGTGTCGACCTGGCGGCCGATCTGGCGGCTGATGAAGTCGGCGCCTGTCTTGTGAGCGGTGATCTCGTCGGTGATGATGTCGGCGCCGCAGAGCTCGCCGATGAGCTCGCGGCCGGAGCCGGTGGTGCCGACGCCCAAGAGATTGATGCGCCCCCCGATCTCACCCTCGATGTCGATGAGACCCTTGGTGACCACTTCCACGGGGCGCGCGTCGGTCTTGGTGTAGATCTCCTTGATGACGCGACCCTCGTCATCGACGACCACGAGGTTCGTGGAAACCGAACCGATGTCGATGCCCATGTAGGCGTCGATGACGCCCGCGCCCGCGCCGAAGTCGAACGGCTGCGCCATGTCGCGGAGCAGGACGACCTTGTCCATGCGCAGCGGCTCGCTGACGGGGAAATCGGCGGCCGGCAGACGGCCGGCGTCGAGCGCTCCCAGGGCGGCGCGCGCATCCTCGTAGTCGGCCTCGATAAGCGCGGCGCCGACGGCGCTCAGCGACGCGTGAAACTCCGGCACGAAGAGGTCGCCCTCTTCGAGGTCGAACGCCTCTCGCAAGGACTGCACGGCGCCCCTGTTGGCGGCGACCCCGCCGATAAACGCGATCGGCGGCTGCACGACCTTGCCCTTGGCGATCGTGCCCTTGAAATTGCGCATCACGGCGTCGCAGAGGCCGCGCAGGACCTCGGGCGGCTCGTACCCCTTCTGCTGGGCGTGAATCATGTCCGACTTGGCGAAGACGCTGCAGCGGCCGGCGATGCTTGCCGCCTTGCCGGCGTCGAGGACGATGTCGCCGACGTCCTCGATGTCGTAGAGAAGGCGGCTCGCCTGCTGGTCCATGAAGGACCCCGTGCCGGCGGCGCAGTCGCCGTTGGTCTGGTAGTCCACGATGCCGGCGCAGCGCGCCTCGTGGCCGGTCTCCAGACGGATGAACTTGGACGTCTCGCCGCCCATCTCGAAGATCGTCTGCGTCTCGGGGTGCAGTGCGGTGATGCCGCGCGTGATGGCCTTGAACTCGTTCTCGAAGCTCGCCTCGAGCGCCTGGCTGATGAGCCTGCCGCCCGAACCGGTGACGCGCACGCCGGCGATCTTGCCCTCGGGAAGCACGGCCAGCAGCGCGTCGAGAAGTGCCTGGGTGGCCTCGCCGGGGCTGCCCTTGATACGTGTGTAGCGGGCGACGAGGACCGGCCTTCCCTCGGCCACCGTGAGGCCCTCGCGAGGAGTCTGGAAGAGGTCGGGATTCCGTGTGAGCAGATCGCTGTACAGAGCGTGGTCGTCAGCCTCGCCGGCGAGCGCGGCCTTGAGGCTGATGCAGCCGATGTCGATGCCGAGTGAAGTCATGGGTGGTTGACGTGTACCTCCTGCGGGCGAAGCCCGCCTCGTCGCTCCAGAGCTTACCGTTCGTGGCAGGCCGTCGCAAGCTGCGCGAACAAGACTACTTTAGTCTTCAATCGCAGTCAACGCGGTCTCCCCGCGGCCGCGAATTGTGTACCTCGCGCCGCCGCGGATGTCACCCACGGGGGCGCATCGTGAGCCTGTGCGTGCGGCCGGCGTACCGCTAGCATGCTGTCATGGCGCGCCGGCCGGCCGCTCTATGTCAACCACACTGCTGGGAGCATCCGTGAACGACTCGACCACGCTCACCAATCGTGAACGCCGCGAGAACGTCGCCTTTCTCGGGCAAGCCTTCGCCGCCGCGCAGCGCCAGCCGGCCGAGGTCCTCGACGCCGACGAGCGCGAGCGCTTCGCCACCGAGCCGGCCGCTCAGCCCGGGCTCTTCTTCAAGCTGCTCTGCTACGGCGCCCTGGCCGCGCAGCCGGCGCCCGAAGCGGTCGTCGACGCCGACTGGCGCCGTCTCGAGACGGCCGGCGTCGTCGACGCCCTGTTCGCCGACGAGTTCGACCTCAAGCGCTACGCCCTCGACCCTCCCGTGTCACGCAACGACAGCAAGGGCAAGGTGATCGACTTCACGCGGCTCGCCGAGGCCCGCGAGACATGGAGCAGGCTCCTGCCTCAGCCTGCCGATCCAGACGTCACCGTCGACGTGCTGCACGCGGCCTCGGGCGGAGCCCTCAAGTCGCGCGCCTTCTGGACGGTGCGCGAGATGCGCCGTTACGGCCTCTGGGACGACGGCGCCCTCGACCGCTTCGCCTGCGTCCCCGACGGCCGGGTGCGCAAGCGCGCCGTGCGCATGGGGCTCATCGACCTGCCGGAGAAAGCCGACACCTTCGCCGACATGAAGGCGGTGTCGCGCGCCCTGCACGCTGTGCTTCGCCTCGGCGAGGCTCCCGACGGCGCCTTCGACCTGCCGATAAGCATGGCCGCACAGCGCTGCGAGATCTGCGACGCCGCGCGCATGGCTGCCTGCCCCATCCCCCACTGCCGGCGGCGGCGCGAACAAGCCGCCGCCTGAGCGCGAGCGCCCGCGCAGACGGCCGGCCGGCGAGCTTGCGCGCC
>CAIOZS010000307.1 GCA_903862845.1 uncultured Thermoleophilia bacterium
GGCACGGGCGGGCTGCGGCGCGCGACCGAAGGCGCGGCTCACGTAGCCGAGAAGCTGCTCGGGCATGTCGGCCGGCGCCAGCACGTAGTCGACGAGGCCGGTGGCGATGGCGCTGCGCGGCATGCCGTCGTAGGCCGCCGTACCGGGGGTCTGGGCGATGGCCATGCCGCCCTCGCCCTTGACCGCGCGCACGCCGAGGGTGCCGTCGCTGCCGGTGCCCGAGAGCACGATGCACACGGCGCGCTCGCGCTGGTCGGCGGCCAGCGAACGGAAGAAGTAGTCGATGGGCAGGCGCTGGCCGCGCGGCGCCTCGGGTTCGACAAGGCGCAGGACGCCGCCTACCAGAGCCATATCCTTGTTGGGCGGCATGACGTAGGCGCAGCCGGAGCGCACCTCCATGCCGTCTTCTGCCCACGCGACCTCCATGTGCGTGTACCTCTTGACGAGGTCGAGCAACAGGCTCTTGTGGTCGGGATCGAGGTGCTGCACGAGCACGATCGCCATGCCCAGCGGGTTGCCGGTCGGCATGGCGGCGAGAAACTCCTCGATGGCGGCGAGGCCGCCCGCTGAGGCGCCGATGCCGACCACCGGGAACTCGGCCGCCACCGGGGCGACCCTTGCCGCTACAGCAGGCTTGCGCTTTCTGGTCGTCATCAGAGCCCCCCACCCGTCGCGAGCGCGTGAACAACAAATGTCAGGATATACCCACCGACTGCCAGACACGATGAGGAGGGCGTTGCCGTGGGGCGGGGCGCGGCGCGCCCGTCAAGACGAGCGCAACAGCTCGGGATACCAGTCGCCCGTCTCCGCAGGGGACGGGCTGGGCCTTCTGAGCCGCCCGGCGGCGACGAGGTCGTCGAGACGCGGGCGTTCAGCCACCGACTGTCTCGCCTTCATTCAGCAGCGAGCGCAGATCCGCGTCGCCGCCGAGCAGCCAGATCTTGGCTCCGTCCAGCACGCTGGTCAGAAAGGGCGTGCCCACAGCGACCCTCGCGCGGAGCTCGTTCGCGGAGTATGTCACGGCGTTGACCTCGCGGCCGAGCTGCTCGCCGGCCTCCGCAAGGGCGGTCGCGAGCTCGCGCGGATCGTGTGCGGACACGACGAACGCGTCGATGTCGCTGCCCGCCAGTTCGCATCCGGCGGCCACGGAGCCGTAGACGAATGCCAGGTCGATCTGGTCGCGCAGCGGCAGCAGGCGGCGGCGGAGCACCTCGGCGATGCCGATCGTCTTGGTGAAGACCGCCTGCATGTCCGCGAAGGCCGGGTGGCTGCGGCAGGCGCGATAGTAGACGCGGTTGCCGTGCCGGCGTCGTGCGACCAGACCCGCGCCTTCGAGGCGCGACAGATCGCGCTGGACCTGCACAAGGCGCGATCCGGTGAGGCCGGCAAGCTCTCGCTGATAGAAGTCGGTATCGGACCGCGTTAGAAACAGCCGCAGAAGGGAGACGAGCGTGGGTGAGGCGAAGAGGGCGGCAAAACCGGAGCCGGATGGAGGGTGAGTCATATGACCATCATCCTTGGTCGTTAGACCAAAAATACTAGTCGTACTGCGCTTGGGCTGCAACGTTTGAGTCGACATGGGGCAAGGATGGATGAGCCGCTTACTGGTCACAAGGCTTACGATCGGCCGGCTGGGGTGACGATCGCCGAACGTCGGGGAAACTGCGGGGAGAACAGCAACCGGACTGAAGAGGATGGTCATGCCGGCGCGTCAGACAGCCACGAAGCGCGCGGGTATCCTTGGCGCCAGAGAGACACGCATGCGCTGGCAAGACTACATATCGGTTGACTCGACGGTTGCCCACGGGAAGGCGTGCATCGCCGGCACGAGAATTCCGGTCGCCGTTGTGCTCGCGAACCTGGCGGCAGGTCTGACGCCAGACGAGATCATCAAGAGCTATCCCAGCTTGGGACTGGATGCGATTCAGGCGGCTTTGGCCTACGCGGCAGATCTTGCCCAGGAACGCATTCTCGGGCTGCCGGCGTGAGTGAGGGGATGCGCGCCAAGATCGACGAGAACATGCCCGTCGATGCGGTCCGGCTTCTCGTTGGGGCCGGCTGGGAAGCGTCAACCGTTCACGACGAGCACTTGGTCGGCGCGGCCGACCGACGCGTGATCGGAGCGTGCCGACAGGAAGGCCGCGTCCTTTTCTCTCTCGACTTGGACTTCGCCGACATCCGTACTTATTCACCTGAGGCCTGGTCGGGCATCGTCGTCCTTTGACCGGGCGAACCGGATCGGGACAGCGTGCTCGCATTGCTGGCAACGGCGCTTCCGGCTTTCGCGGGCCGAGCCCATTCGGCAGCGGCTCTGGATCGTGGAGCCAAACCGGATACGTGTTCGCGGCGCCGACCAAGGGGCTGTCTGACCCGCGAAGAGAGCCGCATGACCATCCCCGTCGCTCAGGCGCCGGTGAGCCACGAATGGGATGCCCGGCGGGCGCGCGCAGCCGGCAGCGCTCCCGGCGGCCGCGGCGCACGAAGCCCGCGTCCACGGCGTGGATCTGGGCGGCATCTCGCGGCCCGGCCGCCGCCATTCTATGTCCACCTTGCCGCCCGTTCGCGGCGTGCTACTGTGGGGAGGCACACTGAGGAGGTGTCCCATGCGGCCCACCAAGACCTATACGCTCACCCGCGACGAGGTCGTCGATCTCGTACGCTTCAAGAGCCTCGAGAAGGGGCACGACCCCGCGGAGATCTTCCGCAACTTCGCCGCCGGTGACTGGCGCCACTTCAGCCAGATGCTCGAGGCCTACGGGCTCTGCGCCATGCTGCCCAAGGATGACCCCGTTTTCAGCGAGTAGCTGGTCATCCACCGTCGCCTCGCTGCGCAAGGCGAGCGACGGGCGCCTGGCGGGCGGCCGCGAGGCGGCCGCTCACTTCGAGCGCTACGTCAACCTCCTCTTCCGCCTCACCGTGGCGCACA
>CAIOZS010000308.1 GCA_903862845.1 uncultured Thermoleophilia bacterium
CCTCGCGAAGAAAACGACCGAGGGCGTGGGCCTGCTGGGCGGCGTTGCCCATCGTCTCATCCAGGATCGCCGCGAATCTCATAGCCTCTCGATCCTGTTCCTGAGATGGTCGTCGAAGAGGGCGCGCGCCTTGTCGTGCGGTGTCGCCCCGCCGACGATGATGCCGTCGCGGGCGCGGTCGATGCCCTCGAGGCTCATCAGCATGCAGGTCGTACGGCGCAGCTCCTCAGCGATGTCGACGCCCAGATCGGCGCCCGCGACGACGCCGATGCCCTTGTCCTTGCCGGCGAGCCGATCGGTCAGCGTCGGCACGCGAAGCTGGGACACGACCGCATTGCCGACGGCGAGCACGCAGGGGAGGCGAGGTGTCACGCGCAGGAGTCCGTCGTCGACCATGCAGGCCACGCGCAGACGCTCGTCAGGCAGCGCCTCGACCTCGATCACCTGCGTGAGGCACGGCCACCCCAGCGCCTCGGCGACCAGGAAAGGGACCGCGCCGCTGTCTCCGGGGCCGCTACGGCAGCCGAGAAGGAGCAGATCGCAGCGATCCAGCTGCCGAACGTAGCCGGCGACCAGCGCCGCGACAACGGCGGGGGCGAAGTCCAGGGCGGCCTTGGGCTCCACGCGGGCCGCCCGCTCGTAGCCCAGCGCGAGAAGCGTCTTCAGGTATGGCTCGGCCTCTCTGCCGCCGATGGACACCGCGCCGAGGTCCGTCGCGCCTCCGCGCTCCGCTCGCGCGTCGGACAGGCGCAGCGCCATTTCCAGAGCGCTCTCGTCGAAGCAGTTCAGGACGCGGCGGACGTAGCGGGTCTCCACGCCATCCGCCCCATCGCCCGCTGCCGCGGCAGCCCAGTCCGCCGCCCGCAGCGCCTCGAAGTCGGGCGTGACCTTGAAGGAGACCAGGATCCGCAGGGCGCTCACTGGGGGATGATCGTCCCCTTGTTCATGATGCCGTGCGGGTCGAAGGCGTGCTTCAGCGTCTCGAGGACGTAGTACGAGGAGCCGTACTCGTCCTTGACCCACGGGGCCCGCGCCTTCCCCATCCCGTGATGGTGGACGATGGAGCCGCCCCGCTTGAGCGTCTCCTCGCAGATGATGCCGATGATGGGGAGGTAGTACTTGTCGGTCTCGTGCTCCGGCCCCACGCCGACGACGTTGAAGAAGTAGTTGAAGTACATGTTGGTGCCGTTGATGTAGCTGTGCGAGGAATGCCCGCCCATCATCGTGATATCCGGGATCTCGGCGAGGATGCGCGCCCGTGCCGCTTGGTAGATCTCGTTGATCGAGCTCCAGTCGGCGGAGATCTCGGTGGTGCGGTTCACGTTGAGGGTCTGGCGGATGCGCTCGTCCTCGGCGGTGATCTTGCTGGCGTCCCAGCAGAGGTCGTTGAACCAGGTCTCGATGTAGGCGCTGTCGACTGGGGTGCACTCCGGGAAGCCGGCGACGGCGGCGGCGATGCCCTCGGCGGTCGCCTTGGCGATCCCCGGCGCTCCCTCGGCCATGAAGAGCAGGACGCAGTCGTCCTCGGCGGCGAAGTGCGAGAAGTGCAGGCCGGCGTCGCCGGGGTCGTAGACCCGTGCCACCGACGGCTTGAAGCCGCTCACCATGACGGCGCGCAGCGCCTCGAAGCCTGTCTTCATGTCCTTGAGAGTCCAGCCGAGGAAGGTGTTGTTCTCGGGGAAGTACGGGAAGAGCTTGACCGTCACCTCGGTGATGAAGCAGAGGGCGCCCTCGTTGCCGATGACGACGTGGCGGATGTCGGGGCCGGCGGCGCGGCGCGGGACGTTCTTGATGCGCGTCACCTGGCCGCCGGGAAACACGGCCTCGAGGCCGACGACCATGTCCTCGATGCCGCCGTAGAGCGTCGAGAACTGACCGATGCTGCGCGTCGCGACGAGGCCGCCCATGTGAGCCACGGGCTTAGACTGCGGGGAGTGCCCGGTCGTGAGACCGAGCTCGCGGACGCGGTCCTCAAGCGCCTGCAGCGGGACGCCGCACTGCGCCGTCGCCTGCATGTTGTAGGCGTCGATGCTCACGATCTCGTTCATGGCCGAGCCGTCGATGATCACCGAGTCGGCGACGGCGCTCTCGAGGCCGCCCTCGGTCGCCGTGGCCCCCGTGCGCGGGATCACGTTGACGCCGTTGGCGTCGGCGAACCGCAGGAGCTCGGCCACCCGCTGGGTGCTGCGCGCCATCACGATCGCGGCCGGCAGGGGCCGGGTGTGGACGCCGAAGATGTTCTCCAGCTTGCGGAAGTTGTCCACGCTGCTGGCGGTGAGCACGGCTTCGTCGGTGACG
>CAIOZS010000309.1 GCA_903862845.1 uncultured Thermoleophilia bacterium
AGCATCGACGGCGGCGCCACGCTCGTCTACAGCGCTCCCTTCACCGTGAGCGCCCCCGGCAGCCACGCCGTGACCTACTTCTCGACCGACAAGGCCGGCAACGTCGAGCTGCCGCAGACCGGCTACGTCAACATCGACGTGACGGTCCCCACGACCACGGCGCAGCCTGCCGCCGTCCGCGCCGGCAAGACGGTGACGCTGAAGTACAGAGTCACCGACGCGGACGTCAGCTGCGGCGCGGCAACGGTGAAGATCCAGATCGCGAAGGGCGGCAAGGTCGTGACGACCATCTCCGTGGGTTCGCAGGCGACCAACGCGGCGCTCACCTATAGGTACAAGGCCACGCTGAAGAAGGGGGCCTACACCTGGAGGGTGCTGGCCACCGACGCCGCCGGCAACAAGGCAGTGGACATGGTCGCCGCCAAGCTGACGGTCAAGTAGAGGAGGCCGAGCGGCCCGCGCGTCGGTGAGGTCGTGCGCGGGCCGTGCTCAGTCCGGGAAGACCTCGTCGCCCACCAGGTCGCGGACCCGCAGCATGTCGAAGACGCCCTTCACGGCGGGAGACAGATTGCGCGCCACCATGGGCGTCCCCTGGCTCTTCAGGTCGAGGCTGAGCCGCACGAAGATGCCGGTCCCCGAGGAGTCGATAAACTTCACGTCCGCGAAGTCGAGGACGACGGTCTGCGCGCCGCGGGCGACCTCCGCCACGGCTTCGCGCAGGGTGTCGGCGCAGTCGAGGTCCATCTCGCCGGCGAGAAATACGATGGGCGCCGGGCCCGGAGTGATCGTTGTCCGCAGCATGCTGTCCTGCCTCAGTCGGTCTTGCGGTCCAGTACCAGTGTGGTGCCCGTCCGGCCGGTGCGCAGCCCGACGGCGTCGAGATAGTCGAGGATGATCTTGAAGCCGTAGCCCATCGACGCCTGCCCCTTCTTGGTCGGCGGCTCGATCCAGTTGAGAAAGTTCATCCCGGGTCCCTCATCGGCCACCACGACGCGCAGGCGATCGTCGAGGCGCCGCAGCGTCATCGACCCGCTGCCGCCGCCGTGCAGGAGCATGTTGGTCACGGCTTCGGAGATGCAGAGGACCGTGCGCTGCCTCGTGAGGTCGGCGATGTCGGACTCCTGAAGAACGGCGTCGACGGCCTCGCGCGCCGCGGCGAGGGAGGCCGAGTCGTCTATCGCGAAGTGCAGGAGCTCCGCGCCGGCATCGGCCTCGTGCAGCAGCTCGGCCTCGTCGAGAATGTGCAGCTTGCCGCAGGCGATCGCTGCGGCCAGGTTGTTGAGGATCTCCACGAGGCTGCGGCGGTGGTCGCCGTGGTGGCGCTGCCAGCCGTTGGTGCGGATGCTGAGGATCTCGCAGCGGTCACCTTGAGGCACGAAGCAGAGCTCGTCGGCGACAAAGTCGCCGGCCTGCGACACGGCGAAGCACATGAACGTCTCGCTCTCGAGGGCTTCGGTGGCGTGCGCGACCAGGTCTTCGAGGGGCAGCCCGGCCTCGACCTCGCCGATGACCGCGCGCACGGTGTCGTCGCCGGCGACGTAGCGAAACACCTGCAACGAGGCCGGTGACTCGGCCGCTGGATCAGCCATCTTTCCCCCCGCTTCGGTGTTCGGCATGCCATGGCGAGTCGCCGTCGTTCAGGCGAGACGCGCAAGCAGTAGTGTAGCGTCGTCGCCGGGCGATGTGGCGGCGCGAAAAGCGGCGACGTCACTCCACACAGACTCCAGTGTCTCATCAAGTGGGCGCTGATGACAGCGTTCGAGCGCCCTCTCGAGTCTCTCCATGCCAAAAAGCTCGCCGCTGGGGTCGCGCGCCTCGGTGAGACCGTCGGTGTAGAGCGCCACGGTGTCGCCGGCGGCAAGCTCGACCTGGTCTTCGGGAAACTGCAGCCCCGTGCGCACGCCGAGCGCCGCGCCGCGCGAGGGCACCTGGCGTACGCCTCCCGAGCCGGCGACGAGGACGGGATTGTGGCCGCCGCCGGCGATCGCCATGCTGCGCCGCTGCGGGTCGTATACGGCCAGGACCAGCGTCAGAAAGTACGGCAGGCGCTGGCCCTCGAGGTCTCGCGCCAGACCGTCGTTTACCTCGGCAAGGACCTCGCCCGGCCCTTTGCCCGGGGCGATGGCATTGTGCAACAGCGAACGCGACATCGCCATGATCAGCGCGGCGGCGAGGCCCTTGCCCATGACGTCACCGCAGACGATGCCGATGCGGCCGTCGCCGAAGGGGATGTAGTCGTAGTAGTCGCCGCCCATCTCGCCGAGGAACTCCATGCGCTGCGCCA
>CAIOZS010000310.1 GCA_903862845.1 uncultured Thermoleophilia bacterium
CGCGAGGATGCGTGCCTCAGGCAGGATCTCCTCGCCCTTGAGCCCCTCCGGGTAGCCCGAGCCGTCCAGGCGCTCGTGGTGCTGGCCGACGATCTCGGCGACCGGCTGGCGAAAGCGGATGGCGCGAAGCAGCTCGCGGCCGGCCTGCGGGTGTTGCTTGAT
Organism: uncultured Thermoleophilia bacterium; assembly: GCA_903862845.1. Taxonomy (GTDB): domain Bacteria; phylum Actinomycetota; class Thermoleophilia; order UBA2241; family UBA2241; genus CAIXSE01. The sequence continues at coordinate 163 of CAIOZS010000310.1, forward strand.
GAGGCTGAACTCCAGATCAGAGAGGGCCGCCGGCTTGCTGAGGATCTCGGCGGGCACGCCGACCTTACCGATGTCGTGCACCTCGGCGGCGAAGGCGAGCCCCTCACGGGCCTCCTCGTCGAGCCCCAGCTCGAGGGCGATGGCCGCCGCCAGAGCGGTGACGCGCCGCTCGTGGGCGGCCGTGTAGGGGTCGCGCAGGCCGACAATCGCGCCCATCGTTTTCACCATGTCGTGGAGCTGCTCGTGCAGCTCATGGGCGCTGCGCGCGAGCGCCTCCTGCCCCCGCCTGCGCAGCAGTGCGACGCCGATGCTGACGCCGATGCCCTCGAAGAAGCGCAGCGACTCCGCCGTGAAACGATCCGTGCGGCGGTCGGCGAGATGCAGCAGGCCGATGATCTCCTCAGCGGCGCGGATGGGGACCAGCGCCAGGGAGCGAAAGCCGGCGTGGATGCAGCGATTGCGCGGATGCAGCCGCGGGTCCTCCTCGGGAGGCAGGCCCAGCAAAGACAGGGCGTCGTTGGTAAAGGCGCTGCCCTCGGGGGTGAACAGGGGGTCCGCCGGGTCGGTCCGGCCGCCGAGCACGAGGCCGCAGGTGCATTCCAGGCTGACGGCGCCGTCCTCATCCCGGCAGAGCCCGCCATCGGGGTAGCGCGCGGCCAGGCTGTTCTCAGCCTGCAGGAGCTCGGCGGAGTAGCCCAGGGCGGCCGCGAACGGGTAGTCCTCGCCCTCCTGCAGGCGCAACCCCACGGCGTCGAAGCCGGTCGCCCGCTTGAGCGCCGCGACGATGCCGTCGGCGGTCTGCGACACGGGGGTGGCAGCCGTCAGGATCGTCAGGATCTCCGCCTGGGCAGAGAGGAGCTGCTCGGTCCGCTTGCGCGCCGTGACGTCGCGGACGACGAAGACCATGCCGGTAGGCTGTTCGTTCGCGTCCCGGAGGAGCTCGCCGTTCACCTCGATGGCGACGGAGCTCCCGTCGGCACGGAGCCCGCGGTACTCGCCGGATCCCGGGTGTGGCCCACGGTGCATGAGCGCGATATTGGCGGCGGCGCGCTCGCGATCCTCGGGAACGACGAACTCGCCGAGCGGGCGGCCCAGCCCGGCGGCCTCGCTTTCGAGGCCGAACATCCTGACGCCGCCCGGCGAGATCGTGCGCAGGCGCCCCTCGAGGTCGGTGGTCGTGATGTTGTCGGGGGAGGCGCTGAGGATGGAGCGGTAGAGGGCTTCGCGCGCGCAGCGCTTCCTCAGCGAGGACGCTGGCCGTGACATCCTTGTCGACGCCGCGGAAGCCGGTAAGTCGCCCGTCTCCGTCGATGATGGGGACGCAGCTCGTGAGCAGCACAACCTCGTGCCCATCCTTGTGGAGATTCCGGTTGAGGAGCTCGCTGCACCCCTGCATCCCGGCGACCATTGCCTGGAAGACAGGCGCAAGTCGCTCGGCGTCCGCAGGGGTCATCAACTCGAACGACGTCTTGCCGAGGAAATCCCGCGGGCCGCAGCCGAGAACGTCGCGGACACGCTCGGAGCATGCCACATACCTGCCCTCGGCATCGACCTCCCAGATCCAGTCCGCTGTGCTCAGCGCGAGGTCTTGCAGACGCCTCTCGCCGGCGCGCAGTGCGACCTCCGCCTGCCTGCGCGCGGTGATGTCGCTGAGCGTGAGGCGAAAGACGGGGGCGCCCTCGGCATCTTGCGCGGCGATCGCCTCGACCAGCGCCCAGATGGGGGGTCCACCGGGCCGCAGCAGCCGCACCTCACAGGTCTGCGGCTCCTCGGTCTGCCTGAGCATCATGAGGTGCCGGTAGTACGCGTCCCGGTCCGGCGCGAAGATGAAGGCGCTGAATGGCCGCCCGACGAGCCGCTGCCGCTCGACGCCGAGCAGGCGCGCGGCCGTGAAGTTCGCTTCGCCGACGATGCCGTTGTCGCTCACGGTGAGGTAGCCCACGGGCGCCAGGTCGAAGAGATCGAGATAGCGCGCCCGCGAGGCTTCAAGCTCCTCCTGGGCGCTGCGCAGCTCCTCGTTCTGCATCTCGAGCTCGATCTGGTGGACGCGCAGCTCGTGGACGGCGGCGGCGAGCTCCTCGAGCACGGGCGGGGAGGGCGCGACGGCGGCGAGCCCGCCGAGGCGCTCCTCGGCCCCGCGGCGCAGCTCGGCAGCCGAGAGCAACTCGTCGGCCGCCCCCGCCGCGGCCTTCTTCCCGCGCGGCTGCCCTGGGCCGGTCATCAGGCGGCGGGCTCGCTGCCGACGGTGGTGAGCAACGTGAGGCGGCGCTTCTCGGGCGGTTCGGCCACAGTGCGCTCAGCGGTCTGCATGCCTCGTCCTCTCACGTCGCCCTTTCTCTCTCGGCACCATCACCGCTCGCGAGCATCCAAACTGTCAGCACCCCAACGGCGGGATGATTTGCGCGTTCCGGCCGACCTGCCCCGCAGGCCTGCACGGCAATTATCGGCGCGCCGCGAAGTTGAACCGGCTCCGCCAACCCCGCCGCTTCACTGCACGTACATCCCCGAGCCGACGTACCAGTCGTCGCCCACCTTGATGACGTAGGCGCGCTTGCCCTGTTCCTGCCCCGTCTCCGGATTGTTCCACACGTAGCTCACCCAGCCGCTGCCCTTCTTCGCCGCGGCGATGAGCTCGCGGAGGATCATCACCCCATTGGGGTCCTTCAGGTCGATGAGGTTCTGGCCCACGATCTCGGGCTGGCCACCGTTAGCCAGTTCGGTCCCGGCGAAGTCCTCAGCGAAGATGTAGAGCTCGCCGTCACGGAACTCGCCCTGCGGGTCGGAGAAGACGTTGAGCGCCGCGTTCTTGCCGTGTGCCTTCACGTAGTCGGCCGCCTTCTGCACAAAGTCGACGACCTGGGCTTCAGTGACCGCCGCCGCGCCGGCACTCGACGTGGCCGCCGGGCTGCTCCCGGTGGCAGTGGCCTGAGCCGCGCCGCCCGTGCCCCCGCAGCCCAGAAGCGCCGGCGCCGCCAGAGCGAGCGCCAGCACCGCGCCGGCCAGCACCGTCCAGCGTGTCAGTCTCGGTCTCATCCGGCTCCTCCTCGATGTGGGCCTTGATCGGCGCTCACGTCGACCTTCGACCGACGGCTTTCCGCCCGGGCGATGCGGCGACGGGCTCCGCCTGGTATGCGTGATATATCGGCCGCAGCCGCCGCTGGCTTGATGCGCACGCCGGCAGCCGCAAGCGCTCTCGCCCGTCAGGCCTCGTCCAGACGCCAGAGCACACTCAGCGGCATGAC
>CAIOZS010000311.1 GCA_903862845.1 uncultured Thermoleophilia bacterium
CTACGGCGTGATGAACGGCGCCGCCCGCTACCGCTGGCGGCATCGCTTCTTCAGCTTCCCGGTCGAGTTGAGACTCGCCAACGCCGCCGCCCAAAGACTGCGCGGGTTCCTGTGACTTCTTGCGCCCGGACGGAAGACTAGCTCTTCTCGGCGAACGCCGTCAGCGTCTCCTCGATGCGCTGCCGCAGCCAGCGCTCGTCGACGTCGGACGGGTACACGAACGTGACCTCGTTCTCCCGCGTCCAGTCCTTGCCTTCGTCCGGTTCTCCAAGGCGCTCGAACAGCTGCGAACCCGGCAGCGGCATGGGCACGTTGAACGAGATCTCGTCGAGGGGCAGCGCCAGCGCCAGTCTGAAGGTCTCCTCGATGGACGAGACGGTCTCGCCCGGGTAGCCGACGATAAAGAACGCCGCCACCTCGATGCCGGCCCGGCGATACACCTCGGCGGCGCGGGCACCCTCCTCTACCGTGAGCTGCTTCTTCATGAGGTCGAGCGTGGCCTGACTGCCCGACTCGAGGCCCAGGTACACCCTGCGGCAGCCCGCTGCGCTCATCAGGCGCGCCGTGTCCGCGGAGATGCCGTTCGCCCGTGAGAGGCAGCTCCAGCTCATGCCCGTAGCGGCGACGCGCCGGCAGAACTCCGCGAGGTAGGTCTCGTCCAGCGTGAAGGTGTCGTCGGCGATCCACAGGCTGTCGTAGCCGAGGCTGCGGATCTGCGCGATCTCCGCAAACACGGCGTCGAGGTCGCGCTGCCGGACGACGCTGCCGAAGATGGGCTTCGAGCAGAAGTCGCAGCCGTACGGGCAGCCCAGCGTCACGATGATCGAGGTGGGCATCGACCCGGTCTTGTGCAGCCATTCGCGCTGATAGGAGGCGTGGTCGAAGCCGCTTCTGTCGGGCAGGGGGAACGTGGCCAGCTCGCTCTCCGCGTGGTGCACCGTCGGGTTGTCCACGTGCAGGCCGTGAGCGCAGACGAACAGGCCGCCGTAGGTGTCCAGCGACAGCTCGCCCATCCGCGCCGGCGAGGCACCGCCCGCGAAGTAGTCCCGGCAGAAGGAGGGGAAGCTGACGTCCGCCTCGCCGCGGAACACCGCGTCGAAGTGCGGCGCGTAGCGGGCCGGGAACACGGTGGGCAGGGGGCCGCCGGCGACGAGCAGTGCCTGCGGCAGGCTCGCGGCCACCATCTGCGCGACGCGCAGCGCGGTCGCGGTCAGGCTGACCATGGAGTACACGCCGACGATGTCCGGACGGTAGGCCGTCAGATCCGTGCGCAGCTGCTCGAAGGTTCCGAAGGTGCCGTCGAAGATCCTCGCGTCGATCCCGCGCCGGCGGAGCTGAGCGGCGAGCGTCGCCGCGCCGAGCGGCGGGAACAGCAGCTCGGTGGCCGCTCGCGTGCGAAAGTACGGGAACACCAGGGCGACTCTGGACAAGTGGTTCCTTCTGGAGGCGCGCTGACCGGCACGGAGCCCGGCTCGCAATGATGGTGCCCGAGCAGTCCCGCGTGCTAACGCCGGCCGGCGAGCCGGCGGACCGCGGCGGCCGACTCGGCGGCGAGCGCCTTCCCGGCCAGCCGCCGAGCGGCCGCCAGATCGGTGGCCCGAACCGCTTGCTTGGCCGCCGGGATACGGACCGCGGCCATCGAGAGCTCAGCGATCCCCAGCCCGAGCAGCACCGGGATCGCGAGGGGGTCGCCGGCGATCTCGCCGCACACGGCCACGCCGCGGCCGCCCTCAGCGGCCGCCCCGGCCGTGCGCTCGATCAGGCGCAGCACGGCGGGATGAAGGGCATCGGCCAGCGCCGCGACCTCAGCGTTGCCGCGCTCGGCGGCAAGGACGTACTGCGCGAGGTCGTTGGTGCCGATCGAGAAGAAGTCCACGTGCGGCACGAACGCCTCGACCATGAGCGCGACGGCCGGCACCTCAACCATGATCCCCACCTCGACGTGCTCGGGGACGGCGATGCCGGCCGCCACCAGAGAGGCGCGCGCCTCGTCCAGCAGGTCCCCGGCCAGCCGCACCTCGTCCACCGTGGCCACCATGGGGAACATGATCCGCACCGGGTGGTCCGCGGCCACGCGCAGCGCCGCGCGAAGCTGGCCGCTGAGCAGCTCGGGACGGCGCAGGCCCAGGCGGATGCCTCTGAGCCCAAGGCTGGGGTTCTGCTCCCGCTCCAGATGGAGGTACGGGAGCTGCTTGTCGGCGCCGACGTCGAGAGTGCGCAGCGTCAGCGGGCGGCCGCCGAGACCCTCCGCCGCTCTCCGGTAAGCCTGCTCCTGCTCGTCCTCGGAGGGCAGGTGGTCGGCTTCCATGAAGAGGAGCTCGGTGCGCAAGAGGCCGACCCCATCGGCGCCGGCGGCCACGGCCGCGGGCACGTCCTCAGGCCCAGCCACATTGGCCGCGACGTGCACGAGCACGCCGTCGCGCGTCACGGCCGGCCGATGAGCCTGCGCCTGAGCCTCGGCCTCTTCGCGCGCTCGCCTCTCGCGGCGATCGCCGGCCGCCTTCAGCGCGACGGCCGGCGGGTCCACCGTGACCGTCCCGGCCTCCCCATCGAGGGCCAGCAAAGTCCCGTCGGCGAGGCCGAGAAGGGCCCGGCCGACGCCGACGACCGCGGGGATGCCCAGCGACCGCGCGAGGATAGCGCCGTGCGCAGTCGGCCCGCCGAAGGCGCAGGCCACGGCGCATACGCGCGCCGGGTCGAGGCCCGCGATCTCGGCCGGGGTCAGGTCGGGGGCCACGACGATGACGGCGGCGTCATGGTCGGCGCCGACGGGCGCCGAGATCGCGCCGCCGGCGGCCGCACCTGAGCCCGGCCGATCCGGCGCGAGTGCCGGCCCGTCCGGCACGCGGCCCGAAGGCGCCGCCGTCAGGCGGCGCAGCACCTGATCTCCCACGCTGCGCAGATCCGCGGCCCGCGCCCGCAGGTACGGGTCGTCCAGGGTCTCCCACGCCGCGGCCGCCGCCGAGACCGCCGCGGCCCAGGCGCACGAGGCGCTCTTGCCCTCGCCCAGCACGCCGTCACGCGCCGGGCCGAGCAGCTCCTCGTCTTCGAGAAAGAGCAGATGGGCGTCGAAGATCGTCGCGTCCGAACCGCGCGCCCGCCCGGCGACCGAGTCGCGCGCCCGGCGGACGTCCACGCCCACGGCGACGAGCGCCGCTTGAAGAGCGGCCCAATCCGCCTCGCGGTCCTCCGCGCGGCTCTCGCGAATCTCAACGGGATCGGCGGCGAGCCGCCGCGCGGGGCCGACGGCGATCCCCGGAGACGCCGGCAACCCCCGCAGCACGGTACCGGAGGCCGGCGGCGGGGTCAGGGCCGCGCCTTCGGCGAGCGACGAGGGAGCGCTGACTGAGGCGCCCTCGTCGCCCTGAGGGCCGCTCTCCCGCGGGTCGCCCCAGTTTTCGGCGGCCAGGCGCCCGATGGCGGCCAGAGCTTCCTCCGCCTGCGGCCCGGAGGCCCGCACGAGGATCTGGTCGCCGTGGCGGACCCCCAGGGTGGCCACGGCGTTCAGACTGCGAGCGCTCACCGGCCCTCTGCCCGCCGAGACGTTGGTGATGGCGATGGTGGCGGCGAATCCGGCCACGGCGCGCACGAGCAGCGCAGCCGGCCGCAGGTGCAGCCCCAGCCTGTTCTGCACGACGATCTGAAGGGTGTGCCCCGGGGCCTCGGCAGCCGGCCCGGCCGGCGCCAGCGGCTCGGCGGCGGACGCCGCGTCGGTCGCCGGCGCCGCGAAGTGAGAGGCCTTGGCAGTCAGCGCGCCGCGCGCCTCCGCGGCGACCTTCTGCAGCGGATCGCCGAGCCCGGCGGCGACCGCCGCGGCCACGGCGCCCTCCACGAGCGGCGCCTCCGTGAGCAAAACGCGCTCGCGCCGCTCCCCCGGGAGCAGGTCCAGGGCCAAGTCCGCCGAGAGGACGGCGCTGCCGAGGTCCATCAGGACCAGAACGCCGTCTTCCGACCACACCTCCTCGATGGCCCGCGCGACGCGCGACGCGTCGGTGCCGAGCGGGTCGCCGGGCTGATCCAGCCCGCCGGCGACCCCGATCCGCAGGCTTCCCCCGCCCACCTGGGCGGCCAGCTCGGCCACGCTCTCGGCGAGCTTGGCGCTGTGGCAGACGAGGACCAGCCCGACCACGGCTACGCGCCGGGGACTTCGGCGGGCGCCCCGGCGGCCAACGTCTCCGCGGCGGTCTGCAGCAGCAGCCACGAGGAGGTCGCCCCCGGGTCCTGATGCCCGGCGCTGCGCTCGCCCAGGTAGCTGGCGCGGCCTTTGCGGGCGATCAGCGGGATGGTCGCCTTCATGCCCTGTTCGGCGGCCGCGGCCGCCTGCCGCAGTGCCTCGGCGAGCCCGGCTCCGGACGCGGCGGCGGCGCTCAGCGCCTGCGCCGCGGGCATCAGCGTGTCGACCATCGTCTTGTCCTCGAGCACGGCCTTCCCGCGCATCTGAACGCCCTTGACGCCGGCCTCCAGCGCCGCCGCCCACTGCGCCAGGGTGAGCTCCGTCGCCTCTCCGGCGGCCTTGCCCACCTGCAGGAAGAAGGTCCCGTACAGCGGTCCGGCCGCACCACCGACGGTCGATACCAAGGTCATGCCCACCAACTTCAGCAGGGCTCCGACGCCGCCGCCGGCGGTGCCCGCCGACGGCCCGTCGATCCTGCCGACCACCGCCTGCATGCCCCGGTCCATGTTGCTGCCGTGGTCGGCGTCGCCGATCGCGGCGTCCAGCTCGGTCAGATACTCGCGGTTCTTTGCCACAGCCTCCGCGAAGGCGCGCAGCCAGGCGGCCACGCCCTCTTGGGTGACGATCCCGCTCACACGCCCCACCGCAGCCCAGTCGTGCTCACCGGCGCATCCCACAGCGCCGTGAGCTCGTCGTCCAGCCGCAGCAGCGTGATCGAGCAGCCGGCCATATCCAATGAGGTGATGTAGGAGCCGATGAGGTTGCGCGTGATGCTGATGCCCCGGCCCTCGAGCAGCTCGTGCAGCTCGCCGTAGACTACGTACAGCTCCAGGAGCGGCGTGCCGCCCATGCCGTTCACGAAGGCGAGCACCTTGTCGCCGGGACCGAAGGGCAGATCGTCCACCACGGCGGTCGCCAGCGCCTCGACGATGTCGTGCGCCGAGGCCAGCTTGCGCCGCTCGCGACCCGGCTCCCCGTGGATCCCCACGCCGAGCTCGATCTCGTCGTCGCCGAGCGCGAAGGTGGGTCTGCCGGCCATTGGCACGGTGCACGACGTGAGGGCGACCCCCATGCTCCGCGCGTTCGCATTGACCTTGCGGCAGAGGCCGGCCACCTCTGCGAGCGGCCGGCGCAGCTCCGCCGCTGCTCCGCAGATCTTCTCCGCCAGCACGGTGGCGCCGACGCCGCGGCGCCCTGCGGTGTACAGGCTATCCTTCACGGCCACGTCGTCGTCGATGACGACCTGCTCGACCTCCATGCCCTCGTCCTGCGCCAGCTCGGCGGCCATCTCGAAGTTCATGACGTCGCCGGTGTAGTTCTTGACGATATGCAGCACCCCGGCGCCGCCGTCCACGGCCTGCGAAGCCGCCAGCATCTGGTCGGGCGTGGGAGAGGTGAACACCTCGCCGGGGCAGGCGGCGTCGAGCATGCCCATGCCCACGAAGCCGCCGTGCATGGGCTCATGGCCGGAGCCGCCGCCCGAGACGATCGCCACCTTGCCCCGCACGGGGGCGTCGGCGCGCACGATGTAGTTGGGGCCGATGTGCACCCTGACGCGATCGGCATGAGCCGCCGCGACGCCCATGAGCGCTTCCGCCACCGCGTCTTCCGGCCGGTTGATGAGCTTCTTCATCGCTTCCCCCTTCTGACGTGGCGCTCGTCGCAGTGACCCGTTCGGCGGGCGCCCTGTGCGTGGCTGCTCCCCCGAGGAGTCGGCCGCGGCCGCCGGCGGCACCGGCGTCAGTCGTACGCCCGCCTGGTCTCCTCGTCGGTCAGCACGTGCGCGATGCGGCGCTCCCAGTCCGCCGAGCTCCAGGTCCCCAAGGCTTGATGCGTCTGATAGTAGTTCTCGGGGATGGGGTGCGTGCCCATCACGACGTCCAGGCCGTACTTGGTAGGCAGGAAGTCGCTGAAGGCATCGATGCTGGGGCAGGGCGGATAGCCGACCACCAGACCGGTCGCCAGGTGGATCACCTCGGCGCCGTTCTTCTTCATCTCCGCAGGGGCGTGCTCCACGTTGCCGCCCGGGCATCCGCCACAGGTGGTGAAGCCGACCAGCTCGACCTCTTCGTCTTTGTACCTGGCGAAGGCGCCGTCCCGGCTACGCATCGCGCGCAGGCATTTGCCGCCGGCGCACGAGTGATAGCGGTCGCAGATGATGATGCCTATCTTCTTCATGCCCCTCGCCTCCCGTTGGTGATGGCCGGCACTCACGCAGACTCAAGGCATGAATGCGGCAGAGACCCTCGATCGCCACTGAAGCATACTGCGCTGCGCGTAGCTCGGGAATCGCGGGCGATCCGTCCGGGCATGGACGGCCGTCACCGCTCCGGCTCCGGCGCTAAAACAGATCGAGCAGGTCGCTGGGGGAGTGAACCATGTGATCGGGCTTGACGCGGCGCAGGCGCTCGGCGCCATGCCAGCCCCAGGCGACGCCGACCGTGGCGGCCCCCGCCTCCCGGGCCTCGAGGACGTCGCCGACGGTGTCGCAGACGTACCAGGCCGGCAGCGCCTCGCCGAAGCGCCGGCGCACGGCGCGGATCTTGCGCGTCTTGCTGGCCTCCTGCTCGCCGCCCAGGACCTCGCCGACGCCGCGCACGCCGCGCTCCGCGAGGATGCCTTCGACAACGCTCGTGCGGCTCGACGTGATGACGACCACAGGATGGGCCCCGGCAAGGCGCTCGATGACCGCGGCCATCCCGGGAAAGAGCTCCGGGCTGGGGGCCGCGCCGAAGGCGTCCTCGAGCTCCTCGCGGACGTCCGCAGGAACGCCCGCGGCGACCAGCGCCGCGAACCAGTTGACCTCGGTGAAGTCGAGGAACTGGGCGCGCGTCGCCAGATCGTCGAAGCCGCGCGCCCGAAGGGTCTCCACGAAGGCGCGACTCTGATCGGCGAGGGAGTCGGCGATGACGCCATCGAAATCGAACATGATCAGCTTGCTCTGCGCCACGGTCACAGCCTCTCCTCGAGATGCACGTCAAGAGAGCGCCGCTGCGGCGCAGCTCGGACGACCGCGCGCGAGCCTACCGTCCGGCGGGGGAGCGCGGCAACCCGGCGCGCTGGGGGGCCCTGCGCGCGCTCCTCGCCGACGAGGGCTTTCGCAGCGTGGCCGCGACCGGCTTCGAAGCCCCCGGCGTCGGCGTCGTGGACACCGAGGACGACAGCTCCGCAGCGGCGCCAAGTGCGCCGCGGGACGGCAGAACGCGTCCGGCGTGCCGCTGCGGCATGACGAACCGGCCGACCTCAGGACCTTCCGCCGCGGTCCGTTCGGGCTCGACATGCTGCACGACATCGACCGCATGCCGCTGGCCTCGCGGAGGCGCTCGACCGCATCCGCGCGGGCAGCGCGCGTCCCGGAGCCGGCTCAGTCGCGAGTGCAGAGATCGCGCAGAGCCGGAGCTGTGAGGCCGGCATCCTCGAGCATCGCGAATGCCGCTTCGAGGACCGCGCGGCGGTACCGCCGGTCATCAGGCGCGCCCAGCGCGCAGCCATCCCGGAACGGGACCCACAGCGAGCGCGGCGGGCGCACTTCGGCGACCGCCGCGTGCAGCAGCTGGAGCGCCACCGTCGAGATACCGGCACGCTCCAGCTCTAGCGCCACCAGCCCCACGGACTGGCTGCACAGCGGTCAGGTGGGCACGAGGAGAGCGACATCCACCTGGTCGGTGGTCAGCAGCTCGGCCGCCTGAAGAGCCGTCTTGCGGACGGCGTCGCCGGTGGCCGCCGTGGGGCCGCACAGGGCCAGGTGGCGGCGAGCGAGCTCGCCGAGGCGGCCCTCGGCCACGGCCACGCGCAGGCCGTCGAGCGCAAGGGCCATGGTGCGCTCGAGGTCGGCCGCGCCGTCGCCGGCGCGGCCCCGCGAGCGCACCGGCACGTCGCCGGCGTCGGCGCCGCCGGCGATCTCGCGGAGGCAGGGGTCGCCGATCTCGATCCCGGGGTACTCGTGCGGTTCGCCGTGCACAAGGCACACCGAGCCGGCCACGAGGGCCACACGGGATTCCGCGAGCGGTCTGCTCAGCGGCGCCCAGGGCACCTCGCCCAGGCGCCGGCCTTGAAGCGCCCCGAGGAGCTTGCGCAGCGATGCAGAAGGCTCTATCACAGTGTCCCAACGTTCGCTGTTCGCGCGACGCGCATCGCAGCAAGTGTACGCCGGCGCGCCGATCCGGCGAACGTCCCCGGGGGGGAGCCCGCTCTGCCGCGGCGGCATGCGGCCCGGCGTGCACGCCGCTGCGTGCGTTGACGGCCGGCCGCGGTGCGCCGCCGTGGTCGGGCCTGCCGCCGACCGGCGTGCGCGCACCCCCGAGCGTAGGAGGCTACCCCTCCGGGAAGGCAGGGTATGTCTTCTCACATGAGCATGCCGTCGAGCATGCCGTCTTGGCGCGTCTGCTCGGGTCCGCTTCTCCGCCGGGGGCCGCGTGCCGGAAGAAGGAGGGTGCAAGTGAACGCACGCTGGATAGCGTTCGGAGAGATCGAGGTCGAAGGCAAGCGCTACACCCACGACATCGTGATCGACGCGGGCAGGGTGAGCAAACGGGACAAGAAGGCATCGAAGGCGTGCCGCGATCAGTATGGTCACACGCCGCTCTCGGGCGAGGAGAGGATCCCGTGGGGCGGCACGCGACTGATCGTCGGCACCGGGGAGTCCGGCAGTCTGCCGATGATGCCGGACGTCTGGAAAGAAGCCGAGAGGCGCGGCGTCGAGATCGTCGCGGCGCCCACCGCGGAGGCGCTGCAGCTGCTGGGCGACCTCGCCGCGAAGGACGTCTTCGCCATCGTTCACGTGACGTGCTAACGGGCAGGCGGAGTGCGGCTCTCGGCATTCACTCAGGTGCGCCCCGCCAACCGGCATCCGGGATGCGCGAGGCTTGACCAAGCCGCACGCGGAGGCCGCGTCGCCGGGATGCGCTCGCCGGCCGGCAGCTTCACTCGGCCGCCGCCAGCAGCGCGGCGCGCATCCCGGAGCCGAGCCTGGCGCTCGCCAGCTCGACGGTGACGATCGGGACGTGGTAGCGCTCGGGCACGTAGCGACCGAGCGAGCCGGTGATGTACGGGTCGTACCAGAGCTTGCTCAGCGGCAGACCGCAGAGCACCGACAGGCGCCGCCCGAGGGCAAGAGCACCCGGGCCGGCGCAGTCGAGGATGCCGGCCCGCGAGTGCAGGCTCACGACGACGGAGAAACCGCCGCGCAGATAGGCCAGCAGCGCCTTGGTCTCGGGCTCCGAACCCGGGGCAGCGCCCCCGGTCAGATCGGAGCCCCCCGGCTCGTTCAAGGCACTGAGCTTGCGCCTCCAGTTCGCCGTCGGCAGGTTGCGGTTGAGATCGACGTTTCTGGCGTTGCCGCGCAGGTGGCGCGCGTACCCGTCCGGATTGGCACAGGCGATGACGTCGATGCGCGCCCCGGACGGCAGCGCCGCGGGGTGCGCCAGCAGGTAAGCCGTGAACTGCCCGGCCACGGCCGTCCCCGACTCGTTGCCGTGCACGCCCCCCACGATGAGCAGGCGACGGCTGCCCGCGCCGAACTGGGTCACGGTGATCGCTCGCCCCAGATACGAGCTCCCGATGGTCACGGTGGCCAGGCGCTCGACGTCGATCGTGGCGCTGCCCGCCGCGGCCTCTCCGTTGCCGGCAAGGTCCTGGGCGGCGACGCTGTAGCGAAAGACGCCCGCCGCCGGGGGCGTCCAGCGCGCGCCGTACCAGGTACCCGTGCGCCTGCTGCCCAGAGAGAGGCTCGAAACGGCTTGGCCGGCGCCGTCAGTCACGACGAGCGTCACCGCAGACGCCTTGGGACTGAGCTCATCGGCCACGCGATACCTCAGCGTGACGGCACGGCTCACATAGCCGACCGCCGCCTTGACCGCTGTGGCCGGACCCGTGGTGTCGACCTTCACCGCGATGGTGTGCGCGGCCTCACTGTTGCCGGCGACGTCGCTGGAGTAGTAGCTCAGCGTGTGCACGCCGTCGAAAGCGTGATCGGCGGGCGCCGGGATGTCGATTGCGGCGCCCGCCGCACCGCCCACCTCGAGCGCGGGGCCGTCGTCGAGGGCCGCCCAGGTGGCGGCCACGCCCGACTCGGCGTCGGAGGCCGCGAAGCGCACCGTGAAGGGCGCGCGCTGCCAGCCAGACGGCGCCTGGCACGTCGTCGCGGGAGGCGTGGAGTCGGCCGGGGCCGCGGCGGCTGCCGGGACGGCCGGGAGGAGCGCGCAGAGCAGCGCAGCGAACGCGACCGGCACCAGCCTCGACTTCCTCATGACGCGCGCCTCCCGGGCCGGCGGCTCCGCTGAGCCGCGCTGTTCCCCCGATAGTGCACGGACCGCCGGGACCCCCGACTCCCTGCGGGCCAGGCCCGTTTCAGTCGTCGCCCTCCAGCAGGCTCATGATGAGGCGGGTCATGAGGTCCCTCTGCCCCGGCTCGCTCTCGGCGATGAGCAGCGCCAGGGCGACCATCGCGTTGTCGGCGAGACGCTGCGAGCCGTCGGCGCGCGCGAGGAGCTGGTTGCGGGCGAGGTACTCCAGGAACAGCAGCGCGCCGATGCGCTTGTTGCCGTCGGAGAACGGGTGGTCCTTGATGACGAAGTACAGCAGGTTCGCGTCGCGTAGCTGCACCGACGGATAGAGCGGCCGCCCGTCGAAGGTCTGCTCGATGGCGCCGAGGATCGCGGCGAGCTGTGCGTGTAGTGCTGCACGACGTCGAGCACCGCGGCGCCCTCGCCGCTGACGAGCTCGTGGCGCGTGAGCGTGCCGGCAAGCAGGCTGATGGCCTGCTCGATCTCGCCGAAGCCCCTCTCGCGCAGGCGCGTCTCGCTCAGCGTATAGCCACGCAGGAGGTGCTCGCGCAGAGTCCGCGTCGCCCAGATGCGGAACTGCGTGCCGCGCGCGGAGTTGACGCGGTACCCTATGGAGATGACGGCGTCGAGGCTGTAGAGAGTCAGCGGCTTATCGGAAGAAGCAATGTGCACTTTCTGCACATTGCTTTCGGGCGAGAGCTCGTCGTCGGCCAACGCCCGCTGGATGTGACGGGTTATCACCGATCGTCCACGACCGAACAGCTCGGCCATCTGCTTCTGCGTGAGCCAGATCGACTCGTGCTCGAGGCGCACGTCGAGGTGCACCTCACCGTCAGGAGACTCGAAGAGGACGACCTCGCCGCCGTTGTGCTCGGGGGTATCGTTCATGCCGTCATGGAGCGTAGCGAGGGCCGCCGCGCGGCACAAGGATGACGATCGCGCGGCCGGGTGACACTCACTGCCTCAGTCTCCGACCAGCCCGCCGATATCGATGTGGCCGGCGAGGCGCTCGTTGAAGAGGAGAAATCGTCGAACACAGTCACCGCGCCGGCCCTGATCACCGCGTAGCGGCAGGGCGGAAGGTCGCTCGCCCCCCACGCCCGCGCGGCGCCGGGGTCGACGAGGTGGAATCCCGCCTCGCGCAGCTCCCCGACGACGCGGCCGGCGGGTACCGTGTGCCCGGCTACCTGAATGACCCCGGGGAGCATCCCTCCGGGGCCCTCCTCGAGCGCACGTAGCCACAGCGGCCCGCGCTCGTCCAGCACGCGACAGGGCTCGCCCCGCCACTCATCGGCCGTCTCCCTCCACACCGCCTCGCGGAAGTCCTCGTTGATCCGGGCAGCGAGTGCCCGCGGGCTGAAGCCCACGAGCGCGAAGTCGCGGCTGTACTCGGCGGAGATGCCGGCATGACTCACGAGCACGTCGCCCACGGAGGTCACGAGCTGCCAGGCGCCGGCCTCGAAGCGCTGCAGGAGGCGCTCCCAAAACTCGAGGCTCTCGCGATCTTGCGGGGAGATCGTATGGTTGAGGAGGATCGCGACCTCGTGGTTGCCCCAGAGCATCTCGGCGCCGGCGTCCTCGAGCAGGCTGAGGCACTCCTCAGGGCGGTCCCCCCGGTCGAGGAAGTCGCCGGCGTAGATCAGCCGGTCGACCCCGGGCTCGAACCCGGCGTGCTCGAGAGCCTCCGCGATCATCTGCGGGTAGCCGTGGGCGTCCGAGAGGACGATGGTGCGCGTCTCGTTCATCGGACAGGCGTCCACAGCTCGTTACCGGGGAACTGCGTGGCCAGAGACGAGTCCCACTTGAGCGGCGGCGGAGACGGCGTCGTGAACAGCACCCACAGGGCGAAGACGCAGACGACGAACGCCACCAGGATGACCATGTAGGCGAGGAAGGTGGCGCAGCCGTCGCCGAGGCTGAAAGCCTCCAGGAGGTCGTTGACCCGGTTGCGTCTGCCGCCGCTCATCGCTCCTCCTCTCCCGTCTGGTTGCTGCTGCCGTCGGCCGGTGCCACGCCGAGCTCTTCCGCCGGTCCGGCGGCGGCCGGCCCGGCGCCTCGCGCCGCGGCGCCGCCGGCCGCCGCGAACCCGGCGAAGGCGCCATGCACGGCGCGCACCAGCTCGTGGCGCTGCTCGGGGACGCTCGCGAAGATGGAATACAGGTGCCGCGGTCCTTTGACCCAGGCGTAGTCGATGAGGACCGGGGTGCCATCGTCATGAGCCCCGAAGGACTGGTGGCGCACGGCCGACAGCCCGCAGATGGTGGCCGGCCACACGTGGCCCAAAGCATGCTCGGGCCCGCCCAGCCACTCGCCGTAGTGGGCACAGGCGCCGGCGCGCTCGCCCTCCCAATCGGAGTCGTCGCAAGCGATGCCTTCGAGGGGGTCGGGGCGCACGAAGACGAGCAGGTAGGCGCGGGGCGCCAGGGCTTCGTCCAGCCAGCCGCGCCACACTGCGGGGAGGAGCGCGAGCGCCAGCTCACCGAAGGAGCCCTCATGGCCTCCGTACACCTCGGTGAGCGCGCCAAGGATGCCGGTTTCCTCGGCGGAGATCGGCGAAAGCGCCACCCAGTCGTAGCTCAGCGTGAAGCTGCCGTCGGCGGCCTCGAAGAGGTCTTGCTCGGCGTCTCCCCGGCGGCTGCGCAGGGTGCGGAGGCGTGCCTTGAAGACCTGGTCCACCTGAGCCTCGTAGGCGAGCCCCAGGTAGGCGTGGTACTCACGCAAAGTCCAGACCGCCGGGGAGTAGTCGCTCTCAAACTCCTCAACGGAGGTCTGGCCGCTCTCGAGCGCCGCATGGATCGCGCCGGCGACCGCCAGAAAGCCCGGCAGACAGTCGAGGAGCAGGTTGCAGGCCTCTTCGTACCCGGCGTGCACCGCCTCGCTCTGACGCTGCTCGGCGTCTTCGAGGGCATCTTCGCCTTCCCTCCACACGCCGGCCTTGAGGTCCTCCCCGCCCTGCTGCCAGCGATCGTGCACCGCTACGGCCAGCGCTTCGGCCTCGACGATGCCGGTGGCGTGGTACTGCAGGGCGTTGGCCAGGTCGAACATGGAGGCCGCCCCGAGATCGTCACCGTGAGGCAGCACGGCCGCGCCCTGCGCATCGACGCGCAGGGCGGAGGTCGCCAGCCAGTCGCAGCCGATCACGGGATCGGCGCCGCACACCGGGCACAGCGGCGCGAGAATGGAGACCGGGTTATCACAGCGCTGACAGTTCATGCGTCCCTCCTTGCCGGTCGCCGCGGACCGTTGTGGCCGGCGCCGCGAGTGAGATGAGTGCGGCGCCTCTGGCGCCGCCCCGAAGAGAAGGCGGCGCGCATCTCCTCGCTGTTCCACCAGGAGCCGATGAGCCACGCCTCGCGGGCCTCGCACGTCACCTGCGTGCCCGCGGGGGTGTTGTTGAGACGCACGCGGAGCAAAGCTCCGTTCTGCGCCGCCAGGGTCACCTGGCCGCAACGTCCGTCCTTGAGGACGACGACGTCACCGGTGGAAATGGACTGCTTCATGGCTGGCCTCCTGTGGCCGTGCGCGATGGCCCGCCGCGCAGCCGGGATGGCTGCGGACGCTTCGCGCTTCGCGAGAGCCTTCGAGGGCCTGCCGGGATCCATGCTGGTGACGCCTCCTCTTTGATTAGTGCATATCTGACACTAACTATACTGACTCTGCAGTGCCGTGTCAAGGGTTTCAGTGAAGAATCTCGATCATGGCCCGGCTCTCCTGGCCGTTCAGTCTTGCCGCTTCGCCGGCGTGTTGTTAGACTGACACCAACATGTCAGATGAACACTCCCACGACGCGAACGCCGTCCCGCGCTTCGCGGTCAGCGTCGACCTCGCCGTGTTCACGGTGAGAGGCGACGCCCTGCAGGTGCTGCTCGTGCGTCGCGGGCAGTACCCCTATGAGGGAATGTGGGCGCTGCCCGGGGGCTTCGTGCGTGCCGACCTCGACGCCAACCTCGAGCGCGCCGCGCAGCGCGAGCTGAGGGAGGAGACCGGCCTCGGGATGCACTCCGCGGCCACCGCGCCGCCGCACGAGATCCACCTCGAGCAGCTCCGCGCCTACTGGCGACGGGGGCGAGACCCGCGCCCGGGGCAGGAGGTCGCCACGGTCGCCTTTCTCGCGATCGGGCCCGACCTGCCGGAGCCGCAAGCCGGGGGCGACGCCGCCGAGGCGGCGTGGCGCCCGGCCGCCGACGTGCTCACCGAGCGCGTGGCCCTGGCCTTCGACCACCAGCAGATCGTGCGCGACGCCGCGGCGGAGGTGCGCCGCCGCCTCGAGGACACGGCGCTCGCCACGCTGTTCGTGCCAACTGAGTTCACGCTCGCCGAGCTCTTGCACGTCTACGAGGTGATCTGGGGCGAGCGCCTCGACAAGCGCAACTTCTATCGCAAGATGAAGGAGTGGGGCGGCTTCATCACC
>CAIOZS010000312.1 GCA_903862845.1 uncultured Thermoleophilia bacterium
AGCCTCGTGACCGGCGCTGTCGTTGACGCGCTTGAGGCCGTCGAGGTCGAGGCTCACGAGCGCCAGAGGGCTGCCGTGACGGCGCGCCAGGGAGACCGCCGTCGCGAGCGACTCGTAGAAGCGGCGGCGGTTGGCGAGGCCGGTGAGATCGTCGGTGGCGGCGACGCGCGTGATCGTGGCGTTGGCCTCGGCGAGGGCGGCGGTCTCGTCCACCAGATCGGCGTTCAGGCGAGCCAGCTGCTGGTTGCGCTGCCTAACATCCTCCTCCGCCTGCTTGCGCTCGATGATGCGTCCCAGGCGCTCGGCGAGCGCATCGATGAGCTGCCTCTCTTCTTTCAGGAACGGCCCCTCGTCCTCATTGGGCATCTCCTCGCGGTACCCAACCTCGAGCCTCCCCACCACTGATCCCTTCACCGTGACCGGGGCGGATTGCATCCAGGCGGACTCCGTGAAGTCCTTCGTGCGCAGCTCGCGGTCCCCGATCACCGTCCGGGCGCAGGCGACCCGCGGGTATTGCCAGCTCGCCGGGAGGATGTCCGTGAGCTCCTGATACAGCTCATCGAGGGTGAGGCCTTGCCGCTCGGCGATCTCGGCCAGACCGTAGAGTGCTTGCAGCTCCTTCGCCCTTTCTTCGAGCTGGTGTACGGCCCGCCGGCGCGCGGTGATGTCGCGGTTGCTGGCGCGCCGGCCAAGGTAGGCGCCGCCAGCGTCGTGCACGGTCCTGCACCGGTGGTCGACCACGCGCTCGTCCCCGGCGGGGGTGCGAATGCGGAACACGAGCTCATCCTCCGCGGATTCGTCCGTGGCGCCTGAGGTGAGGTGATCGCGAAGGCGGTCGCGATCGTCCGGGTGGGCGATGGCCAGCAAAAGGCCTGGATCTGCCACGAACTCGGGCGCTGAGTGGCCGGTGACGCGTTCGCACCCCGGAGAGATGTAGAGGTAGCTGCCGTCGGGCGCCGTCCACCACTCCCAGTCGTAGGTGTTGTCGGCGACGATGCGGTACTTCTCTTCGCTCTCGCGCAGCGCCTCCTCCGCCAGGATTCTCTCGTGGACGTCGGTGAAGGTCAGGCGGTACCGAGGTTGCTCGCCGTCAACGGCGCCCTGTGGGCGCCCGTCGAGGTGCGCCCAGAAGGGCTCGGCGCCCACAGGCTGGAGGCGCAGATCGCAGCCCCGCGGCGTCCTGGTCTGCTTGAGCAGCGCGCGGTACCGGTAGTACGCGTCCCGGTCCGCCGCGAAGACGAAGGCGCTGAACGGCTGCCCCTTGAGTGTTTCCCGCCTCACGCCCAGCAGCCGTGCAGCCGTGCCGTTGACGTCTTCGACGATGCCTTTGTCGGTCGACGTGAAGTAGCCCACCGGCGCCAGGCGGAAGAGCTCGGCGTACTTCTCGCGCAGCGCCTCCGCCTCGAGCTGAGCGCGGCGCAGCTCCTCGTTTTGCATCTCGAGCTCGATCTGGTGCACGCGCAGCTCGTGGACGGCAGCAGCGAGATCCTCGGGCGCGCTCATGGCCGCGGCAGACAGCCCGTCGAGGCGCTCCTCGGCACGGCCGCGCAGTTCGTCGGCCGCGTCCGGCCGGCGCAGCTCCCCGGCCGCGTCCCGCGCGGCCTTCTTCTTGCGCGGGCTTCGGGCGTCGGCCATCAGGCGCCGCCGGCGATGTCGGTGATCGCGAGCAGCATGAGGCGCCGCTGCCCGGGCAGCACCTTCAGAAGGAGATGAAACAGATCGGCCGGAGTGCGCTCAGCTGTCCACATCTCCATGCCCCTCATGTCGTCCCTGCTCCTCAGCCCTCTTGGGGGTTGAGATCCCCCCAATCCCATCGCCCCCGTGGGGAAAAGCATAACCCCGTTTGTCATGCCCCGCGAGCCTGTGGAGCAAGCATGCGCGTACCGTTTCTTGACGGAGTCGCCGCTGCGCGCCGAACGCCAAGCGGTCGACTGCGGCGGTCTCGAAAGCCTCGACGCGGCCAACCGGGAGGCGCAGCGCGCTGCTACTTCACGGAGTGGAGCTCCCAGCTCAGAGTGAGCGGCAATGTCGCCGCGAACGCGTACTGCAGGTACGGCGCGGGGAGATCCCGTCCCTGAGAGGACACCCAGCCGCGGACAGGCTCGAGAGCGCCGTGGAAGAGGGCGACCTCGGGCACGAGCCCCTCCGGCGGCAGCGCCACGAGGGAGATGCGCGTGCCGCGTTCGTTCTCGTACACGGCGCTGCCCGTCTCCGGGGCATAGGTCACGCGGCCCGGGGCAAACTGCCAGCAGACTGTGATGCGATGGCGGCCGGCCCCCGCGACGGTGTCGCGCACGGCCAGGCCGGTGCGCTCGCACAGGGCGATCTCCCGGGTCACAACCAGGGCCGGTGCGCCGCTGGTCTTGCCTTCGTACTCGTGACACGCGCCGCTGATGGTGCATCCCCTGCCGCCGACGCGAGCGAGGACCGTGCCCCCGGCGAGCCGGACTCGCTGTTCACAGGCAAGCCCCGCGCGCACCGGTCCCCGCCCGTCGATGAGGATCATGTTGTGGGCGGCGCCCGAGCGATAGTAGTCAGTAAGCGGGCCGGGAGCATAAGCGCTGATGCCGGGGTCGACCAGGCAGGGCACGCCGGCCATGCCGACGTCCAGAGAGAGGACGTCGGCGTGGCAGTGGAAGGCCCCGGGAGGGCCGGCCCGGAAGAGCACGAAGTGGGAATCCGAGGCATAGCCCGTGCGCATCACGGCGATGCCCGCGGAGGCGAACACGCGCACCCGCCGGCGGGGCGCTTTCCCTGCAGCGCCTTTGGTCCCTATCCAGCGAAAGTCATCCCTGCGGAAGACCTCAGCGGCCAGCCGCATGACCGCGGCGTAGTCGCCGGCCACTCCGCCGCTGTCGTTGAGAGCAGGCCACGTGAAGTCCGGCCGGCACAGGGCGCCCAGATAGTCGGCGGCTCTTCTCAGCGGCCCGTCGAACCCGGCGGGCAGCCTCGCCCCCAAGCCGGTCGCCGCCTTCCTGACTTCGAGCAGGACGAAGAGGCAGTGGGCATGGTAGAAGGGCGAGAGCTCGAAATGAGCGCCGCCCGGCAGGAACTGCCGGGCGCTCTCGCGCTGCAGCCGGGCGAGACCCTCCTCGAGCCACAAGGAGGCCTCCCGGAGCTCGGTCAAGTACATCCCGGCCAGAGCCAGCGCGCCCGCTTCCAGGATGATCCAGTTGTTGGGATGGCCCTGGTGATCCCTGAGGTGACGGCAGTGCTCCCAGAGAGACCTCAGGATGACCAGCCGGGCGTGGCTGCTCAGAAACGGGGTCGCCCGGTCGGCCCTCCAGACCCCGAGCCATTCCCTGAGACGCCACGCCGCAGACAGCGTCTCCCACGCCGGTCCTGCGCCGCCGTTGGACCCCAGCGGCACCGGGTTCTGCGTGATCCAGCGGCACATGACGTCCTCGATGAAGGCCGCATACGCCCTTTCTCCCGTATCCAGAAAGGCCTGCAGCACCGGCCGCAGAAAGTGGTGCCGGTTGAGGAAGTGGGTCCACTCGTGCGAGCCGTCGGGGCTGAAGCCCCAGGCGATGGGAAACGTGAGCTTCTGGCCCATGATGGTACCGGCCAGGACGTCGTCCGCCCGGTCCTCGGGGAAGAAGTGAGCGCACGGCGCCGCCAGGGACAGGTCCGGGGGCCCGCTCGGGGGTGGCCCGAACGCATCTGTCTTCTCGCGGAGCCTGCGGGTGAGCCCGACGCACGTCAGCCGCGGACCCGGGGGCACAATGCGCCGCTCGGCGTGCACGGCGCCCAGGGTGACATCGATCGGCTCGGCGCCGCTGTCCCCCTTCTCCTTCTTGAAGACGACCTCGAGGCGGCCGACGTTCCGCCAGTCCCGCTCGCGGCCGTAGAAGCCGAAGGCTTCCACGGGGAACTTGATGTCTCGCTCCTCGCCAGGTAGGAGCACCTCACGGCCACCGGAGAAGAGACAAAGTGTCGCCCCCCCTCCCGCCCCCTCGGCGGCGCAGAGGACGATCTCCACCAGCAAGGCCGTCGCCGAGCGATTGTGCGCCCGCACCGTGAGCTGGTCGCTCCCTGCCAGCGGGGCGCCTGCGAGCGCGGCGGCGAAGCTCAGACGCCGGCGGTCCGCGCCGGGCCGACCGTCCGCGTCGGGGTGGCCGTCCGCGTCGGGACGGCGGTCCGCGCCAAGCGGGCCGTCCGGCTCCAAACGCGTCAGCGACTCGGCGACGAGCGTCCGCTGCCCTACCTCGTCGAAGCGCACATCGGTCTCGGTCAGTCCCGTGGCGTTCATGCACTGATGCTCAGCGGCGGATACGGCACGTTGCCCCACTTCTGCGATAGCCTGTGGCCATGATCGTCAGCGGCCAGGCAGCGCAAGAAGCATGAGAGTCCTCGTAGCCCGTCATGCCCAGACGCTCGCCAATCGGGACGGCATCATTCTCGGGCGCCGCGACTCCCCGCTCACCGGCCGCGGCCGCACGACCAGCGAGGACCTGGCGGCGAACATAGCGTATGCAGGCACGGGCGTCATCTGTACCTCACCTCTGGCACGGGCGGCGGCAACCGCCGAGCTGTTCGCTGCGGCCTCGGGGTGGCCGCTGCTCATCGTGGGCACGCTCGCGGAGCTCTCTTCCGGGGCATGGGAAGGCCTGCCGCGCAGGGCGGTCCTGCCGAAAGGCCGGGCGCTGCGCCCCACCTGGACCGACGCTCCGCCGGGAGGGGAGAGCTGCGCGGCCGCAGAGCCACGCGTGCGCGAAGCACTTGCCACGGTCACGTCTCTCCCGTATGAAGACGTGCTGGTGGTGGGCCATGCGGGCGTCAATCACGTCCTGCTGAGGATACTCCTCTGCCTCGAGCCTCAGCAGGCCCTGGCGATCCGGCATCCGCACAATGTTGTCTACACGGTGAAGGACGGCGCCGTCTCCTGGCTGCGGAGCGGCGGCATGACGGGGCACGGGCTCCTCACCCGCCGGTGACGCGCCCCGCCGGCATCCGCAGCGAAAGGCGCCTGCTCCTCATCGAGCCGCCCTTCTACAGGCTCTATGGGGGCGACTACGCCCTGGTAAGACACCCCCTGTCCCTCGCGTATCTCGCCCAAGCCGCAGTGGAGAACACAGACTGGCAGGTCAAGGTCTTCAACGCCGACTTCGCCCCGTGGAGCGAGCCCTTCGACATCACCTACCTCACGGGAGCCGGCTTCGCTCACTTCAGGGACAGCCTCGAGGACCCCGCGGCCGATATCTGGCGCTCCATCCGCGCCGTCCTCGCGGACTACCGGCCCACCGTAGTGGGGATCTCCGTCAAGTCATCGACGCTGGAGGCCGCCGGCCGGATCGCCTGGCTGGCGAAAGAGCTGGACCCACAGACAGTCGTCGTGGTCGGCGGCCCGCACCCTTCCGCCACCGCCGGTGAGATGCTCGCCGACCCCGCCATCGACGCGTGCGTGTGCGGCGAAGGCGAAACGACCCTGGTAGAGCTGCTGCGCGCCCTCGAAAGGGGCGCTCCCCTGGAGCGGCTGCCCGGGCTGTTCGTGCGCCGCGGCGGGGACCGTATCGGCACGCCCCGGCGCGAGCCCCTCAAGGACCTCGATGCCCTGGGGTTCCCCAGCCGCCATGTCGCGGAGACGCTGATGGGCTACGCGGACTACCCCATGCAGGCCTTCGGGTTTCTCATGGCCACGCGCGGGTGCCCGATGAGCTGCCTCTTCTGCGGCTCCCGGGAGGTGTGGGGCAGAGGCGTGCGCTTTCGCGCGCCGCAACACGTCGCGCAGGAGATCGGCCTGCTCCGCGACATGGGCGTCGAGTCCTTCCATTTCGACGACGATACCTTCGGCGTCAACAGCGCCTATCTGGCTGCGCTCTGCCACGCCCTGGAAAGCGCGGCCCCGGGGATCTCCTGGAGCTGCGAGATCCATGTGAAGCTGGTCAACGAGAAGAACATCGCCCTCATGAAACGCGCCGGCTGCCGCAGCGTCCAGCTCGGCATAGAGTCCGGCGACAACGGCATCCTCAAGAAGATCCGCAAAGGCTTCACCATCGACGAGGCGCTGGCGGCCGGCCGGCTCATCACCAGCCAGGGCCTCGGCCTGCAGGCGTTCTTCATGGCCGGGTTCCCCTGGGAGACGGAAGAGACCCTGCGGCAGACACACGAGGTCATCGAGAGAATCGCCTGCGAGAAGGTCATCTACAGCATCTTCACCCCCTACCCGGGCACAGAAGCCTTCGACCTGTGCCGCAGCCTGGGCCTGATCCCCGCGCGTCACAGCCCTTCGCTCTTCGGCCACCAGAGCCCGCTGAACTGCTTCAGCATGAACCTGGCCCCCGCGCGCTTTCGGGAGCTTTCCCGGGAGATCGAAGAGACAGTTGCCCGGAAGAACCGCGACGCAAGGGCAGATCGTCCTCCAGGTCCGCGATGATGCGCCTGCCGATCGCGTACTTGTCGAAAGCGAAGCGCAGTGACACGGGCTCGCGGGCGATGAGATCCTTCAGCGCAGCGTCCGGCGGCGCGCGCAGCGCCACCTCCTCCGGCATCACGGTGATGTTGTCGCGGGGGATGCCTGCCGCCCGGCTTTCCTGCTCACCGCTCGGGTGACGCTCGGGGATGACGACGGCTTTCACCCCCGTGAGGAGCAGCTCGTTGACCGTGTTGTACCCGGCCCGGCAGACCACGAGGTCAGAGGCGTGCATGATGTCGGCGAGAGGATAGAAGAAGGGAAGAAACCGGACGCCGGCCGCCAGGGGATGCCGCCGGATCGTCTCCACCACCTCTCTTCCCAGGTAGGGGTCGATGACGAAAACCACCTGGTGACGCCCGTCCAGGCCGAGGCGCGCAAACGCTTCCAGGAAACGGATGCACAG
Source organism: uncultured Thermoleophilia bacterium (assembly GCA_903862845.1). Taxonomy (GTDB): domain Bacteria; phylum Actinomycetota; class Thermoleophilia; order UBA2241; family UBA2241; genus CAIXSE01. The sequence continues at coordinate 6,819 of CAIOZS010000312.1, forward strand.
CCCGGCAACGTCCCCATGACGCGACAGAGCGAAGAGGATGATGGGCTTCCTGGTGAGACTGAAGCGCGTGCAGACGGCGCCCCTCTCCGCCAGCTCATCCGGGCACATGTCCGCAATCCTGCCGAGGCAGGCTACCTTGGCCACAGTCTCGGCGGGAAGTCCGCCGTACCGGCCATCCTGATTCACCGTCGCCTCGTCATCGAAGCAGTAGAGCCGATCGTAGTACTTCAGGATGGTCTCGGCGGGCCGCGAGCCGGCGACGGTGAAGACCTCGCGATGCGCGCCCGTGATCCCCCGGGAGAGCGCCACCTTGACGCAGGCGCCTCCTCGATCCCCACGGGCGTTGCTCTGAAGCACCGGCACCATCTCGTCCAGAAGCCCGCCCACGTAATGCTCGACCATGAGCACGTCCGGCCGAAACCAGCGATATGATTCGGCGATGATCCCCCGGCGCAGCCGCATGATGCTCGCCAGCGGCAGGCTCCTCACATGGCGGGCCCTGTACTGCTGGTCAGCGCCAGTCATCACCTTCTCCACACCGGGCAGCTTGATGACCTCGATCCCCTCCCGCATAAGGATGTGCGGCACGGAGGTCCCCGACAGCACCAGGAAGTCGATACCCGGCCGCCGGCGCCGCAGGCCCGTGATGATGGCCCGCGCCCGAAAGACGTGCCCCACGCCCACGGAATCGTGCGTGTAGAAGAGAATGCGATGTATGGTGCTCACCCCGGGGCCCTCTCGTGAATAGGACGGTGCGTCACTTCTTCCCCAAGATGCTGCGGATCCGGGAACGCGAACGCCGCCCCTTCTTCTGGATGCTGTCGTTCTTCATTCTCATCTTCCTCTTCATGGCCATCTTTCGCACCTACGTCGACGCCGCTTTCGTGGAGCATAGCGGGCCGCAGCGCATCCCACTCATGCTGCTGATCAACGGCGTCATCACGATCGCCGTCTTCTGGTTCATCGGGTTTCTCGGCAAGCCGCCGGACTGCCCGCTGGTCGCCTGGTTCATGATCGGCTCCGCGCTGCTCACCGGCGCCATGTTCGGCCTGGTGCTCAGAGGTTCAGGCTTGGCCTACCCCATTCTCTACCAGCTCCTGAACCTCCAGGACTCGTTCTTTCTCGTCTACCTGTGGAGCATCGCCGGGACTCTCTTCGACGTGCGCCAGGGGGAACGGCTCTTCCCGCTGCTCATGGCCGGGCAGGTGCTGGGGACAGCCGTGGGGAGCTTTCTGGTCGCCCCGCTCGCAGGGCTCGCCGGCCCCGACTCGCCGCTGGCAATCGCGGCCGTGGCGTATGCCTGCATCGGGGCCGGCCTGCTGATCACCGCCTCGGCTTTCGTCCCCCGAACGGGACGGCGAACGGCGCTGGACGACGAGACGAACAAGCGCCCCGCCGAGATCCTCTCTCTGCTCAGGAAGTACCCCATCATCAGATACCTGACCGCCAACGCCTTCTACCCCAGCATCCTCCTGCCCGTCTTCACCTACCAGTTTTTCGTCATCGCCCACGCCGCCTTCGGGTCTCAGCAGGCGCTCCTCACGTTTCTCGGCGTCTTTCGCGGGGCGACCACGCTGGTCACCTTCGTGCTCCTGTTCGCCGTGGGGAGGTTCTATGCCAAGGTCGGATTGGCAAGAGCCGCGTTCGTTCATCCTCTGAACTTCGCCGTCGTGTTCGCGGGGTTGGCCGCATCTTTCGGCATCTTCGTCGCCGCCTATGGCCAGTTCTCCGTGATCTTCATTCAACGGGCCATTGCCGGACCGATCAACAAGATCCTCTTCGATGCCGTGCCGCGACGGTTGATCAAATGGAGCAGGGTGTTCACCGGAGGGACCGTCGTCAACGGCGCCGTCATTCTGAGCGCCCTGGCCATGGTGCTTCTGCAGAAGGTCCTTTCTGCGCACGATCTGGCCTACGTCGGCGTGGTGTTCGCCCTATTCTGGATCTACGAGACCAACCGCTTCAGGAAGCGGTTCACCACGGGGCTGAGACAGGTCCTCACGGATCGCGCCATCGACTACGAGGGCCGCGAGGCGGAGTCGGCCGCGGCGCCCGGTGCCCCCCGCACAGACGGGCGCCCCGAGAGTGCGGCCAGAGAAAGTGCTCTGCTCTTGAGAGACGAGCTGGCCGCGGATCCGGAGAAGGCGCTCGCGCTCCTCGATGACCCCGACGCACGGATCCGGGCGCAGGCGGCGGGCTCCTTTGCCGGCAATCCGGATGCCAGGGGTCTCAATCCTTTGATCGACAGGCTGGATGACCTGGACATCGTGCGCCGGGCTGCCGTCGAGGCACTGGCGGGCTACGTCGACCGTTTTCAGCCGTTTCTCGAAGTCGCGCTGCTCGATGCCCCGGCGCTGGTGCAGCAGGGCATCCTCGAGGCGATGGGGCTCTCGGGCAACAAGTGCGTGCCGCTGGCCTTCGTGCGCCACGAAACGGCCAAGGCGTATCAGCGCCTGCAGATCATCGCGTGCCTTGAAGCGGAGCCGTCCTGCATGAGCCTCGACATGCTCAAAGACCATCTGCGTCAGGACAACGACGAGTCCCTGCGGCTCATCCTCCACGCCGCCACGCTGCAGCACCTCGGTGACACGCGGCTGATCCTGGAATCGCTCCACACCGGTGAGGCGGCCGTGGCCATCGAGCTGCTCGAAAACACGCTTCCGCTCGAGATCGCGCGCCTCGTCTTGTTGCTGCTCGATGACGTCCCCGTGACGGAGAAGATCGAACGGGGCAAGAGCTACATCGTCCTGAGGGAGCCGATGGGTCTCAGCCACGTCGCGTCCTTCCTGGGAACCAGCCCCGATCCGACGACGCGGATGCTGGCCGCGTTTGTCATCGGCGAGCGGGCCGCGGATGACGTCGGCCTCCCTACCGTGCAGCGGCTTGTCGACGATGCCAGCGAGCACGTACGTGAAGCAGCGGCCTATGCCATGAGAAGAATCACTCAAGGAGATGCCTTCTTGCCCGAAACAGTCTTCGATATCAACGCCCTCACAAAGTCGACCCTCTTTGACGGCGTCAGCATCCGCGCCATGGAGGCGATCGCCTCGACCGTGCAGCAGAAGTTCTACAGGGCAGGCTCAGTGATCGTCGGTGAAGGGGACGAGGTCCACTCTCTCTACTGCATCATCAGCGGCACGGTCGACGTCTTCCGCCACTACGGGAAGCCGGATCAGATGATGCTCAGGACTTTGGCGGGCGGCGCCGTGATCGGAGAGATGCCGCTGTTCACGAGCCATGCTTCACAAGAAGCCTTTGTTGTCACGTCGGAGTTCATCGAGCTCTACGCGATCGATTTCGACGACATGCGACACATCATGACCGTCTATCCGCAGGTGGTCAGCAACATGGCTGCGGCTTTTGCCCTCCGGCTTGAAGACAGGTAAGGAGCTGGTAGTAGCGGTCGACCCGTCGCTCCCACGCGTGTTCGCGGACCATGTAGTCCATGACCTGCTGCCTGGTGACGCCCGGCGGCCTTTCCAGAAGAAGGCGCGCTCTTGCGGCGGCGTCATCGATGTCATCGTAGGCAAAGACGCCGCCGCTGCCCGTCGCCCTGAGCAGATCGTTGTTCACGATGCGCTCTTCTGCGAGCACCGGCAGACCGCCGCGCAGGTAGCTGTAGATCTTCGCGAGATCATTGTCGAAGGAGTATGGACCCGGAGCCAGGGCCAGGCCGATCCGGGCATGCCCGATGTAGTCCCAGATGCGCGCCTCGGGCATCTCGCCATGGCGGACGACCAGCGGCGCCAGCTCCTCGGCCTTCCCATCAGCGCCGCCGTCATCGTAGAGATGGAGCTTGCTGCGACCGACGTGGTGAATACGGGCGACGCCCTGGAGCGCTTCGGCCAGCCTGTTCAGCATGGGTACCATGCGGGGAGCGCACAGGCTGCCGAGAAAGAGCACCACCGTCTCGCCCTCTTCGTACGGGCTCGCGCCGCTGCGGGGGATCACGGACGGGCATCCGGTAGGGACGAGCATGGTGGGGGCCTGGGCGCCGTACACGGCATGCCAGCGCTGCTGGTTCTCCCGGTTGTCGAAGACGACCACGCGGGCGCGCGCCGCGATCACGTCCTGGCAGCGCATGAGCGTGTGCCGCCAGGCTGCATCCCGCGCGGGAGCCTTCTCATCCACGACCCGCACGATCCGCGACACGACGGGTCCGTCGAACGTACCGATGAGCTCGATGGAGAAGTGATAGCAGGTCTTGACGACGTCGTACCCGGCCACGCCGAGGTGCGCGAGCGGATGCACCGGGACCCCGGCGGCAGTGATGGTGTGCCCGTCTACCGGGGCGATGATCTCCACGGCAAGACCGCGCTCCCTCAGGCCTCCGGTGAGGGCGTGCAGGCGGATGGTGTCGATGCCGTCCGGCTGCAGCGAGGGATCCTTGTGAAAGACGAACCCGACCTTCATCAGCGACCCCGCTCGACGGACGCGGTCGCGCTCGGCGGCGCATGCCTCGCGGCGACGGCGCGGTCGTGCCCGCGGCGCACGCCCGCCCTGACGATGATGTTCCACCCCAGCCGGTTGAAGGGGACGCACCTGCCGAGGATGCGATCGGGCTTCGCCAGGCACTCCACGCGGCAGATCCTCACGCCGGATGGTGTGCGACGGGCGAACCTGTGGGGGATCAGGTAGTTCGCCCGCCAGCACAAGGGCTGCAGACCGGCAAGCTGCAGCTTCTTCGTCAGGCTGACGAACGAGTAGAACCGCAGGTGGGTCTCATCCCACCCGAACCAGGCCTTGTCGCCGAGCACGTGGCGGTGATAGACGCCCTGGGTCAAGTAGTTCAGAGACAGGGCGTTCTGCGTGCTGACGATCAGCGCCCCATCCGGTCTGAGATGTGCGGCGGCCTGCCGCAAGAGGGCCTCGTCGTCGTCGACGTGCTCGAGCACATCCTTCATGAGGATGACGTCGAAGAGCCCGCCGCCGGAGCGCGCGGGGAAGCGCTCGCTTTGCACAAAGCGGCACCTGCCCGCGACCCCCCGGCTCTCCGCGAACAGGCGGGCGGTGGCCAGCACGGCGCCCTCCGCGTCAACGCCGATGACCTCACTCGCCCCCGCCTCGGCGGCATGGATGACGAAGAGCCCCGCGCCGCAGCCGTAGTCGAGAAAGCTCTTGCCGCGCAGGTCGCCGATCAGCTCCCGGGCGAAGCCGTTCTTCACGCGGCCGTAGGCCGTGCCCTGCTGAGCGAGGTAGCGCCGCAGCGCCTGCGGCGCGTCGAGAGAGCGGATCCAGTGATCTTCCGGGTACCTGATCGCCCGCTCCTCAGCGCTCTCCCATGAAGCGGCGATACACCGCCTGCCATTCCCGTTGTTCGCGCTGCGCAGAGAACGATCTCATGCGCTCGCGGGCGGCCCTTCCCAGGGCCGCCCCCTGATCGGGCATGGTGATCAGCCCATCCAGCGCGGCCTGCAGGGCCTGCGCGTTCCCATACGGAACCAGCAGACCGGAGACGCCGTCTTCGATCAAGTCCTCGACGGCGCCCACGCGGCTGGCCACGCACGGCAGCCCGCCGGCCATGGCCTCCATGAGGATGTTCGGGCAGCCCTCCGACAGCGACGGCAGAACGAAGGCGTCAAGCGAGTCGAGCCACGCGGGCATCGCCTCGCGCGCCACGGGCGGCCGCAGGTTCAGGATCTCACCGACGCCGGTGAGCGCGATCATGCGCTCCAGCGAGTCGCGCTCGTGGACGCGCACCTCGCCGACGAGCTCCACACTGATGTCGTGCCTCTCGCGCAGGCCGGCCGCCGCCTTGAGAAGATACGGCAGACCCTTGGCGTACTTGAGGATGCCTCCACTCCCGAGGCGAAACGGACCCGAGCGCGCAGTGCGTGCCCGCCACGCCGCTGAGGGGATGCTCACGGCGTTGTGGATGACCTCCCCCTTGCTCTTGACGGGAGTCAGGGCATCGGCCAGGTCGAGAAGTTCCCGGCTCAAGGCCACGACGCGATCGGCGTTCTCGAGGCCGCTCCTGCACATGGCCACGGCTTCAGGCTGAAAGAAGTGCCGCTTCACGTCGTTGCCGACCAGCGTGACGAGCGATCGCATGCCGTAGCGCCCGGCCAGGAGCCCGGCGACGTAGCCGGCCGGGTACAGAAAGAAGGCGTGCAAGAGGTCGTAGCGCTCTGCCGTATGCAGGATCTCAAGAGACTGATAGAGCATCTTGATGGCGCGAGTATGGGGAGAATCGCCCCATCCGCGGTACTCCTCAGGATACTCGAACCGCCCGAGCTGCAGACGATGCAGGGTGATCCCGTCGCGGCGCGTCGTGCGGCGGTTCTCATCCAGAAGCACGAGCGGGTCGGCGACCACCGAGAAGGCCGCCACATGAACGTCCGCTCCCAAGGCGCTGGCATGCTGCGCCACGCGCTCAGCCGTGCGTGCCAGCCCACCCCAGCTCTCGGGCGGGAATGCAGGGGTGAGGATGCAGATCTTCATGGCCCGCGGCTCGCGATGGTATCCTCCAACGATGGCACATTCGGATGTCTACCCGGGGCGTGAGTTTCATCCTTGGCAGGTCTGGCCCGGCGCCTACGACAATCCCCTTGCGGCCGGGCGCTATCCGCGCCCCGCATCCACCGGGCTGAAGATCACCCGGCAGACCCGCATCGCGGCCATGGGTTCCTGCTTCACCAGAGAGATCAAGGATACCCTCATCGCGGACGGGTATCGATTCCTCGCGGCCGAGCAGGAGCACCGGGCCGCGCGGCACGCCAGCGCGGCCTGGGAACGCGTCTACAGCACCTTCTGCTTGCGGCAGATAGTCCGCTACTCCTTCGAGGAGTGGCAGCCGGATCTGCGCTGGTGGGTGGCGCCCCGCAGCGGGGTGGTGCAGGACCCCTACCGCAGGATCGTCGTGTACCCGACTCTGGCGCAGGCGGAGACGGACTTCGCCAGGCATCGCCTGTGCTCGCGCCGCATCCTCGAGGAGGCGGACGTCCTCATCCTCACGCTCGAGATGACGGAGATCTGGGAGGACGCTCGTGACGGCGCGGTGATCAGCCTGCCGGCGGGTCCCTACGTGGCCGAAGGCGGCGACATGGACCGCTACCGCTTTCGCGTCAGCCGCTACCGCGAGAACCTGGAGAACCTCGACTACATCGCCTCGGTCATGGCCCGCCGCAACCCCGCCTGCACGGTCGTGCTCATGGTGTCCCCAGTGCACCTGTGGACGACCTTCAGGGAGGACGCCGACGTCATCAGCGCCTGCGGCAACGCCAAGGCGACGCTCAGAGCCGCCGCGGACGAAGCGGCCGCGCGCCACGCGAACGTCGTGTACTTCCCGGCCCTGGAGATCGCCACGACCCATCGCATGATTCACCAGCAGCCCGTCTTCGCCGAGGGCAGGGAGAGCTTTCATCCTGCCGCGGACACCGTCAAAGACGTGATGCGGGAGCTCTACCGTTTCTACGGCGCACCCGCATAGGGCCGCCCCGGGGCCGCTCGTCCTCATCCACCCCCCGGCCATCAGCAGGCGCTACCTGAAGACGAAGTTCCTGCCTTACGGGATGGGAGTGCTCGCGGCCTTCCTCAGAGCGCAGCACGTGCCGGTCGCGCAGCACGACTTCCTCATGGAGTACCTCTACGAAGCGCCCGGCCTGATCGACTATCACGATGCGCAACAGACGTTCAGCGAAGCAGAGTACTTCTCTTTTCTGGCGGGCCGCGACGCTCATGCCGGGCTCTGCGCCTTCACGCACAGGTTCTGGCAGCGGATCGTGCCGGGCGCCAGGATCTATGCTTTCTCCATCGTCGCCTACCATCAGTTCTGGGCGAGCCTGCTCCTGGCCCGAACCATCAAGCAGCACGATGAAGAGGCGGTGATCGTCTTTGGCGGACCCTTCATCACCATCCGCCGCACGGAGTCCCTGACGCGGTTCGGCATCGCCGACTACTGGGTCAAAGGCAGCGGTGAGTCGGCCCTGCTCATGCTCTATCGCCGCCATGAGCTGGGCATGGACATCCCCCTCGCGAAGATCCCGGGGCTCGTAGCGCTCTCCGGGGACGCCTGCCTTCAGAACCGGCCTGGTCATTGGCCGGCCGCTGATGAAGCGCCGCCCGATTTTGAGCACCTCGCCATCGATCGATACCGCTACGACCACCCCCACACCGGCAAGGACACGCTCTTTCTGCCCTACCGCACCACCAAAGGCTGCGCCTCGCGCTGCAGCTTCTGCACAGGTCGGCTGGTGGACCCATTCGCCACCAAGCCGGTCGACAAGATCGTCGGCGAGCTGAAGGCGCTGGCCGGCGCCCACGCTTCGACCGCCTTCATGTTCTGCGACTCGGCGGTCAACAACGACCCGCGCCAGCTTGCGCTGCTCTGCGCGCGGCTGACGCACGAAATGCCGGGGATCGCCTGGTATGCCTACGCCCGCATCAAGGGCTTCGACGCGGAGCTGCTGCGGGCGGCGAAGCAGGCCGGATGCTTCAGCCTGTTCTGGGGCGTGGAGTCGGCTTCCGAGCCGGTCATCAGGCTTCTCGGCAAAGAGTTCTCGGTGCGGGAGCTGTCCGAGACGATCGCGCACGCCGTGGACGTAGGGATCAACAACCACGTCCACCTCATGTACAACACCCCGGGGGAGACCGAAGAGGACATCCGCGCCCTGATCGCGTTCATCGAGCGCTACATCGCCTCCGAACAGGTGACGTTCATCCCTCACCGGTTTCTGCTCGAGCCGCGATCCTTGATTTTCCGCCACCCCGGCCGCTACGGGATCACGCGGATAGAGAAGGCCCCGCGAGGCGTGTTCGAGCGGGAGCAGTACGTCTTCGCGGAAGGTGGGCCAGGGGGTTTTGCGCGCATCCGCGAGCGCGACGCACGCCACCGGGAGATGCTCGAGCCGTATCTGAGACTGATCGAGGACAAGGAGGCGCGGCGCGCCAAGATAGGCTTTCCGTTCCGCGAGGCCATGTGATCGCTCTTCCGGCGCCGGGTGCGCGGGCGCGGGGACGGGCGCGGGTCTGCGCCGGCCTCTGATCGGCGCCGCCGCCCGCGCCCGAGCCACACGCACTGCAACCGGCTACGCCCCGCTCAAGGGCGCCGTGCCCGCCTTGCTGCGGCAGGGATATCGACCCGCCAACCCTAAATGATGTACTTGCCGGGTATCCGACCCTGCCCGCAGGGGTGCTCACCCTCGTGCGTCCTGCCGCAGTGCCCCTCCGACTCGTGCGTCCAGCCGCAGCCGCCGCCTCCGGCGATCGCCGCAAGATCCTCATCGGAGAGGGCGATCTTGCGGCTCTCCTCGTCGCTGAGCTCGAAGCTGCGTGC
>CAIOZS010000313.1 GCA_903862845.1 uncultured Thermoleophilia bacterium
AGCCTCGTGACCGGCGCTGTCGTTGACGCGCTTGAGGCCGTCGAGGTCGAGGCTCACGAGCGCCAGAGGGCTGCCGTGACGGCGCGCCAGGGAGACCGCCGTCGCGAGCGACTCGTAGAAGCGGCGGCGGTTGGCGAGGCCCGTGAGATGATCCGTGGCGGCGATGCGGGTGATCGTGACGTTGGCCTCGGCGAGCGCGGCGGCCTCGGCGACAAGCTCCTCATTGAGTCGGGCCAGCGCCTCCTCGGCCTGTTTGCGCTCGCTGATGTCCTGGCCTTGGGCGATGGTGGCCACCGGGGTCGCGCCGTCGCCCGCGTACAGGGTCGCCGAGTTCCACAGCACCGTGCGCACCTCGCCGCCCTCGCGCAGGATGGGAATCTCGACGACCTGCCAGCGCTCGCCGGCCGAGGCCCGGGTCACAAGCCCGAGGGCTTGGGCGCGCCGCTCGTCCTCTGGAAAGAGCAGCTCGAGGTGCTTGCCGACGACCTCCTCGGCGCTGCGCCCCGTGAGCTCCTCGAAGGCGTGGTTGAAGCGCGTGATGCGCAGCTCCGCGTCCCAGACGATGATCGGCGCGTTGGCGTAGCCCAAGAGGTTCTCGAGGAAGTCGCGGGTCTCGCGCAGCTCGTCCTCCGCCAGCTTGCGCGCGGTGATGTCACGCGTGAGACCGAGCACCTCGGGCCGGCCGGTCTTCTCGCTACGCCTGATGGTCGTGATGACCTCAGTCCATACAGTCGAGCCGTCCTTGCAGGGCTGTCCCATCTCTTGGGGCTCGGTGACCCCGGGCGGACCCTTGCCCGCCCTCATCTGCTCGATGCTGCGAGCAAGCTGGGCTCTGGCCTGCTTTGAGCCCTGCGGCGTCAGAGCCGCGTCCATGGGCTCGGCCATGACCTCCTCTGGCGTGAACCCACGAAGCTTCTGCACGGAAGGACTGACGGAAGTGAACCTGAGCGCCTCAGGATCCAGGGTCCAGACCACCTCGCCGACGCTGTCCGTGATGAAGCGGAACTTCTCGTCGCTCTCGCGCAGCGCCTCTTCCGCCTGCCTGCGCATGAGCGCCGCGCCGAGGTGCGCGGCGACGTCTTCCAGGAGCTTAACCGCCTCGAGGGTGAAACGTCCCTTGCGCCGGTCGTCGAGGTGGATCAGGCCGACGATCCTGTCGCCGCTGCGGATGGGCACCAGGGCCATGGATGCATAGCCGTGATGCATGCACTGGTTGCGCGGACTGCGGCGGGGGTCCTGATCGGGCGGCAGGTCAAGCAGCGGGAACGAATCGTTGCACCAGAAGCTGCCCCCCGGCGTGCACAGCGGACTCGACGGATCGGTCTCGCCGGAGATGACCAGGCCGCAGGTACACTCAAGCCGGGCGCGGCCGCCGGCGTCGCGGCGCGCCTCGCCGTCGGCGCCGCGCTCGAGCAGCGAGCTCTCCGTGCGCAGAAAAGCGGCGGAGAAGCCTGCTTGAGCGTAGTACGGGAAGTCCTCCCCGTCCTGAAGGCGGATGCCCACGGCGTCAAGCCCGGTCTTCGTCTTCACCGCGGCGAGCAAGCGCTGGATGGAACCCTGCAGATCGGCCGGCTCGTTCAGGATCTGCAGGATCTCCCGGCCCATCTCCCGATACGACTCCGCCTGCTTGCGCGCCGTGATGTCGCGCAAGAAGACCGTGATCCTTTCATCTCTGCCGGGCAGGTACTGGACGCTGACTTCGACGTCGAAGACGGTGCCGTCCTTGCGCCGGTGCCGGGACTCGAAGCGGTCCTCGCCGCGGACCCTGATCTTCTCGATGCGGGCGGCGGTCTCGGCGGCGGTCTCGGCGGTCGCCAGATCGCCGATGGCCATGGTCAGGAGCTCCTGCGCGCTGTAGCCGCTCATCCGGCAATAGGCTTCGTTGACCTCCAGCAGGCGCCCCTGCGCGTCCACGAGCCAGAAACCGTCCATGGCCGTCTGGAGAATCGTCCGGTGCTTGTCCTCGCTCTCGCGCAGCGCCACCTCGGCCCGCGTGCGCTCGGTGACGTCGTGGACCAGCGAGTAGAGCAGGGCCTTGCCCTGCAGTTCGATGGGCCCGCTGTAGACGTCCACGTCGCGGATCGTGCCGTCGGCGCGACGGTGCTTGAAGTGGAAGACTCCCTGCTTTCGCGCGCGCGCCGCCGCCATCTCCGCACGGACCTCCGCGCGAGGCAGGGTGTTGATCTGCTCGATGCGCATGGCGAGCAGCTCTGCGCGGCTCCAGCCGTACCAGGCGCAGGCGGCGGCATTGGCATCGACGATGACTCCGCTCCGCGGATCGATGAGCAGCATGACGGCATGGTTGTCTTCAAACAGGCTGCGGTAGCGCAGCTCGCTCTCTGCCAGCGCCTCACGCTCTTGCTCTTGCCGCAGCGCGCCCAGGCCGAGATCGCCGAGCATGCCGACGAAGTCGGCGAGAAAGCCGATGGTCTGCGCCACGCGTTCGTGCGCGAGGACGGGCACGCGCGCCAGCGCGTCCAGGTAGGCCGCCTCGTCGAAGCCCAGGCGCCGGGCGCGCGCGCGGAAGGCGGCCACGTCGATCTCGTCGTCGTCGTAGAAGAACTGGCCGGTGAAGAGGTTGCCGAGATGCTCGCCGGCGATGACGAGAGGGAAGGCGACGTCCCAGAGACCGTTGGCGCAGCGGTAGGCGTAGTGCTCGGGGGCTCCCGGTCCGTGCAGGCCCTCGATGAGGCGCCGGTTGATGCGCGCGTCGCTCTCGAGGCATGCCTTGAGCGTGTCCGTGTGGACACGGTGGAACTGCGTGCAGATGTCCTGCCAGCCGGCGGACACGAGCACGGTCCCGCCGACGTCGAGGACGGCCAAGCCGATGTCGCCGGCGGCGGCGAAGCCGTCGCACATGCGTTGCAGGCGCGCGAGGTCGACCAGGTGGGCCAGAGTGTGCGTAGCGCTGCTCTGCATGCGTCGTCCCCTCGCGTCGTCC
>CAIOZS010000314.1 GCA_903862845.1 uncultured Thermoleophilia bacterium
CGACGGGCCGCCAGGCGACCATCACCTTGTAGCCGCTGCCCGGGTGCACGTCGAGGGTGAGGCCGGCGGCGTAGCTCGCGGCGCCGCTGGCGGGCACGAGCTTGCCGATCTGCCAGCCGCCGGTGGGGCTGCGCACCCCGAGGGCGAACTCGCCCTCGGCGACGGCGCTGCTGACCGTCCAGCTCACCGTGAGGCTGCTGCCCTGCGCGTAGCTTCCCGTGCCCGTGGGGGCGGTGACGCCGATCTTGAGGAGGGGGCCGACCACCGTGACCGTGTAGTTCTGGGTCGAGGCGTCGGCGGCGGTGACCTTGTAGGTGACGGGGCTACTGAAGTCGTTGGCCGTCACTCCGCTGAGTTGGGTCCAGGGGCCGACCGTCACTGACTCCCCGGTCGTCGTGAAGGTCGCAACCAGAGCGTGGAGGTCCGTGGCAGCGGGGACGGTGAGGGCGATCGTATGCGCCGCTTGATTGATGACGCCGCTCACCGGCGGGGTCAGGCCCTGGAAGCTGAAGGCGGTGATCGCCCTGTTGTCGGTCACGGCGAACGAGCCGGGGCTGAGGGCGTAGGCGCCCCAGGGGCCGCTGCCGACGTCGGGCCGCCAGGCGACCATCACCATGTAGCCGCTGCCCGGAGGCACGTCGAGGGTGAGGTCCTCAAGGTAGTATCTCACGAGGGGCTCGTAGGGCACGAGCTTGCCGATGTTCCAGCCGCCGGCGGGGCTGAGCACCCCGAGGGCGAACTCGCCGTCGTGGACGGGGCTGCTGGTCGTCCAGCTCACGTCGAGGCTGCTGCCCTGCGCGTAGCTTCCCGTGCCCGTGGGGGCAGTGACCGTGATGCTCCCCGGCGCCACGGTCACGTCGAAGAATCCCGCGCTGCCGCCCTGGCCCTCCGGGGTCGTGACGATGATCAGGCCGCGGCGGGCGCCGGCCGGCACGGTGAGCACGATCGACTCGTCGCTCTGCACGGTGAAATCGGCCTCGACCCACCCCAGCAAGACGCTGCGAGCGCCGGTGAAGCCGCTGCCGGTCACGGTGACGAGGGTGCCCACCGGGCCCCGTTGCGGAGTGAAGCTCGTGATCGTCGGCCTGGCGGCGGCGGCGCCGGCGGGCAGCGCCAGGGCGAGGGTGAGCAGGACGAGCGCCAGGCCGAAAAGCCTGAAGGCGCGCCGCCGCGCGGGCGGCCTGTCGGTGAGCATCCTGGGCTGCCTCATGTGGTACCTCCCTGTGAGGGCGCCGCGCCGGGCGTCGCCCCGCTTGAGCTGACTGCGCAGACGGTGGGCACGCTGCGAAAGCGCACAGCCCCTGGTCTGCGGGCAGGAACCCTGTTCCTCCAATGCTAGTCGGCGCCGACGGTGGCGGACTTGAATCGGCGCCGCAACCGTACACCCACGCCACGAGGCCGTCGGCGTTGTCACCCGCCGCCGCATCTTCACCCCCGCCCTCGCCGCAACCGTCCCGTTCGGACGCGCCTGCGCGCACTTGACCGACCGCGCGAACTTGCTGAACGTGTACGAAGGGTGCGGGCGCAGCGAGGAGCTCACCTTCGGCCGATCCTCGGCCGCGAACACGCTCCGCCCGCGCCATCCCGAGATCGTGGGCGGGCACGCGCAAGAGGCCAACGTCTCGTAGCCAGACCCATCGACGGCTGCCCGCCTGGATCCGGGGATGGGGCAAGAACAAGGCCATCTGAGGCCATCTGAGGCCTGTCAAGCCTCACCACCCGCGTTACGCGTTGGCTCCAGCACCTGTGTTACACCCTTGGTGCTTGAGTCGCCAGCAGCGTCGCTGCGTTGAGGACGTCCTTTTCGTGTCGAGAAGGCGCCGGGCTCCTTGCTGCGATCGTGCCGCGCCGCGTGCGACTTGATGATCCGGCCGCCCTGCGAGATCTCCGCCGTGTCGCCGACGAGGCGCACCTCGACCTGCTCGCAGCGTCGTGTTCAGGGAGCCCGCTGGAACGCTCGGCGGGCTCTCCTGCGTTTTGTCACCCTCCGCTCTGCCACCCCGCCGCCCATCGTTGCGCCGACGAGGCCGCGGACGACCTATGCGGCAGGGACGCGCCGGAGCGGAAGCCATCGCGTCAACTCTGGACGGCCAGTCAGCGCCTTCCGCTCGCAGACTCATGGTTGCTCCGCCCGCTGCCGACAATGCTCGTAGAGGGCTTCACTTTTGTGATCAGCGTCACGGGCTCCTGGCAGGGCCAGCAGGTGCAGGTAAGCACACCAGCTTCACGCCGTGAGGCAACGAGCGCAGGGTGCGCCGCCGCGGCAGTTGAGCGTTGCGAGGTGTGACGGCAAGGCGGCGACCGCCGCCGCGCCGAAACGAGTGAAGGAGGGACGCATCATGAGGACACCCTACGGTACGGCGCGAGGTCGTCCGTTGCGGGCAGCGACGGTGATGCTCTTGCTGGCGCTCGTTGCCGCCATGCTGCTCGCCGGCCCCGCCTCGGCCGCCGGCCACGAGCGCTTGGGCAAGACCGCCAAGCCGGAGAGGCCCACTGCCCAGACACCCAAGGGCACCATCACCAACACCCAACCGACCTGCAAGTGGAGCAGGGTCAAGGGCGCCACCGGGTACGAGGTGCGCATCTATGTGAACGGCGAGTTGGCGCTCACCACGACCGTGACGCTCCCGGCGGGCTCGACCGTGCACTCGTGTGGCTTCCCTGGCACGTCGGAACTGGGCACGTACGAAGATGACAGCTGGAAGGTCCGGGCCAGCAACGGCGCCGGCAACGGCCCCTGGAGCAAGACCCTCCACTTCACTGTCCACTGACCTCGCGGGCGCCACACGCATCCAACGGCGCGACATGGGAGAAGCGCTAGGTCGAAACCCGCCAGGGGGTACGTGGAACCAGTTTGGTGCGGCGACCATCGTCCAGGGAGGTGCCGAGATGGCATCGAGGATGATGGTCGCCGCGGGCGGCCTTGTGGAGTTGCCCGCTTCCGTTGCGTTCGCTCTGCTCATCGGCGCATTCAGCGGCCTCTTTCTCCCAAAGAGGTACGTCGACTTCGTTCGCCTTCTCCAGTTCCTGCACCCGCTCAGCGCGTTTCTGGGCAGTCGCTTGATGCTTCTGGCTCATTCGAGAGCGGGCTGGCGCCGACTTCAGGAGCCGCAGAGGTGTAACGCGGTGGCCGGAGCCACAGTGGAAAGGATGTACCGGGGCCGCACAGGCCGAATGTCGGCCAGTGTTGGCAGACCGGCATGATCGGCAAGGGCGGGCAAGGGTAGGGCGGCAGAGGAAAGCGGCGGTTTGCTGGGCTTTTGTGGAGCCGACGCTCGGAATCGAACCGAGGACCCCATCA
>CAIOZS010000315.1 GCA_903862845.1 uncultured Thermoleophilia bacterium
CGTCGCCAGCAGCCGGGGCCGCCGCAACCCGCGCGGCGTGAAGCGCAAGATGAGCAACTTCCCGCTGCGGCCCCGCGGCGCACCGCCGCTGCCGCGGATGCAAGTCAGGGTCGTGGTCATTGCCTTTAAATGAACAGTATTTAGGCTAGCCTGACGGTCAGGCGCACGTCGGCGGCAGTGGGGGCAGGGATGACGACCAGAAAGCTCAAGCCGGCAGCAGCGCGCGAGGACGCGCCGGCGCCGGACCCAATGGTCGACCTGCGCCGGCAAGCCGAGGAGCGCCTCGACAGGCTCTCCGCCGCCGCTGCTGCCTCGCCCGTGCCTAAGGACATCGCCGGCGCCGTCCATGAGTTGCGCGTCCACCAGATCGAGCTCGAGATGCAGAACGAGGAGCTGCTCCGCGCCCAGCTCGAGCTCGGAGCGTCGCGGGCGAAGTACTTCGAGCTCTTCGACCTGGCGCCGGTGGGCTACCTCACCCTGAGCGACAAGAACATCGTCGGCGACGCCAACTTCACGGCCGCGCACTTGCTGGGCGTGGAGCGGCGGCAGATCGTAGGACGGCCGTTCAGCACCTTCATCTTCGCACCGGACCGGGAGGTGTTCTACCGGCACCAGCTCATGCTCAAGCAGACCGGCGAGCCGCAGACCTGCGAGCTGCGGCTGCGGCGCGCCGGGGCGGGCGCCGAAGCCGGGGCGGGCGCTGCAGCGGCTCCCGCCCACTTCTGGGCGCACCTCGTGAGCCAGCCGCCGCGCACCAACGGCGGCGAGGCGGACTCCTCCAGGGCGACGTTCAACGACGTCACCGCGCGCAAACTGGCGGAGGAGGCGCTGCGCGAGAGCGAAGCGAACTTCCGCGCCTTCTTCGACACCGTCGACGACATGATCGTGGTGGCATCTCCCGACGGCGCGCTCGTCTATGCGAACCCCGCCGTCTCAGCCAGGCTGGGCTACAGCGCCGATGAGCTCAGCGGGACGCAGGTGCTTGACCTGTACCCCGCCGGGAAGCGCGGCGAGGTCGAGGCGATGTTCGCCGCCATGCTCAAAGGCGAACGGGAGAGCAGCGCCGCGCTGCTGCAGAGCAAGTCGGGGGCGCTGGTCCCGGTCGAGACCCGCGTGTGGCTCGGCCGGTGGAACGGCGCCGAGTGCGTCTTCGGCGTCTCCAAGGACCTCACCAAAGAGCAGGAGGCCCTGCAGAAGTTCGACCGCCTGTTCCACGGCAACCCGGCCCCGATGACGGTGAACAGCGTGACGGAAGGCTGCTTCACCGAGGTCAACGAGGCCTTTCTGAGCGCGCTCGGGTACTCACGTGAGGAGGTCCTCGGCCATACCAGCGCGGAGCTGGGGCTCTTCATCGAGCCGGAACAGTACGGCATGCTGGCCGAGCAGCTTCTGGTGCACGGCCGCGTCGCCGATCGCGAGCTCAAGGTCAGGTGCAAAGACGGCGCCGTCCTCGACGGCCTCTTCTTCATGGAGGTCGTCAGGAGCCAGGCGCATCTGTACGTCCTCACCGTCATGCTCGACCAGACCGAGCGCAAAGGGACGCAGGAGGCGCTGCGGGAGAGCGAAGAGAAGTATCGCCTGCTGGCGGAGCACACGACAGACCTGGTGTGGCTGATGGACATGGACATCAGGACCACCTACCAGAGTCCCTCCGGGGAGAAGCTGCGCGGCTACACGTCCCAGGAGCTGCGGGATCTGCCGCTGGAGAAGGACCTCACCCCAGAGTCGCTCAAAGGGGCGCTGGCAGTGTTTCTTGAGGAGATACCCCGGATCGTGGCCGATCCGGGCTACGAGCCCGTCATCATGCTGGAGCTCGAGTACTACCGCAAGGATGGCAGCACATTCTGGTTGGAAAGCAGGTTCAGCGTCATACGGGACGGCGGCGGCAAGCCCGTATCCATACTGGGCGAGGGAAGAGATATCACCGAGCGCAGGCGGGCAGAGGAGGCGCTGCAGCTCCAGGAGATGCAGATCCGCGCGATCCTCGAATCCACCGACGATGGCATTCTGGCAATTGACGATGCCGGAAGAGTGATCAAGACAAACCGGCGATTCGCAGATCTCTGGCACGTGCCGTCTGACCTCATTGAGGCAGGCAGCGACGAAGCCCTTCTGACCCACGTCTTGGATCAATTGGTCGACCCTGACGCATTCCTTCAGAAGGTCCAGGCACTGTATGCATCGTCCGCGGTAGATCTCGACACGATCCTGTTCAGGGACGGCAGAATCGTGGAGCGCTATTCCTGTCCACTGGTAAGTTATGGCGTCATCAATGGACGGGTGTGGTCATTCCGCGACATCACCGAGGGCAAGCGTGCGCAGGAGGAACTGGCCCGCCTGAACGATGAGCTGGTAGTCGAGGCCGCCGCGCTCAAAGAGGCCAACGCCACCATCACGCGCATCGCCGCCACCGACGATCTCACCGGCCTCGCCAACCGACGCTCCTTCTATCAGTCTCTGGAGAAGGCGGTCTCGCTGGCCCGCCGTCACGGCAGCCCCCTGTCTCTCGTGAGCTTCGACCTCGACGGCCTCAAACGCGTCAACGACAGCGCCGGTC
>CAIOZS010000316.1 GCA_903862845.1 uncultured Thermoleophilia bacterium
AGCGAAGCCCGCCCAGTAGACGAGCCGCCACGCGAGGTTGCGCTCGGCGAGGGCGAGACCCAGGGCCACCGTCACCGAGATGATGAGGAACCCTCCGAGCAGGTCGGGGTTGCCGTAGGTCGAGAAGGCACGATTGGCCTCAAAAGGCAGCGTGCCCCAGCGCACGGGGTCCCAGCCGACGAACTGCAGCACGCCGTAGCCGGCGACGATCAGGCTGGCGAAGAAGAGCGTCCGCGCCAGGGTGCGCACGCGCGCCGCGTCCGCGGCAAACTGGAGCACGAGGAAGTAGATGAGGGCGTAGTTCACGAACGACAGCAAGCCCTCGTAGCGCCGTGGCTTGCCGAACAGCGCGATCGGCCAATGGATCGAGGTCACGGTGGTGATCGCGACCCACACGAGGAAGGCGAGGATGAGCCAGTCGATGGGCGTGCGGCGGACCTTGCCCCCGCGCCGCAGCAGGTCCCACGCCCAGGCGCCGAGCGCGACGAGGCCGAGCACGCGCTGCAGGAAGACCTTGACGATGTCGAACTGGTCGTAGGTGAACGGCGTGCGGAAGCCGAGGAAGGTGAGATTGCCCATCGCGATGGGCACGAGGAAGACCATCGCGACCAGCGCCCACCAGGCGACGCGGCGAGTCGCGCTCATGGCCTCGGCGGGCGCCTCGGGGGTCGCCGCCGAACGCGCCGCAGGCTTGGGCGCCGGCGTGCCCGGCGACCGCCTGCCCGGCGCCTGCTCGGGCGGCGCCTGCTTGGCGGCCGCCTTCTTGCCGGCGGCCTGCTCGCGGGTGGCCTTCTTGCGCGCCGCCTGCCGGCGCGCCGCGCGCGCGTTCTTATCGACCTTGGCCAACCACTCGCTCCCTTATCTGGCTCCGCGCCCGGTGAGCACCACGCGCAGGGTCTCGGCCACGATCTGGGCGTCCATGGCCAAGGTCTGATGATACATGTAGATGAGATCGTACTTGAGCTTGCGCTCCGGCGTGGTCGCGTAGCCGCCGCTGACCTGGGCCAGACCGGTGACTCCCGGCTTCACGTTGAAGCGCTCGCGGTAGCCCGGCGTCTCGGCGACGTACTGGTCGACGAAGAAGGACCGCTCGGGGCGCGGACCCACGAAGCTCATCTCACCCTTGATGATGTTGACGAGCTGGGGGATCTCGTCGATGCGAAACCGGCGCAGGAAGTGGCCCCCGGAGATGATGCGCGCGTCGTTCTCGGCGGCGAGCACCGGGCCGCAGGCCTCCTCGGCATCCTTGACCATGGTGCGCAGCTTGTAGATGCGAAACGGTCTCTGACTCCTGCCGACACGTTCTTGTGAAAAGAAGACCGGGAAGCCGTCGCCGGCGACGACGGCGATGGCGGCCGCCAGAAGGACGGGGCTGGTGACGACAAGGGCGACGAGGGCGACCAGCACGTCGATCGCGCGCTTGGCGGCCGCGTAGTAGCGCGGCACGGTGGCGTGCGTGATCTCCATGAGCGGCACGTCGCCGACGATGGCGTCCACGGTGCCGATGAAGATCTCGTAGAGCTCGGGCACCACGTCGACGCGCACGTTCGCCTCGTCGGCGAGCACCAGCGACTCCACGAGCTCGCGCAGGGCGATGGGGCTGACGACGATGACGCGGTTGGCGCGGTGCTCGGCGGCGATGCGCGCCACGTCGTGGGCACCGCCGAGCACCGGGAAGCCGCCAACCTCGGCCGGCAGCTTGTGACCCGGGCCCGTGCTCGCGTCGATCAGGCCGGTCACCGTCCAGCCCCAGCGGTCGCGCTCCGATACCTTCTGGGCGAGCTCCACCGAGGCCGTGCCCGTACCGACGATGAGCACGCGCTGCTCCGGCCAGCTCACGCGCGCCAGGCGCAGAAAGGCGAGCCGCCAGCCCGTGAGCAGCACGAGGTCGAAGGCCCAGGCGAAGAGGATCGCGGAGCGCGCGAACGAAGCCGTGCGCGCGCCGCCGAAGAAGGCGATGGCGGCGGTGAGAAGCGTGCCCACGGTCACCGCCGCCACGACGCCGCGGGCGACCGCCCAGGCGGTGTCGGCGCGCTCCGGGTCGTAGAGGCCGTAGGTCCAGGCGCCGCCGACGTAGAGCAGCGTGAGCAGCGGCGCCAGCACGAGGTAGGCCTGGAAGTTGAACGACGGCAGGCGGCCTTCGAAGCGCAGAAGGAAGGCGAAGACGAAGCCGACGTTGACGAGCGCGGCGTCGACGACGATGGAGAGCACGATGAAGCGGTTGCGCGACACCTACGCTCGCCTCCGCCTTGCGGAACAGCGCCCGCGAGGGGTCGCGGCGGCGCGCGCGGCGTGCCTCGCCGTGGCTTCTGCGTACACGTCGAGGGTGCCCGCGACCATGCGCGGGACCGTGAGCTCGCGCAGCGCGCGCGCCTGCGCCTGAGCGCCGAGCCGCGCGCGCAGCTCGTCGTCGCCGAGAAGGCGCGCGAGGGCCGCCGCGAGCGCGGCCTCGTCGCCAGGCGGCACCGTGAACCCGGTGACGCCGTCACGGTTGGCGTACGGAACGCCGGTGGGAAGGTTTGTGGACACCACCGGCGTGCCCGCGGCGTGCGCCTCGATCTGCACCAGGCCGAAGGCTTCGCTGCGCGCCACGCTCGGCAGGCAGAGCACGTCGGCGGCGTGGTACCAGGCGGCAAGCTCGTCGTCGTCCTGCGGGCCGAGGAAGGTCAGGCGCGCGGCGCTGCCGCTCGCCCAGGCCAGCTCGCGCAGCTCGGCCTCGAGCGGGCCGCGCCCGATGAGCACGAGGTCGGCGTCCACGCCGAGCATGGCGCGCACCAGCACGTCGACGCCCTTGTAGTACACGAGCCGGCCGACGAAGAGCACGATCCGGCGCCCGGCGTGGGCGGCGCGCAGCTCCGCCGCGCGCCGCAGAACGGCGGGCGTGGCCGTGAGCCGCCGCGCCGGCAGGCCGAAGGGCACGACGCGGCATTTCTCGGCGCGCGGCGCGAGCAGCTCGGAGCTCCTGACGATGTTGGGTGAGGACGTCACGATGAGGTCGACTCTATCGAGAAACTGCTCCAGGAAGGGGCGATACGCACGGAACAGCAGCCGCTGACGCACGATGTCGCTGTGGTAGAGGACGACGCTGGGCACGTCTGGGCTCGCCTGCAGAAACGAGAGCTCGCCCCACGGGTACGGAGCGTGCAGGTTGATGACGTCGGGCGGCTCGGGGCCGCACGGCCCCCGGCGCCGCAGCTCATCGCGCAGCGCGCCGGGCAGGCCTGCGGCCACCGGCGCCGACGACAGCGCCATCTGCCGCGGGAGGCGCACCACGCTGACGCCGCCGATGGTCTCCTCCAGGCGCGCGCCGCTCTCGTTGCTGACCAGAGCGCGCACCCTTGCGCCGGCGTGCTCCACGAGGCCCTCCGACAGGGTGCGCACGACCGTCTCCACGCCGCCCAGGTGCGGCGGGGAGTAGTACTTGTTCACCATGGTGACGCGCAGCGGGCGCTCGGGCAGCTTCATGCGGCGCTATTCTCTCACGCCCGGGCGCAGCGCGACGCATGAGCGCTCGGGGCGACCCGGGCTCCCGCGCACGCCCGCGCGGGGCGAGGCTCTCCGGCTTGCCACTGCCCGGCGTCGGCAGCGACATCGTCGAGGCGGCTGTCTTGCAGATTCACGATAA
>CAIOZS010000317.1 GCA_903862845.1 uncultured Thermoleophilia bacterium
CTGGCGATGCCGAAGGGCGACGGGGAACCTCAGTACGGCGTCAAGTACTGCCGGATGTGCGAGCTGAGCTGCCCGGTGGGCAAGTAGCCGAGGCCGGTGGACCGCAGGGGGCTCGAATCCCTGACCTCCGCCGCGCAAGGGCGGCGCTCTCCCAATTGAGCTAGCAGCCCACGAGGGAAACAAGTAGGGCGCGCCAGCTCAGACGGGCCTGAACGCGCCGACGCCGCTTGCAGACGGGTTGCACGGCGAAGTCCGTGAGGACGACGCAGACGAGGCGGACTGCCGGTCCGACCAACGAGCCGCCGCCCTCCGGTCGACGCGTCTTGAGGAACGGCGCGCCGACCCCGCCTCTGCCCTGCAAGGCTACTTGAGCTCGAAGACCACGACCACGTTCGCGGTGATGTCGAGCTGACCCGGCTCGATGGGCACGGCCTTGGCCGCCCCGGCCACATCGGAAGCGCTGTACATCTGGCCGGGCACCAGGCCGACATCGCTCGAGCTCATGCTCAGCACCGCTCCGACGCTCTTGCCGGCGGCCTTGGCCATCGCCTCGGCGCTCTTCCGAGCGTCAGCCACGGCCTCGCCGATCGCCTTGGCGCGGGCGGGCGCCGGATCGTCGATGATGAACGTGGGCCCGCTGATGTCGTTGGCGCCGGCGGCGTTTGCGGCCGAGATGATCTCGCCGAGCTTGGAGATGTCGCGCACCTTGACCCGCACGTTGAGCGACGCCTGGTAGCCGGTGATGACCTGCTTGCCGTCCTGGTCGACGGTCTGCGGGTAGACGCTGACGTCTTGCGTCTGGATATCCTCGTCGGCGATGCCCTGCTTCTTGACCGCGGAGGCGATCTGCTCGGCGCTCTTGGAGGCCTCGTCGAGAGCCGACTTGGCGTTGGACGACATCGTGGTGACGCCGAAGGACATCTCGGCCGTGTCCGGTACGGCCTGAGTGGTGCCGGCGCCGGAGGCGGTCACGGTGCCGGCGGCGGCGCCTGCCGGGGTGGTGCTGGCCTCCCCGCAACCGGCGAGCGTAACAAGCGCCAGTGCGAGAGCCGCGAGTAGTGCGGCAGTCGCGTACCTGTTTCTGAGTGCCATGGCGTTCCCCCTTCGAAGTGCGAGCGCGCCGGAAACGGCTGCGCCGTCCATGTTCCTACTTGGAGGACGCTCGTGTGCAGACGGAGGTTCGCGGCGATGCGCCTCGCAGGCTGGGAGGCCTCGGCAGATGAGGCGCGCTGGTGGGGCGGTCACGCCCGGCTTGGCTGCTCTTGGCCGGCGGGTGTTTGACGCATCCCCGTCGCGGAAAGTAAGTGCGTGCGCACGCATCTAGTAGCCAGACGGAGTGACAGGCATGGACGACCCATTCACCCCTACCGAGCACGCCGCCTGGGGCGGGCTGCTGGGTACGTTCGGCAGGATGTCGGCGCTCATCGACGCGGACCTGCGGGAGCGTTTCGGCCTCTCCCACGTCGAGTTCGAAGTGCTGCTGCGCCTCGCCACCTCGCCGGCTGGTCGGCTGCGGATCCAGGACCTGGCGGCGCGCAGCATCCTCACGCGCAGCGGCATGAGCCGCGCCGTGGAACGCCTCAAGCGCACCGGCTACCTGACGCGGGAGCAGGCCTCTGAGGACCGCCGCGGTGCCTACGCAAGCCTGACCGACGACGGTCGCCGGCGGTTCGAGCGAGCCGCCGCAGAGCACGCCGCCTTCGTGCGTGAGCACTTCCTTTCCGCGTTCAGCGAGAAGGAGCTCCGGCAAATGGCCGGCTTCTGGGAGCGCGCCACCGGGCGCGCAGTCGCCGGGGCCGATCCAACCATGACCCTGAGAGGATCACGATCATGACGAAGCGACGGGTGGCTCTCATCACCGGCGGCACGGACGGCATCGGCAAGGCCACGGCAAAGAGGCTCCTCGACGAGGGCTGGGAGGTCGCCATCGTCGGCCGCAGCCCCGCCCGATGCAGGGCCACCGCGGCGGAGCTGGGCGGCGACGAGGCCGACCGCCGTGTCTCGGCGCTCGTCGCCGACCTCAGCCTGCTCGCCGAGACGCGCAGGGCCTGCGCGGAGTTCCTCGCC
>CAIOZS010000318.1 GCA_903862845.1 uncultured Thermoleophilia bacterium
AGATCCGCCGCGCGCCCGCCGCCGCCGTTCAGCGATGCATCTCGGCGGAATACTCTGTGCCCGTGACCACGGTCTCGGCCTCCGCGTCTCACCGCTTCTCGCGTAGACGCTGAATAATGATGAGGCTGGGGCTTGTGCGCCGCGCGCCGCCCGCACTAGAATGTCCCATTCGTCCGTGGTCAATAGGGAAAAGGAGAACAATGCCTCGCGCATTCAAGGTAGCCCTGTTCGCGACGCTGCTCGCCGCCGTCGCGCTCGCCGGCGTCGTCGCGGGCTGCGGCAGCAGCTCCAGCAGCTCCAGCTCCAGCAGCCCCACCGCCAGCGGCGGCACGTCGAAGGCGTACAAGATCGGCATCACCCAGATCGTGACCCACCCGGCCCTCGACGCCGCCGTCCAGGGGTTCAAGGACGCGCTCGTCGAGAAGGGCTTCACCAACGTCACCTACGACGAGCAGAACGCGCAGGGCGACATGGCGACGGCTTCGAGCATCGCGCAGAAGTTCGCCAGTGAGCCGCTCGACCTCATCCTCGGCGTGGCCACGCCGACCACGCAGGCCGTGGTCAAGCTCATCACCACCACGCCCATCGTGTTCACGGCCGTCACCGACCCCGTGTCGGCCGGCCTCGTGACCGATCCCGCGGCGCCGACCGCCAACGTCACCGGCGTGAGCGACCAGATGAGCGTCGAACCTATTCTGGCGCTCGTCAAGCAGATCAATCCGAACGCCAAGAGCGTCGGCATCGTCTACAACTCCGGCGAGTCCAACTCCGTGTTCATCGTCAAGCAGGTCGAGGCCGCCGTGGGGCCGCTCGGCCTTACGCTGGTCAAGGCGACGGCGAGCACGTCGTCTGAGGTACAGGCGGCGGCGCAGTCCCTGGTGGGACGCGTGGACGCCATCACGGTCATCGGCGACAACACCGCCGTCGGGGCAATCGAGGCCATCGTCAAGGTCTGCCAGCAGAACAAGATCCCGCTGTATGCCGGCGACCCCGACAGCGTCAAGCGCGGCGCCGCCGCCGGGTACGGCCCCAACTACGCGGAGCTGGGCAAGCAGGCCGGGTACCAGGCCGCCCTTATCCTCGGCGGCACGGCCATCGCGGACATTCCGGTGATCTACGCCAAGGACCTGCCCGGGAACGAGCAGCTCTCGATCAACGTGAAGGCGGCCAAGGCTCAAGGCGTCACCTTCCCGGCGGACCTGGTGAGCAAGGCCACCAACACGTACTGACGCAAGCCGCCCGCGACGGTCGCAGGCGCGATAGACTAGACGGGGCCGGGGCCGCGCACGCGGCCCCGGCCCCGACCACGGGGGGACGTTCCACGTGCAAGTGATCATTTCGAACGCGCTCGAGCAGGGGCTCATCTACTGCTTCATGGTGCTCGGCGTGTTTCTCACGTTCAGAGTGCTCGACTTCCCCGACCTCACCGTCGACGGCAGCCTGCCGCTGGGCGCGGCCGTCACCGGCGCCCTGATCGTCGGCGGCCACTCGCCGCTCCTGGCCACCGCGGCCGGCGTGGGCGCGGGCATGTGCGCCGGCCTGGTCACCGGGTTTCTCCACCTGCTGCTCAAGTCGGGGGAGAGCGACTCGACCAACTACGGCCCCAAGCTGCTCGCCGGCATCCTCACGATGACCGCCCTCTACACCGTGAATCTGCGCGTCATGGGGCGCAGCAACATCCCACTGCTCGGTGTGGAGACGATCTTCGAGAAGCTCGGCGCGTTCTTGTCGCTGACCATGGTCGGCTGGAACCTGGTGCTCGTCCTTGTGGCGCTCGCCATCGTCGTCAAGTACCTCCTCGATTGGCTGCTGCACACCGAGTTCGGGCTCACGCTGCTGGCCACCGGCGACAACGAGCAGATGATCCGCGCCATGGGCACCAACACGAACTTCACGCGCATCGTCGGCCTCGCCATCGCCAACGGGCTGGTGGCGCTTACGGGCTCCCTGGTCGCCCAGCAGCAGGGCTTCGCCGACGTCGGCATGGGCATCGGTACCATCGTCGCCGGTCTGGCCGGGGTCATCATGGGCGAGGTGATCTTCGGTATGCGCAGCATCAGCTGGGTGCTGTTCAGCGTGATCGGCGGGTCGATCGTGTACAGGTTCCTCATCGCCATCAGCCTTCGCCTGGGCATTCAGCCCACCGATCTCAAGCTGCTGACCGCCGTGCTGGTCGTCGTGGCGCTCTCCATCCCCACCGTGCGTCGCAAGGTGGTGCGCCTGTGAGCGCGCCCGCGACTCTCGACATCGGCGCACTGCGCAAGGTCTTCTTCCCGGCCACGGCCAACGAGGTCGTGGCCCTCAACGGCATCGACCTCGAGGTGCCGGCCGGCCAGTTCGTCAGCATCATCGGCTCCAACGGCTCGGGCAAGTCGACCCTGCTGAACGCCGTGGCCGGGACGTTCCCGGTGAGCGCCGGCAAGATCGTGCTCGACGGGCGCGACGTGACCAGGCAGGCCGAGCACGTGCGCAGCCGCACGATCGGCCGGGTCTTTCAGGATCCTCGCGCCGGCACGGCCCCCTCGATGACCATCGAGGAGAACCTCGCCATCTCGCTGCTGCGCTCCAAGCGCAGCAGTCTGCGGCGCGGCGTCACGAACCGGCGCCGCGACGTCATGCGCGCGCAGCTCGCGCGCCTCCATATGGGCCTTGAGGACCGCCTGAAGGCGGGCGTCAACAAGCTCTCCGGCGGGCAGCGCCAGGCGATGTCGCTGCTCATGGCCACCATCGCCGAACCCAGCCTGCTGCTTCTCGACGAGCACACTGCCGCGCTCGACCCCAAGGTCGCCGCGACGATCATGCAGCTCACGGCGGCGATCGTCGCGGAGCGCGGGCTCACGACG
This sequence comes from uncultured Thermoleophilia bacterium, assembly GCA_903862845.1. Taxonomy (GTDB): domain Bacteria; phylum Actinomycetota; class Thermoleophilia; order UBA2241; family UBA2241; genus CAIXSE01. The sequence continues at coordinate 2,844 of CAIOZS010000318.1, forward strand.
CTGATGGTCACCCACAACATGGAGCTGGCCCTGCGCTACGGCGACCGCCTGATCATGATGCACGCCGGCCGCGTGATGCTCGACCTCGACGCGGGGCAGAAAGCCGCCCTCGAAGTGGGCGACCTCATCGAGAAGTTCCACGAGGTCGCCGGCGAGGCGTTCGCCGTCGACCGCATGCTGCTGGAGTAGCTCGGCCGCGACGCCTGGCGACGCCGGGTCAGCCGCGCAGCTCCCGGTCGGCGTGGCCGACAATGCGCCGCAGCTCTGCCTGCACGTCCGCGGCGAGCGGCGCGGGCTCGTAGTGCTGCAGGATGTCGAGGGCGCGTTCGCGCGCGACTGACGCGGCGTCGCGGTAGTGCTGGCCATCGGCGTCGATCTCCTGGGTCACGGCGCGCACCACGGCGTCGCGCATGTGCCGCCGCGTGTGCGGCTGCGCGAGGAAGTGCCCGCCGGGCCCCACGGCGTCGATCACGTCGAGGGCCAGCGACTCCGTGTCCATCGGTATGTCGAGAAACGCGTGCCGCGCGCGGTGGTAGAGGTCGTCGTCGAGCACAAGGTTCTCGGGAGTGAACAGGTTGTAGGTGTTCGTGAGCCCGATGCCGGTGTAGGTCTCGCAGCCGTCCAGAGCGACCTGGAGGAGCTGCAGCATGGTCTCGACGCCGGCCTGCCAGGTCCCCGGGAGCTCGGCGTCGGTGCCGCCGAAGGGGCCCAGCGCCGGCAGGCCGAACGAGTGCAGCAGCTCCGTCGCGAGGAAGCGGCAGCGGTCGTCGAGCGGCGTGGTCATGGTGAGGGCCGTGCGCGGGTCGGCGTAGATCTGCATGATCGACCCCCACACGGGGGCGCCGGGCGCGGCGAGCTCGTGGAGCACCGCCGCGCTGACGATCTCGGCGGCGCCGACCACGAAGGCGCCGGCCTTGGTGGCCGGCGCCGTGGTGCCCAGATTCGGCATCGTGACGTAGCACACGGGCACGCCGGCCGCGGCGAAGACGAGGCCGGCCTCGATGCCGTCCTTGTCGTTGACCAGCGGCGACACCGTGCCGATGAGGTCGCTCATGAGCGGCCGGCGGCGGAGCCCTTCGGCCCCGCCGGCCACCAGGGCGGCCATCTCCACGGCATGGCGGGCGAGCTTTTCGCCCTGCACCATGCCCATCAGGTGTTTCGTGGTGTTGTTCCAGCCGGCCTCGATCTCGTGGAGCTGGGCCGTCTCGCCGCAGTCGCCGGCGCTCACCGTGGGCCACCAGAACGAGATCGAGCCCAGGCAGTCCTGCATGCGCGTGATGTCGGCGAGATCGGCCTTCGTCGAGGCGCGCCGCGCGCCGCTGCGCCAGTCCACGACCTCGACGCCGCAGCCGTCGGTGGTGCCGTAGGTGAAGCCCGACGTCAGGTCGAGGTCGTCGGCGCCGTCACGCGAGCCCAGTACGAAGCTGCGTGGGGCGAGCGCCAGCGCCTCCTCGACCAGCCGGCGGGGCAGGCGCACGAGGTCGGAGCCCTCGTCCACCTTTGCGCCGGCCCTTTTCAGGATGGCGAGCGCCTTCGCCGACTGGTACTTCACGCCGGTGCGTTCGAGCAGCGCCAGCGTCGCCTCGCGGAGCGGCTCGATCTGCGCCTCGCTGTGGAAGCGCACCGTGAAGTCCGAACGCAGCGGTGAGACAGACTGGCGCCGCGGGCCCCCGCTGCCCGGCGTCATCGGTTCACTCCTCGCCCGGACCGCGGAGGCTCATGCCTCCTCGGGCGCCGGAGCTATTGTGGCCATCGCCGGCGCGGACCCGGCGACCTCCTTGTCGAGGGACAAAAGGTCGCTCTCGTCGACCAGGCCGCTGGCGAGATTGCGCTTGCCGACGGCCCAGAAGACCACGGCCATGACGACGATGGCCGCCAGCGATCCCAGGGTCACGGTCTCGAAGAACACGCGCGACGTGCCCCAGTAGTCGACGATGGAGAACGGCTTGCCGAGGAGCTTCTCGAGCAGCCCCGGCCAGAGCAGGGTGACCGTGGTCAGGGCGATCATGATCTCGGTGGCAACGACCGCGATCCACAGGCCGACCATGCCGCCGGGCACGCGGTACGGGCGCTTGTGGTGCGGATACTTCTTTCGCAGCACGATGACCGCCGGCATGATGAAGGCGTACTGCATGGAGGTCAGCGAGACCACGAGGGCCAGCATCACGGCGAAGAAGTTGGCCAGACTGCCGCTGGCGAGCGTGAACACGAGGATCACAAACACGGAGCCGATGATCGCCGAGATGAGGTTCATGGCGAGCGGCGTGCCCGACTTGGAGAACTTGCCGAGGATGCGCGGGGCGCAGCCGTCGAGGCCGGCCACGGCCTGCACGCGCGCCGAGCCCTGCAGCCAGACGCCGCCGGCGCTGACGATGGTGAGGATGATGAGGATGCCGGCGAGCCAGCCTATGGCGCCGGCGCCGCCGCCGAGCACGCCCTTCACGGAGTTGTAGGCGTCGGCGAACCCGGCCACGTTGGACACGTCGCTCAGCGGGATGACGAGCAGGATGGGCACGATCATCAGCAGCACGATGCCCGCGGTCCACAGACCCGAGCGGATGATCATGGCCGGCACGTCGCGCTGCGGGTGCTTCATCTCTTCGGATGCGCCGCTCGAGAGCTCGAAGCCCACGAAGAGGAACTGCAGGAGGCCGATGACGGCGAGAAAGCCGCTGATGCTCGGCTTGAGATCGCCCCAGCCGATGGTGCCCGCCGGCTTGCCTTTGTCGATGATGAACCAGACCACGAGGATCAGGAAGATGCCCACCAGGGCGACGCGCACGAATGTGCCGATGATGCCGGTCCAGCGGCCCCACTTCACCTCAATGATGGAGAGGCCGACGATCGCCCACGTTACGGCGAGGCCGATGATGATGCTCCAGAAGGTGCTGAATCCGCCGCTCCGATTGAGCATCAGGCCGCTGGCCAGGGTGGCCACGACCGTGCCTGCCAGCGTGCCGCCGATCCAGGTCGGGTTCGACATCCAGTAGAAGGTCGCGGTGATAGCGCCGGGGAGCCGGCCGAAGGCCATGCGCGGCCACACGTACGGGCCGCCCTCGACCGGGAACGTCGAGCCCAGCTCGGCGACGATCAGCCCGCTCGGGATGAGGTAGAGCACCATCGCGAACAGGATCCAGATGATGGTCTGGCCGCCGCCGTAGGCCGCGGTCGCGGCGATCGTGTCGATGCTGATGAAGGCGGCGATGGTGAAGCAGATCAGGTCGAAGCGCGTGAGCACCTTCTTGAGCTTCTTGCGCTCTTCTCCCAGGGCGTGCGTCGCGTGGTCGGGCGTGGAGATCGATCCGTCGCTGGCCATTCAGTCCCCCTTGGTGCGATGAGGCGGCAGTCGCCTCACCCTAGTCGAGCGGATTCCCGGTGTACATGGGCAGGCGGCTGCGGTCACGTGCCCACCAGCCCCTTCGCCCGCTCCACCGCCATGCCGGCATTGGCCCCGTAGCCGTCGGCGCCCACCTCGTCGGCCCAGGCCTGGGTCACGGGGGCGCCGCCGACCATCACCTTGACGGACTCGCGCAGGCCCTCGTCCTTGA